>DAITMW010000001.1:0-4367 GCA_036834945.1 Steroidobacteraceae bacterium
TGGTACAGCGCCAAGCAGATCACCGGCTTGCCGCTGGCGATCGACGTCTTGCAGGTCGACCTGATCGCCGCATTCTGAGGAGAGCTCATCGCATGAGTAAATGGACGGTTCTGGTGGGTACGGCCCTGCTTGCGGGCACGTTGCTCGGCCCGGCCCACGCCGCGGATAGTGACAGCAGGGCATCTCGTGAGCGGGAGATGTTGCGTCGGGCACAGGAGGCTCTGCGCCAAAGTGAGGCCCAGAACAGCGAGCTCGCGCGAGGCAAGCTCGATAGCGAGCAAAAGCTGAAGGCCCTCTCGCAGGAGCTCGAGACCGCGCGCTCCGGCTCCAAGGCAGGGCAAGCCGCCCTGCGCGCCAAACTGGAAAGCGCGGCTACCGTGCAAGCCGACCTGCAGAAAAAGCTCGATGACGTCAGTCGGCAGGTGGCCGCTCTGACCCGCGAGCAGCACGAGAAAGACGCGGAGCTCGCCGCCCGCGATTCACAAATCAAACAGCTGCAGCAGGATCTCCAGACCACGAAAACGACCGTGACCAGCTGCGAAACCAAGAACAAGCAGCTGTACGTGTACTCACAGGACCTGCTCGAGCGCTACAAGAAGAAGGGGGTATGGTCCGCGCTCGCCCAGAAGGAGCCCGTGTTCGGTCTGAAGGAGGTTGGGGTCGAGAACGTAGTACAGGAGTATCACGACAAGCTGACCAGCGAGAGGATCAATACTCCACCGCCGGCTGCCACGTCGTCTTCGACTGACGTGCCGCCCGCGACGCAGAAAGCCGGGCATTGAGCGATCCGCGCCCGTCAATCCGGGCGACTCTGATGGTGGCGCACGAGAGGCGGCGCCGCTTGACGCAATCGAGTTTTCCACGCGCGCATGCGTGGAGGCCGATCGCATCGAGCCTGCTGATCTGGACATGCGCGTGGCTTCTCCTTTCGAGCGCGGCGTACGCCGCTACCATTGAGCCCGAGCCACACCCAAACTCCCTTTTCGCTCCCCTGCCATTCGGGCTCGCGGCGCAACCGCCCGCACTGACTCCGGCGCAACTGGCAGTCATCATCAACACCGCAGACCCGCTCAGCATCGCGATAGGCGACTACTACGCCCGCCAGCGTCGCATCCCTCCGGCCAATGTGATCCGGGTGAGCTTCAGTCCTCTCCGGGATGAGATCCCGGCCAATGAATTCGCGAAAATCAGGGCTTCGGTGGAGTCGCGAGCCGCTGCGCAAATACAAGCCTATGCGCTGACCTGGGCACGCCCCTATCGCGTCGAGTGTATGTCGATCACCTCGGCATTTGCCTTTGGCTTCGACCCGAAATATTGCGCCAGCGGTTGCAAGCCCACGCAAGTCAGCCCGTATTTCAACTCCACGACGTCGCGACCGCATGACGATCTGCGCATTCGCCCGACAATGAGCGTTGCGGCACTGGATTTCGCTCACGCGAAGGCCTTGATCGATCGCGGCGTGCGCTCGGACAGTACCGAGCCCTACGGCACGGCCTACCTCGTCGAGACCAACGACAAAGCCCGCAATGTTCGCGCTCTGGAGTACCGCAACCTGGACTCCGCGACACCGAAGCACGTCAACATCCAGACCTTGCACGAAGTGGACGTCCACGACCGCCGCGACGTCATGTTCTATTTCATCGGCGCCACGACGGTCCCCGCATTGACGACCAATCACTTCCTCCCGGGAGCGATCGCCGATCATCTGACGTCATTCGGCGGAATGCTGACCGACGCGAGCGGGCAAATGAGCAGTCTGCTCTGGCTCGATGCCGGCGCCACGGGCAGCTACGGCAACGTAGTGGAGCCCTGCAACTTTCTGACGAAGTTCCCTCACGTCGGGGTGCTCATGAAGCACTACCTCGCGGGCGAGACTTTGATAGAAGCCTACTGGAAGAGTGTCGCCATGCCGGGCCAGGGACTCTTCATTGGTGAGCCGCTGGCCGCACCGTTCCGGCATCCCGCCCCGCGTTAGCCGTTGGCCGCCCCTCTACGCCGCTTCCTCACACCAACGCCGCTAGCTCTTTCGACATACTCCGCCGGGGATGTCGCAATCCACTCCGAATGCCCACGGTTGCCGCCCGCATGACCCCCATCCTGGAAGCGAGGCTATCACCTGCCAGAGTGATAACCGGCACCGGGCAGCCGGCTCCTGTTCTCCCAGGAGACCCCCGGTTCCGAAAGCCGGCCGGTAAGCCAACACCGGCGGCGTAATCCGCAAGGGACCCTCCACCAACAGCGCATCCTGGCCCCCCCTTCTGGATCGGCCACGCGGCCGCGCGACGGCCTCGACCTTGGTCGGAAAGCTCACCCTGCCCCTAACCCCCCGACCTCGCATCTCGACCGCTTGTGCCTGACAAAGCACAGCCCGCGGCATTGTGTCGTCGACTGAGTCTACAAAGGCGGCGCGAACGTCATCGAAACGACAAGGGACTGCAACACTGCGTAACTACCTTTTTACCTAAGGCGGGACTGCAAGCCGCCGACACGTTATCGCAGAACAGCACAACGATCCGCTTACAAGGGTGGTCTGCTCGTGATTGAAAGTCGCAAACAGGCAGTGTCGATTCGGATGAACAGCACGGACGTACGGAAGGTGAAGAAGGTCGCGAGCCGGCTCGGCGTACGCGACTCCGACGTCATTCGCTTCGCGGTGAAGAGCATGTTGGCGAGGCTCGGGCCGCTCTACGACCCGGAGGCCCACGGCCGCAACCTGGTGCCGGTCTTTGTTGAATCGGGCGCCGAGCTGCTGCGGTTCTTCGAGATCGATGCCGCGAGGCTCGAAGCCATCATCAACGGCGGTGTCGAGATCGACAGGCGCGTCGAACGCGACGACATCGCTTTACTGGCGTTGACCGGCTCGCAGGAGCCCTACGCCGCACTGAAATTGAGTGAGCTCGCCAGCACGGAGCGCCGGGAGCGAACCGCCGCCGAGCTATCGGAATCGCTGCGCCAGTACCTGTACGCGAAGTACGTGTACCGCGCTATTCCCGAATCACACGTCCCCCGGGAGCCTTCGTTGCGGCTCGCCGCGGGAGCGGACCAGCAACAGGAACTCGCGGAAAGGTGAAGGGTGATCTATGAACACGATGAGCACGAACACGACCACGATGCGCAAACACACGCTCGGGTGCGGTCTGCTGGCGCCTCTGGCCCTGACAGGAGTCGGGCTGGCCATATCTCCACATGCCAGCGCGGAGAGCATTCTGCTCGCGCAGACGACGATGGTCGTCGGTACTGAATCAACTGTCGACTCGTTTACAACTCCCGGTGCCGGCACGGTGACGGTGAGTCTGCAGAATCTCAATTGGCCGATGCCCTTGAGCGCGTTGAGCTTCTCGGCGACCTCCGCCGACCAGGTCATCTGGAATGGCGGCGGCTCGATCAACAACGAGCTGGCGAGCTTCAATGTCGGGGCGGCCGGCACCTACTTCGCGCACATCATGGCCTCGGCACAGGGGTCATTGAATATCGGCCTGTATTCACTGCTGATGACGTTCACGCCGAGCGGCTCCCCGGTGCCGCTGGGGTCGAGTGGCTGGATGTTGCTGACCGGCATGTTCGTTCTAGCGGGACTCGTGCGAGTCGCGCGTCCTACCGAGTTGATGGGAACCATCGAGGCCTGACCGGTCTCGAATTATCGCGGCGCTCCCGAGAAGAGCGCCGCGAGTTTTTCCCCGGAAACGAAAGCGTCATGTATGGCGCTTAGTATGACATCTGTCTTCGCGGGGGCGTCTCTCGAGACACCCTGCGACTCATCACCGAAAAGTAAAATGATTTCCAAGCGGGTTATTTTCGCACTGCTGTTTTGCGCGCTCGCGAATTCGAGTTTCGCCGAAGAACCGAAGATCGGAGTCCCGTCGCCGGGGGTGGCCCTTCCCGGTTACCACCTCCAGCCGGGAGACGTGATTACCGTGTCCGTTTGGAAGGAGACGGACCTGCAGACGGATGTCCTGGTCCGTCCGGATGGCGGTTTCTCCTTCCCGCTCGCGGGAGAAGTCGAAGCCGTCGGTAAAACGGTGGACGAGATCCGCACGGTCCTGGTCGACCGGTTGAAGCGGTATATCCCCACTCCCGTGGTGACGGTGGCCGTCAAGCAGATCAACGGCAACCGGATTTATGTCGTAGGCCGGGTGAATCATGCCGGCGACTTCCCTCTGAGCAGCCCGTTGGATGTCATGCAGGCGATCGCGCTGGCCGGCGGCACCACGCCGTTCGCCGCGATCAACGATATCGTCATTCTCCGTCGGCAGAATGGGCAGCAACAGGTTCTTCACTTTCACTACGCGGACGTCGCACGTGGCCGGGAATTGTCTCAGAACGTTTTGCTGCAAACCGGCGACACAGTGGTCGTCCCATGAGTGACC
>DAITMW010000001.1:4467-101746 GCA_036834945.1 Steroidobacteraceae bacterium
GGCGGTGCGTCGCATGTGCATGCGGCGCAGTGGTCCGTCGATCCCCAGTTCAGTTGGACGACGGATTACGACAGCAATCGCAACTTCCAGCCCGGTACCCGGGGCAGCGAGGAGGCCGTGCTGTCGGCGGACATTCAGTTGAAACGCTCGCTCGAGAGCATGGAGCTGATGTTGGAGCCCCGTTTCGACGTGCGACGGTTTTCGGATTCCATCTGGGGTCCGGGTGACGATCGCAGCCTGCAGGGCGCTTTCAGCTGGTCGAGCGAGCGCTCGCAACTGGCCCTCAATGCATCCATCGCGGACCAGAATACGCTCAGCACCGAGATCCTCGAGACAGGCCTCGTGAACACCAGCACCCGACGCCGCTCGCAGACCGCCAGCCTGGAGCTGGATACGGCGCGGACCGAGGATCACCTGTTCTATTCCCAGGTGAGCTATCTGGGCTCGAGCTATTCCGGTCCGGTCTATATCGAGGAAATCCTGCCGGGATATCGCTTCGAATCGGCCGCACTGGGTGAGCGCTTTACCCTGTCCGAGCACCTGACTTTCTCGGCCGGCGCGTTTGGCGACATTCTCCATAGCGACCGCGCCGGTGGCTCGAGTCACGAGGCCGGCGCGCAAGTCGAGCTCAGCTACGCTCACTCCGAGCGCGTCAACTTCGACTTGCAGGTTGGCGAGAGCCGGCGCGTGCTCAGCGAGGCGGTAGGGACGGACTCCACAGGGAATCCCGTTTTTCAGGGAACGTCGAGCTTCGGTACCAACGTCTCCGCCACTGCCACACGCAAGTACGAGTTGGGCAGTCTCTCATTCAACTACACGCGCAGCCTCGTGCCCTACGGCAACGGCTTTCTGGTCGAGCGCCAATTGGCCACCGCTACCGCAAGGCGCACCTTGTCACCGTACCTCGACGCCGATCTCGGCGTCATGCGTGTCGACAACAACGGGGCGACCGTGCGCCTGCGCCTGGATCGTCGCTTTTATGACAGCGTGAGCGCGGGGTTGAACTGGAAAGTAGGCGAGACCTGGACGTTGCGCTCCGAGGCCGCCACGAGTTGGGCCCCTCCGATCGGTTCCGACCACACCGTACATGAATGGCGCGCCGCATTGATCATGACATGGAAGCCAACACCCGTGGTGATGTCCAGGTAATCCGACCGTGAATGCTGCAATCGAAAAACCCGACTTCATCGGCACCTGGCTCGCGGCCGCCAAGCACCGCTGGAAGGTGCTCCTCCTTACATTTGCCCTCGTACTGTCGGCCGCCGTGGCATTTGCGATCCTGCTGCCACCGAGCTATCGGTCCGCGGGCACGATTCTCATCGAGCAGCAGGAAATGCCGCCCGAGCTCGTGCGCTCCACCGTAACGTCCTACGCGGACCAACGGGTGCAGGTCATCAGTAAGCGTGTCATGACGACGGAGACGCTGCTGGGCATCATGCGACGTTACGACTTGTATCCGAAGGAGCGCGCCAAGGACACGCGTGAAGCCCTCCTCGGGCGTATGCGCAAGGATATCGGTTTGAAGATGATCAGCGCCGATGTCATCGACCCGCGCAGCGGTCATCCGACCTCCGCCACGATCGCCTTCGAAGTCTCGTATACCAGCCGCTCGCCGGATCTCGCCGCGAAGGTGGCCAATGAGATCACGACCCTCTATCTGAACGAGAATCTCAACAACCGCACGCAGCTCGCGCGTGACGCGGCGCAATTCCTGGAGTCCGAGGCCGATCGGGTCAATCGCCAGATCGCCGACCTCGAAACCAAGCTCGCGCAGTTCAAGGACAAGAACCGGGAGAAGCTGCCCGAGCTGACACAGCTCAACATGTCGTTGCTCGACCGCACGGAAGAGGAGCTGCGCACCGAGCAGGCGCGCCGGGACTCGTTGCAACAGCAGATCGTCTATCTCGAGGCCCAGCTGGCCCAGATAAAGCCCAACTCCGCGGTGTACTCCGATACCGGCGAGCGAATCACATCGTCCGCGGATCGTCTGAAGATGGCCCGCTCGAAGCTCGACAGCGCTCGTGCCCTGTACGCACCCGACCACCCCGATGTGCAACGTCTCGAGCGTGAGGTCGCCGGCCTCGAGAAAGAAGTCGCGAAGGACTCCAAGTCCAAGTCTTCCGCCAGCGACGCTTCGTCCTTGACGAACGACCTGCGGCGGCGTCTGGAAAGCGCGCGTGCCGCTTTTGCCGCAGCGAACGGAAAGTACAGCCCGGACCACCCGGACGTGATTCGCCTTCAGAGGGAGGTCAAAGACCTCGAGGCCCAGGTGGCCACCCTGCCTCCGCCGGCAGCGGCCGCGGATCCTGAGAATGCGCCACCGGTCGACGCGGACAACCCCGCCTACGTGCAGATTCAGGCGCAGGTCGTCGCGACGCGCAATGAGATCGCCGCTCTCGACGCATCGACGGCGAAGCTGCGTGACAAGGCGGCGGACTATCAGCGCAATCTCTCGATGTCTCCGCAAGTGGAAAAGGAGTATCGCGAGCTGACCCGGGACTACGACAACGCGCGTTTGAAATATACGGAGATCCGGTCGAAGCAACAGGAAGCCAAGACAGCGCAGGATCTCGAGGCCGATCGCAAAGGCGAGCGCTTCACGCTGATCGACCCTCCGCTGCCTCCCGAGGAGCCCATCAGTCCCAACCGGTTACTGATCTTCATCGCGGGTCTGGTGCTCAGTCTCGGCGCGACCTGCGGCGTTCTGTGGGTGCTCGAGAAGATGGACACCACCATTCGCGGTCGCGGCGACTTGTTCGATCTCACGGGAATTCCCCCTCTGGCGCTGGTACCGCACATCGGTACCCAGGCGGAGGTCCGGGCTGCTCGCCGCCGCATGTGGCTGGCGGCGGGAACGGGCGCTGCCGCTCTTTGCGCGGCCGTCGTTCTCGTCCACTTCTTTTACCTGCCCCTCGACGTGCTCTGGTTCAACGTCGCACGTCGCCTGGGTTTCTAGAGGCGCAAACTTCCCATGGACAGAATTCAACGTGCGCTCGATCTCGCCAAAGTGCAGGTGCAGCGGGCTCCCTCGCAACCGCTTACCGAGGATCCGCGCGCCGAGCGTATGGCGCTCAACCGGGAATTCTCACTCGGTGTGGTGGATTCGATCGCCCGCCTCCCAGTGGATTGGAGCGCCTGTAAGGAGCAACGAGTTGTCCCGACCATGGATGTGCGGGCGGCAGGTCACGCCTACCGGATGCTCCGCACACAGGTGTTGCAGCGTGCACGCGCCCACGGTTTGGGTACGCTCGGAGTGGTTAGCGCGATCAACGGTGAGGGCAAGACCCTTACCGCCATAAATCTCGCCCTGAGTCTGGCCGCGGAGCCGAACCAATCCGTGGTGTTACTGGATCTCGACCTGCGTCGGCCGGCCATCGCCCGCACGCTCGGCCTTACGGTCGAGCAGGGGCTCGAGACCTGGTTTGCCGCCGACGTCCCCACCAAAAACGTGTGCTACGGCATCGAGGGCGTCGAACGCCTGCATGTGTTACCGACGCTTGCGCCGGTGACCGGCAGCTCGGAAATCCTGGCCGGCCTGGCGACCCGCAAATTGTTCAATGAGCTGAAAGGCCGTGATCCCGGCCGGCTGTTGATAGTGGATTTGCCGCCCGTGCTCCTGAGCGACGATGCGTTGACGGTGGCGCCCCTGCTCGACGGCGTCGTGTTGGTTGTGAACGAGCGCCGGACACGCCGCGAGGACGTTGTCCGCGTCATCGAGCTGCTCGGTAACACGCGGGTCGTGGGTACGGTGCTCAATCGTTCCTCGGAATCCGAGAAGCGGACCTACTGAGACCCCGATGTACGAGCAGTTCTACACCCTGCGTGAGAAGCCCTTTTCGCTGACGCCGGACCCGGCGTATCTCTATCTCGCGAAACGGCACCGTCACGCACTGACGATGTTGGAGTACGCGCTGACGCAGTCCTCCGGCTTCGCACTGATCACGGGTGAAGTCGGCTGCGGTAAGACCACCGTGGTGCATCATTTTCTGGCACGCGCTGGGGAGCGCCTGAACGTTGGTTTCATCACCAACGCGCACCCCGGGTTCGGTGCGTTGCTGCCGTGGGTCATGGAGTCATTCGGCCTGGAAGTCGGACAGGCGAGCGCGAGCGAGCTGTATCGCAGCTTCGTCGCCTACGTGAAGCAGAAGTACGCCGCAGGCACCCGTACGGTGTTGGTCATCGACGAGGCGCAGAACCTGGGTGTTGCCGGTCTCGAAGAGCTGCGCGTGCTATCCAATCTCAACGTCGGCAAGGATCAGCTGCTGCAGACGATTCTCATAGGGCAGCCCGAGCTGCGCGCCGCTCTGCAGTTGCAGAGCCTGCGCCAGCTGGCCCAGCGCATCGCGATCGATCACCACCTCGAAGCGCTGCGGTTGGAGGAAACCCTCGGTTACGTTCGTCACCGGCTTACTGTGGCGGGTGGGCAATCGGACCTGTTCACGCCGGAAGCCATCCAACTGGTGCACGAGTGCACCGGGGGCGTGCCCCGGCTGGTGAATCTCGTGTGCGACACCGCCCTGGTGTACGGATTCGCGGAGCAGCGTCACGAGATCACTCCCGATCTCATCGGACAGGTGGTCGCCGACCGTGCCTCTGGAGGGCTGTTGCCACTCAGAGTCGCCGGAGCAAACGGTCAAGGCTCGTTCGCGGCAGTGTAGCGTGAGCTCCGCTCTCACAGACGAGCCGGCTCCGCGCACATGGCCCTTCCGCTACGAGATGATCGAGGGATTGCGCGGCCTCGCAGCGCTCGCTGTCGTCCTGACTCACCTGCTGATCGTCACCGTCGGCCATTACGCGGTGATGCTGTTTTTCGTGATCAGCGGATATTGCATTGCCGCCGCCTCGGAAACGGGACGCCGCAAAGGAATGGGATGGGGAGCGTTTCTGCGTCGGCGCCTGCACCGGATCTACCCTCCTTACTTTCTCGCCATTGTGTTCTACATTCTGACCCGGGTGGCGAAGGCCGCCTCGGGTGGACCAAACGACCTCGTCCGTCCGTGGCTCGTCTGGGTGCAGAACCTGACCATGACACAGTGGGTGTCGCTCCTGTTTCACCCGGTGGCCGATGCCCCGCAGAATCCCGCGCTCCTGATTTCGGCATTCTGGTCGTTGAACTACGAGGATCAGTTCTACCTGGTCATGGCAGGCGCGTTGGTGTTGGCCATCCGTCGCGATGTCCCGATTGTGGTGCCCGTGTCGGTGCTGGCTGCCGTCGGATTGGTGTGGAATTGCGTGGTGCCGGGCGGCTGGGTTTGCGGTTTTTTTCTGGAATACTGGGTGCATTTCGCCGCCGGCGCATTGTTGTTTCATGCGCTGTGCCTGACCGGCAGCCGCTCATTCCGCTATGGATTCCTCGCCGCGGTGACCGCATCGGGCCTCTACTCTGTAATGCGGATACTGCCCTGGGACCCGGTCATGTCTGTGGATCTGCGCGTGTACACGGAACTCGCGGTAGTGTGCGGGTTTACCCTGTTCCTCTATTTCGCGCGGCCCTTGAGCGAGCCCGTCAGCCGCTCCTGGCTGTGGCGGCCGATCGCTGCGCTGGGTGTGATCTCCTACAGCCTGTATCTCATCAACCAGTTCAACGAGCGGCTGGTGACCGACGTAGCGAGCCGGATCATCCCTCACGGTTGGGAGCCCGCGCGGGCGGTTCTGATGGTCGTGCTGCAAGTCCTGCTGGCAGCGGTCTTCTGGTATTTCTGCGAACGACCCTTCCTGAATCGCTCCCCGAAAGCGGAGCCGCTGTCCCGGCCGGTACACGTCCTGGAAGGCGCTCGATGAAGCCACCGACGGTGCGACAGTGAATGCCGGCTCCTCCCTAGTAAGCTCCGGGCGCTTGCGAATACTGCATGTTGTTTCCGCGTACTATCCCGCGGTTCGTTACGGAGGGCCGATTCGGTCGGTGCATGGGCTGGCCGCCGCGCTGGCGCAGCGAGGCCACGACGTGCACGTCTACACCACGAGTCTCGATGGTGACTCCGACCTCGACGTGCCGATCGGAGAGCCGGTAGACCTGGACGGAGTATCGGTTCACTACTTTCGCGTGGCGGCGCTGCGGCGGCTGTGTTGGGCGCCGGCACTCGAGCGCCGTTTGCGCGACTCGATCGCTGGGTTCGATGTCCTTCACATCCACGGGATCTATTCCCTGCCTTTGTTGGCCGCCGCGCGGGCGGCAGCGCGAGCAGGCGTGCCCTACGTTGTCGCGCCGCGCGGCATGCTCGTTCGTGACCTGATTTCCCGTAAGAGCCGCTGGGTGAAGAGCGCGTGGATCCAACTCTTCGAGCGCTCGACTCTGGGCCGGGCGGCCGCGGTCCATGTGACAGCCGAGGTCGAAGGCCACGAATTGCGTGCGATGGGGCTACCGGCGCGGCGTATCGCCTGCATTCCGAACGGCGTGAAATGGCCGCGCCAGCACGAGCCCCTCGAGGCCGGGCCGTACGGCGAGCTCCCCGAGCGATATGTTCTCTATCTGAGCCGGATCAATTGGAAAAAAGGTCTCGATCGCCTCATCACCGCATGGCAGTCGATTCCGGACGTGCCGCTCGTCATCGCAGGCAATGACGATGAAGGCTACCAGCCAAAGCTGTTGGAACTGGCACGATCTCTCGGTGTCGCGGACCGTGTCATGTTCGTCGGGCCGGTGGGCGACGCTCATAAATGGGCACTCTACGAGCGGGCGCAAGCCTTCGTTCTGCCCTCGTACTCCGAGAATTTCGGCAACGTGGTGGCGGAGGCGATGGCAATGGGGTGCCCGGTCGTTCTGACGAGCGAGGTCGGCATCGCGCCCCTGGTCGAGGCGGCGGGAGCAGGAGTTGTTACAGACGGCGCGCCCGAGAAACTGGCTGCGACGCTTCAAGGATTGCTCGCCGACCCGTTGCGGCGGCAGGAAATGGGGCGCCGCGGAGCCGAGGCAGCACGGACCCAGCTTTCCTGGAGCGGCGTCGTCGAGACCACCGAGACTCTCTATCGGGAAGTGTTAGGACGTCAGGATGAGGGCGGTGCCGCCGTGGTGCCCTCATGAGACGCCAGCTCGTGGAAGTCTGTTGGGTGATCGGTGGCCAGGCGGCGACGGCTCTCGGTACGCTCGTGGGTGTCCGCATCCTGACACAGTATCTGTCGCCGGACGGATATGGAGTCGTCTCGCTTGCAACGGGGATGTCGACTCTCGCCATCAGCTTGATCGCGGCCCCGATTACCCAGGCGGCGATTCATTTCTATCCCGGCATCGTCGCGGATGGCTCGCCGAGCGAGCTTCTCGCTGCCGTGCTGCGCTGTTATCGCACGATGGTCCCCTGGGTCGTCCTCACCGCTCTCGCCGGCGGCATCTTTTACGTGGCGTGGGGACACGGCTCGCCGGTGCTGGTCATCCTCTTGAGCTTGCTGTTCACATCCGATTGCTGGCGCTCGGCCAACTTGAGCCTGTTGAATGCCGCACGCCGGCAGCAGCGCTATGGGTTGTGGACTGCGGCGGATGCATGGTCCCGCCCGCTGGCGGCATCGCTCGTGGTCGTGTTGATCGGTCAGTCGCCCGTGGCAGTCCTCGCGTCTTATCTGGTCGTCTCGGCGTGCCTCCTGGTCATCTTCTCTTACCGGCTCTGGCCGGCCGGTGAAGAGGCCACCGCTCGGGCCATTGAGCGTGCGCACGCGCTCGACACACGCATGTGGTCCTATGCGTTGCCACTCGTTCCGCTCGGTGTCATTTCGTGGGCGAGCACGTTAGGTGACCGCTATATCATCGGCGGCTTGCTCGGAGTCGCTGATGCCGGAATCTACGCGGCCGTGTATGGGCTCTCCTGCATGCCTTTCCTCATTCTCAATGGCACGGTCGAGCAGGCGCTGCGGCCCATCTATCAAACCGCCGTAACGCGCGGCGACACGGCCCGCGCAAACAGGATTCTGGGTATCTGGCTCACGCTCGTCGTCGGTGTGGGCTCGTTCGGAGTGCTCCTGTTCATTTTGGGACACGACCTTCTCGCGAGCCTCTTCGTCGGCAAACCCTATCGTGGCGCGGCGTCGCTGATGCCCTGGATCGCCGGTGGTTATGCGATCCGCGCGACATCAGCAGTGCTCGAGCGTGTTTGCTACGCGTTCGGGCGGACACATCGGGTGTTGATTATCCAACTTTGCGCCGTGGCAGCGGCGTTGGCGCTCATTCCGGCCGGCGTGATCAGCTTTGGCCTCAAGGGCGCGGCGATGGCGGTGCCGGCCTACTTTTCCGTGCAACTGGTCGTAGCGATATTCATCGCTCGCCGCACGATGCGTGAGGCGGCGGAAGGCGAGGGCGTGGGAACCGTCATGGCGATGTTGCATCCGTATACATCGAAGTACTGACCCGGATGAACTAGCGTATAGCTGTGCGCGAAGCCGCTGCGCACGGCATCGGAGAACACCGGACCCGTACCGTAGGTGTTATACATCGTAAACGGCTCGCCCCCCGTCGGAACGAACAGGTACGGTATCCGACACGTCTCGAGAGCTTTGGCCAACGGAGCATCGCTGACACCGCTCAAGTTCCAATCCATCCACGCGCCGTAATCCGTCTGGAGTGTCCCCTGAAGCGTGATCCAGGGCCGGAACAGTGTGAGCATGTAAGACTCATTCCCCGCTATACCCAACATTCCGTGCGGGTATTCGCCTGCAAAGCGACGCAATTCTTGCAGCTGCGCCTGCTGTAGAGGCCACTGCAGGTCGAAGTTGAGAATGGCCCGTAGCCCAAGCGCCGTGCACCAGGCCGTGCCGACGCAGACAACGGCGATTCCGGCCAACGCTGCTCGTCCCATGGGACGCTCGGACCACCTGGGCCCCACGTCTATGAGTAATTGCTGCAGGAGAAAAGCATGGAAGCCTACGAAAGGTAACAGGTGATGTGTGCCGGCGCCCGGCTTGGACGCGACCACGTTTACGGCGATTTCCGCCAGCAACAACAGCGCCGCGAATGCGATCAGGTTTCGCGGCGGCGCAGGCGCCCCTTCCTTGCGTCGAGCGCGCAGGACGAACAACGACGGGAGCCAGAAACACAAGAGAAAGGTGCAATTCCAAAAGAACAGAGGAAGGCTCAGACCGTGCTTCGCGGCGAGCCTGACATAGCCGAAATATTCCGCGGCCGAGATGTTGACCGGCAGGAAGGGAATGAGGACGCCCGCGCCCATGGCCATGGTTGCCGCCAGCAAGGCGGGCAACCAGATCCGTGCTCGCAAGAGTCCGAAATACCGGGCCACCCACCAACCGAAAGCCGGGATTATGTAAGCGGGTGCATGCAACTTGAGATCTGCGGCGAGGCCTGCCAGGAGCCCGACCAGCACCAATGCAGGAAGAGGCGGCAGCCGCACGACCGACCACAGAGCCAATGTAGCAAAGAGCAACACAAGCGAGTCGGCACGGTCCGCCGTCAGAAGACTACCGAACGAGGCCAGCACGCAGCCGGCCGCCGCGAGGCTCATGGCCCACGCCCAATTACGTTCCACCCGCGGCGGGGTGACCACGATGACGAATAGTGCAAGCCATGCGGCAGCCCACCCCACGAGCTTGGAACCGAGGACGCCTCCCCCGACCAGGTAGCCGAGTGAGTTCAGCTCAGGGAGCAGGGGTCCATACAGAAGGCCATGGAAAGTGTAGGTGTCGAGCTTCGGGTAGACCGGCATTCCCTGCAGGAAATACTGCGTGGTCGAGGCCACCGAGGCCTCGATATGGTCGATGTAGGTTGGCGAGAAAAGATACCAGGTGGACAGCAGCAGTTCGCCGAGGAGGGGCAGGACGATGCAGGCTGCAACGGCACCCGGAAGCCACCGGGGCAGCGTCCGTGGCGGATGTCCGAATAGCAGTGGCAACGCGGCGAGACCCGCCACCAGGCCTCCCTGGCCCAAGATCGGAATTTGTGTCAAATGCATTCGGGTCGGAATCACCAAAACATGTAATAAACGCCGCGCATCATAGCCAGGGGCAGCGTAACCGAGACGAGTTCACTATTTATGGCAGACAGCGCGTGGCTGGAGCGATATCGCACCGCTGTCTATCCGGCATTGAACGGCGCAGTCTCGCTGGGGGCATTCCTCGGCGCCGGTGCCCATGATGTGCCCTTCGGCGTGGCGGTCTATGTTTGCGTGCTCGTAGGGCTCTGCTCCGCGCCGCTGCTTCTCCTGAAGCGCTTGAACGATCGCTACGCGCTGCTGGGCATCTTCATGATGACCTACTTCCTCTTCTTCGGTGCGCTGGACCTGCAGATTCTCTTGTTCGGCACCGATCGTCTGCAGTCGGTGCGCACTGGATTCCTGACATCGTCGGAGCTCGCGATACTCGTTGGAGCCGCCGCGGTCCTGTTCGGGTATGTCCTGGCCGGAGCGGTCTGGGGCAGCCACGACGACCCTGAGCACGGGCGCCCCGCGGCGGAGTGGCCCGCCGGCCCGCTGCTCGTGATCGGGCTTGCGGTCTGGGTGTTGGGCAACACGGCGAGCCTCTACTTCCAGCTCGTCGTCATGCCCAGCAAGCTCGGATTCGCGGCGGCGAAGGGAATGGCGAGCATGGGGCCCGTGCTCACCTTCATGGTGATGCTGGGCCAGATGATGCTGCCGGTCGGCGTTCTGATGCTTGCTTACGGCTATGCGAAATACCGTGGCATTCTCTGGACGGCCCTGATTGTCGTCGTCGTCGCCACGCAGGTCGCTGTTGGATTTCTCGAGGACATCAAGGGTCAGGCGATCCTTGGCGGCGTGCTCGTGATAATGACCCGAACCGTGGTGACGAGCCGCGTGCCCAAGGCGTGGATCGCCTATATGGCGGTGTTCCTCGTCGTGGGTTTTCCGCTCTTTCAGGCGTACCGCGTAGTGAGCGGCGAGAGGGGCCTCGATCGTGCGCAGGCGCTGGCGCGGATCGACCTGGTGCTCGCGAATGTCATGGCCTCGCGAGACAAAGTGGCGGAAGGCCGCAATCGCCAGCAAAGCTTTCTCGAGCGCTCCTCCAGCAAGGGCAATCTCGATCTCCTCTTCGAGCATGTCGGCAGTGATGTGCCCTATCTGCGCGGCGCCTCGCTGGTCGCCATTCCCATGGCATTCGTGCCACGGCTGCTGGTGCCGGACAAGGAAGACATTTCCGTGGGAGCTCTATTCGGCAAACTGATTCTCAAGTCCGATTCGGGCGTCTACATCTCCGTCTCGCACCTGGGCGAGTTGTATTGGAATTTCGGCTGGGCCGGCATCCTGTTCGGCATGCTCGTGCTCGGCATGCTGTTGGGGGTAGTCGGGACCCGATTTACTCTGGAGCGGGGCGTCACGCTGACGCGCGTGTTGGTCCTCCTGGCCACGGTACAACCCCTCTGCCTGGGGTTCGGCGGAACCATGCCCGTCTCCTATCTCGTATGGATGCGCTCCATGGCGGCCATCGGCCTGCTGCATCTGATTTTCGCGCGCGTCACACCGGTCCCGACTATCACATCGGAGCCGGAGCGCTCCGCCCTACGCAAAGGGGGTCTCCCGCAAGGGCGGTTGCTGCAACCCCAGGTCGCGAGGTCCAGTCTGCCTGCCGCTCTGCCCGCGCCGGTGCCGCGATTCCCCAACCTGCTGCGCTGAGTCGGTACATGGGCGAAAGATTGCCTTATCTGGCGTTCGCCGGGCTCATCGCCGCGGAGCTCGCGGCGATTGTGGTGCTGAACCACGGGATGTTGGTCTACGTCCTCGATGACGCCTACATCCATCTGGCACTGGCTGACCGTATCTGGAGCGGCACGTATGGCATCAACGCCCACGAAGCCGCCGCACCGTCATCGAGTATTCTCTGGCCCTTTCTGCTCGCGCCCTTCGCGAGCCTGCCGGCCGCCATCTATACCCTCGTACCTGGACTACTCAACATCGCAGCGGCTTCCCTGACATTAAAGCTGCTCGTGGGCGAACTGCGACGCGCCTTGGCTCCGCTGCCCGGCCCCGAGCGCTTGGGATTGGCGGCCGGGCTGTTTGCCGTGGGGCTGGTGGTGTGCCTGAACCTGGTGCCGATCATCTTCACCGGCATGGAGCACTCGGTGCAGCAACTGCTGGCGGTCACCCTGGTTGTGGGTTTGATCGAGGAGGGACGGAGCGGGCGTGTGCCACGAACCGCATGGCTGGCGTTGATCCTCCTGCCACTCGTCCGCTATGACAGCCTCGCGCTCGCCGTGCCGGCACTGCTCTACCTGCTTTGGCGCGGCCACTTCCGCGGCTCCATTCTCGTGGCGCTTGCGATTGGCTGCGTCTGTGGCAGCTTCTCGGCATTCCTCTCATCGCACGGACTCGGGATACTGCCCGCCTCCGTGATGGCCAAGTCCGATCTCGCTCGCTCGAGCGGCACGCCGCTCGTGTTGTTGCGGAATTTATACAGCAATGTTGTCAACGACCCTCAAGCCAACATTCTGTTGGCAGGACTCGTGCTGATGCTGGCGGCCGCCTATGACCGCGGCAAGGCGGCCACGGATCGTGCTCTGGGACTTGCCATCGCCGCTGCACTGGGCGCCGAATTCGTGGTGGGCAAACTCGGTGCCTTTTATCGGTATGAGGCGTATATCTGGGCCGCGACAGTTGTGGCCCTCATCCACCTTTACCGGGGCGCGCTGTCGCGCGTACTTGCCCCCACGACGGCCCCCGCAGCGCAGGTTGCCTCGATCGGCGGGCTTGCAGCGGCTTCGCTCGGCTACCTGATCGCTCTGGCAAGCACACCTGCGGCGAGCAACAACATCTACGACCAACAGTACCAGATGCACCGGTTCGTTTCAGGTTACTACCGCGAGCCTGTGGCCGTGAACGACCTGGGTTGGGTCGCCTTCCGTAATCCGCGCTATGTACTGGATTTCGGCGGACTTGCCTCACGCGAGGCCCTTCTGGCGCGCTACAACGCGCCCGGCACCGACTGGATGAGCAACCTCGCCAGACTGCACGGCGTGCACCTCGTGATGATTTACGACCAGTGGTTTCCACAGCATCCGACGCAATGGGTGCGCGTCGGAACGCTGGAATTCACGCAGATGCGCGTGACCGCCGCGGATTCCAAGGTGAGCTTTTACGCGACTGACGCCGGGTCGGTTGCAGCCATCCGCGCGGCGCTGTCGGAATTCAGCAAGACGTTGCCGAGCCGCGCCAGCTTCCAGTTCGATTCGCCGGCGACTTGAGCACTCAGTGCGTGCTCGGGCACTCGCAGCTGCCCTCTGAGGCGGTGGGGCAGATCTTCAGTGTGTGCGATCCCGAATCCGCCAGTGGGGTAGACACGCGCTCGCAACGATTGCCATACAACACCGAGTAGCGGATGTTGTCCTGACCCTCCAGGTGGATGCCGCTGCGCTCGCGTTGACCTCGATGGCATTTGCCATCCGGCGGGCGCCCATCGAGATCCCGCAGTTGATTGTGGAAGATCAGCAGGCTCTCGATGAATGGCCAATTCCCCGGGGGCGGCCCCGGATACGACGTCAAGGGAATATCGATGCCGCCTCCACGATAGGCGTCAGCATGGATCACGATGTTGTGCGAGATGGAGATCCCGAAGCCCACCACCGGCGGAGGTGACTCCGGCGTGGGCGACGCGCCGAATGTACCCTGGATGCCGCTGTTGCTGCAGTCGGATGTCCAGTCGTATTCCCCCTCGACGCGGTTGCCCCGAATGTCGAGCGCCGTCTGGAAAAAAGTACCGTTGCCGCATTTCGGGCAGGACGGCGTGGTGACGCTGTATCCCTGCGCGAACAGAATGCCGTTGGTATCCCATTGGCGATTCGCCTCGACGACGAGGTCGGCCGAGGGCGTCCAGATGGCGATGACGCCGCCGTTCGGACCGGTCAGGTTCGATTTGCGGCAGGGCGGGCTGCGATGCTCGATGGAGTTACCCACGACCACCACCTGCCAATACTGTCGTTGTACGACGATCCGGCTGTTGGGGCCGCCGGGGACAACGTCCCACGCGGGCGCGACTTGCAGAGTAAAGCTCGATCCGGCTTCGTCCCGCGTGTAGCTCGTGATCTTGCGCGTCTGTCCGGCCCCGGGGCCGGCGACGATTTGCACCCAGTGCCCGTTGTAGTAGGTGTCCGGAACCTTGCGATGAGCCTGCTCCGGATTGAGCGTGCCTTGCACCTTGATCCAATCGGAGCCGGCCGACGTGATGACCGCCGTGCCGTTGAATCCCTGGGTGTTGCCGCTGCCATCCAGGGAAATGGCTTCCCCGTCGTCGACCTTGTCACCGGAGCAGGAGATCTGATTGTCCGCCACCAGCATCATCTCGACGCTGTTGTTCATGTTCCAGAAAAACGCTGCCCTGAACCCCGGTGGATCGTCCGGGTCCTGCAGGTTCTCCGTGCTGGTGCCGTCCGCGACATTCGCGCTGAAATCCAGGTGATGCGCCGCGCCTATGCCGCTCGCCAGCATGCCGGCCATGCCTTGTTTGTGTGGCAGGTCGATGTAGCTGCCGGGAATGAACCGATTGCCACGAAACACACTGTCATCGACGCGAAACGGCTCCCATACGGCACCCGAGTTGCCGGGAAGCCCGATCGCATCGGAGTAGGCGCCAAATACATTCGAGGTTACGAGGAGCCGCGCGATCGGGCGGCCGGCGTCGTCCGTGAGCGCGCGCCCAACATGCAGAAACACATTGTTGGTGATGATGATGTCCGTCACCAGGTGGGAGGCACCTCCACGGGATTCGTCGGACACCGGCATCGGCCCGAGTTGTATCACCGGCCGGGACTCGGCCAGTGCATGAAAGCGCAACTCGTCGGAGAACGACAGGCCAACAATGGAATTGTGTCCTGTCAGGGTCAGCAGAGCGTCCGGGCGCCTGGGCCCCGGAGGCCCGCGTCGGGATACGAAGGTCTTGTCAGGCCCCGAGCCGCGCAGGTGGACATTGGGGGGAATCACGAACCCGTCCGCACCGAGCGTCGCGGTCGTCACATTCCAATGTCCCGCGGGGACCTGAACGATGCCCCCACCAGCTCTGCCGGCGGCCTCGATGGCACGCGCGAAACAAGGGCTGTCGTCGGTCGCACCGTCCGGATGACAGCCGCCGTAGGCAGGGTCGTCGAGCGAGAAAACAGGGAGTGCCGGCGGATCGGGCCTCACTTCCAGTTGCTGGTCGGGGATCCTGATCCAGTCCAGACCTTTGCGACGAACGCTGATGGAATAAAGGCCGGGCTCGATGCGCGCGGGAAGGGCGGCGGTGGCGACGTAGTTCTGCACGGCCTGCGAATCGGCGGACACGTCCTGAGCGCGCAGCGTGTACGAGCTTTCGTTCTTTCCCTGTAGCCTGATTTCGAGCGGTTGCCCGGGGGCACCCGAGAGGTTGCGCCCCACGACCCGTAACAATCGTCCGAGCCCCGGAATGTCGGCCGTCGAGTGAGCGTAACCCGGTGTGATCCATTGAGGCCGGGGGTCGTTGATCGCCACCGGCTCGCTCCACTCGTTCTTCGAAGTCACGACCCACAGCCGATAAGCCCTCCCTTGCTGCATCTGTGAAGGCAGCTGCACCGTCAGTGCGTAGGGAGGGTTGTCGCGCTGTACTACGGGCGCTATTCCCGATTCCGCCGTATTTTCCGAAGGGATGACACGATCGGCCGCTCGCGGCGCGTCCAGAGCACGATAAACAACACGATCCTGCGGTTGAAATCCCGCTCCCGCGATCATCAGCAGATCGTCGGGATCGCCACGCACCGGCGATTCGTACCCCGGTGTATGGAACACCTGGGGAGCCGCGGCGCGCGCATCACCCATCGAGATCCACAGGAGGCCTGCCAGTATGGCCCGACCATACCGCTGCCAATTTGTAACAAGGCAACGGTACACTCGATCCGTATGAGTAGTGTCCGCCTGGCAATCGTTTCGACGCATCCCATTCAGTATTACGCACCGATATTTCAATTGCTCGCGCGCTCCGAGGCGCTGTGCGTGAAGGTGTTCTACACCTGGTCGCAGGTGGCGGAGGGTAGCGTCGCGGATCCCGGATTCGGTCGCGCCATCACGTGGGACATCCCGCTGCTGCAGGACTATGAATTCGAATTCGTGCCGAACGTGTCCAGCCGGCCTGGAACGGACCATTTCTGGGGCTTGCGCAACCCCGGGCTGACCCGCGTAGTGGAATCCTGGAAGCCCGATGCCGTGTTGGTCCTCGTCTGGAACAACGCAGCGCATCTCGCCGCGATGAGGCACTTCAAGGGGCGAATTCCGGTGTTCTTTCGCGGCGATTCAACTCTCCTCGATCGGTCTTCGGGGTGGCGCGCGGCGGCCCGTCGTGTTGTTTTGAGCTGGGTGTACCGCCACATCGACGTTGCACTGGCGGTGGGCTCGAACAATCGCGACTACTTTCGCTGGTGTGGCGTGCCCGCGGACCGGATCGCCTTCGCGCCCCACGCGGTCGATGCGAAACGCTTTTCTGCCGACGGCGCGGAGCATGACGCGCAGGCTGCGCGATGGCGTAGCGAGTTGGACATCCCGTCCGCGGCGCGCACACTTCTTTATGCAGGCAAGTTGGTGACGAAGAAGGACCCGCTGCTCCTGCTCGAGGCGTTCATACGCGCCTCGGCCCCTGGCCATCTGGTGTTCGTAGGCGAGGGGGCTTTGGAGCCCGAGCTGCGCGCCCGCGCCTCTGGCCGGACCGATGTGCACTTTCTGCCCTTCCAGAATCAACAGGCCATGCCCGCCGTGTATCGGCTCGGTGATGTTTTCGTACTGCCCTCTCGAGGTCCCGGTGAGACGTGGGGCCTGGCTCTCAACGAGGCGATGGCATCGCGGCGGCCGGTCATCGCGAGCACCAAGGTCGGCGGAGCACGCGATCTGATCAATCCCGAGATCAACGGTTGGGTGTTTGAAGCGGGCGACCTGCAGAAGCTGACCGCGGTCGTAGGCCGCGCGCTCACTCGCGACACTACGACCTTGAGCGAGATGGGTGCCGCGGCCCGACGGGAAAGCACGAATTGGTCCGTCGAAGCTGCCGCCCGCGGTATCGAATCGGCTGTCCTGGAATTCACGCGTGCGGAGCGAGGGCGTCAGGCGGGCATGCGGGTCGACTTCGGCTGATCCGACACGAGGCCCCGCAGCGCTTTGCGGACCAGGGGGGTGTGTCGCTCGAACACCCGATAGAACAACCAGCAGACCGATATTTCCAGCACCGCGAGTCCGCAGCACTGCAGCCATTCCACCGGTCCCGCGTGGCTCACCCGATGCGGGACAACGATCGACAGCAGGAGTTTGTTCAGCGGAAAGTGCAGCGCGTACAGGCTGAACGAAAACGCAGCCAGTTGCGCGCCGATGGACAGGCCACTGTCCTTGGGCTGGCGCAAGGTCCTCAAAAAATACAATAACGCGGCCACTCCCGCTGCAACGATATAGTCTCCGAGCCAATCCAGCCGTGTGGTGGACACCAGCAGAGCGGCACATAGCGCGGCGAGCGAGAGCCCTACCGCCATGGGTTTCGGGGTGTTTGCTACCGGCAGCGTCCGCACCAGGACGCCGGCGAGCCATAACGGCATCATGAGCAGAATCGCGGGACACTGCAGCGCCAGCAGGGTGCCCGAGGCGGCCAGAATGCTCAGTGCAACGATGCCCGGACGGGCAGCCACTTCCAGCGCGAATCCGCACAGAACATAGAACCACCACTCGTACGACAGGGACCAGAAGGGCCCGTTGGAGCCGTACGTATTGCCCAGGATGTCCTGCAGAAAGAACAGGTTGACCAGAAACGGCTGCCACCCATTGCGGCTCTCGCTCCACTCGCCGTTCAGGAAATCCAGCAGACCCGTCAACAGCAAGGCAGGGATCACGACCACCCACAAACGCGAGATACGCGCCACGAGGTACTCGGATAACGAGTACCTGCGGCTTCGAAACGCCAACCACGCCTGGCCTCCCACCAGGTACCCGCTGAGGACGAAGAAAACGATCACCGACTCCCGCCCGAGCCGCGTGAGCAGAAACAACAGGTAGTTGATCGCATTGTGTGAAGCGAGGTCCAGATCGCTCCACTGCACGAAGAAACCGCTGCGGACGTGCGTGACGAGCACCGATATCGCGGCCAGGCCGCGCAGCCAGTCCAGGTACAGATCGTATTGGACGGCGGGGGGGTTGAGGCGACCAGACACTGTCATATTGAACGTACAATCTCTATTGCATCAACAACACACCCACGCCGCGGTGGACTGGTAAGCCTAGCCACCGTTCTTTACAGATGCATGTAGACCGGAACAACCCTCAATGAGCACCATCCTGTCCACGGACCGCGGGGAAAAGCTGATCAGTCTCGCGGCGCTGCTCATTTCGATCGAGCTCGTTCTGTTCAAGTTCTTGCCGGACGTGAGCACCGCCGTCGTTCAGCATCTCACGTCCTCGCTGACGGATTTCACCGCCTTCGAAGCGCAGTACATGACGCCGGGAAGCGTGTTTCATCCGCGCTTCCTCGGAAACTACATCCTGTATGACCTCGCGAGATGGCTCGGACACGTCGTCCACAGTGATGACCCGAGATTGCACCCGCTTCGGGTGGCCGCCGGAATCGTGACACCGCTCTACGCGTTGCTCGGAGCCTGCTTCGTGGTACAGGACAGCACCCGCATGGCCTGGCGCTATTTTCTCGTGCCCTATGCTCTGGCCGTGCTGATGGGCCTCTACGTCTTCTATCCGGGCGACATGCCCAGCTTCGCGTTTCTGAGCCTGGCGCTGTGGGCGCTGCTCGATGAAAGAATGATCGCGGCGCTGCTGCTGATGCTGGTGACCGGTCTTTTCCGGGAATCGGCGTTTCACATGGTCTGGCTGGTCGCGGCCTGGGCCTGGTGCGCGAGGTCACGCTCATTGCGTGAAAAGCTCGCCTGGACCGGCCTGTTCGCGCTGGCGTTCGTGCTCGAGTACGTGGCAATCCGCCATTTCTTCCCCGGCCCGGTCTCCTCGGCCGGCGCAATCATTCTCGACCCCCGCAGGTTGTTTCTGGACAAGGGCCTGCTCTCCCTGACCACGCTGTGCTCGCTTGGACTGGCCAGCCTGTTTCCCCTGGCTTGCCTGCTGGCGGTCCGGGCTCCTGGTCAACGTAAACCTGGCAAGGACGATTGGCGTGCGACGTTCTTCGAGCTCAACGCCTATGTATTTCCGGCCTGGATCGTGTTTTACCGCATGATGAACGGCAACATCGCCGAGTTCCGCATGTTGCTGCCGGCCATCCTGCCTTGCCTCTACGGCCTTGCTTTCAGCAAGGGAACATTCGCGCGGCCTCGTAACGCCAGTGTCACGCTGAAAGACGATCCTGTCGTTCATGTCAACCTCGCTGCTGTTTGCCCACCCGCGCCTGATCGCCTGGCGCAATCACCTGCGCAAGAGCTCCGTGCTCCGTGATCTCTACAAGAGTATTGCTGGCCGGGGTGCTTACGAAGAGCGCTTCGCCCGGGAGCTGATTGCTGCTGTGCGCCCAGGCGACACGGTGTGGGATGTGGGCGCCAACGTGGGTGTGTATGCCGCCCAGTTCGCGGAGCGCGGTGCTGCGAATGTCGTTTGCTTCGAGCCCGCGCCGGCGGCTGTCGCGGCCCTGAGCGACCGGTTTTCGGGGGCTTCACAAATCCGGGTCATGCCCATCGCGCTAGCGAACCAGCGCGGTAGCGCGGCGTTTGCCGCGGACGGAGCGTCTCCGAACAACGGGATCGGATCGTCGGACGGCTCCAAACCGACGATCGAAGTCCAGGTGTACTCGGGTGATGAAGCGCAGGCCGAGTTCGCCCTCCCGCCGCCTGACGTCATCAAGATCGACGTCGAGGGCTACGAGATGGAGGTCATCGAAGGCCTGGCGAAAGTGCTGACCTCGAAGCGATTGCGTTCGGTTTTCATCGAGGTGCACTTCGCTCTGCTTCACGACCGCAAGCTCGACAAGGCTCCCGGGGCTATTCTGCAAACGCTGCGACAGAACGGTTTTGCCGTGCGTTGGGTCGACCCGTCCCATATCGGCGCCCACCGCACCTGACATCGCGGGTCACGCGATGGACATGAACTCCAAGGACCCGCCGAATCTCATCATCTTCCGCATAGGAAGTATTGGGGACACGGTAGTGGCCGTACCGTGCTTTCATGCGGTCGCGCGCGCCTTTCCCGGTCACCGGAAAATTCTTCTGACCAACGCGGTGGACTCCGCTCGCGCTTCTTCCGCGGAAAGCGTGCTAACAGGAACCGGCTTGATCGATAGCGCGGTGTACTTTCCCCCCGGCCGCGGCAAGCTCAGTCATTCCGTGGCGCTCGCACGGCAGTTGCGCGGCCTGAACGTGGAGACACTCGTTTACCTTGCGCCGCGAACCACGGGCGTGCAGGTATACCGCGACCTGGTGTTTTTCAGAGCCGCGGGGATCCGCAATGTGATTGGAGCGCCGCTCACCATCGGCGCGCGTGAATGCCGCGTCGATCCGCTGACCGGCGAGCTCGAACACGAAGCAGAGCGTCTTGCGCGCATTCTGGGGAAGTCATTCCCAGTTGATTTATCCAAGTCGAGCTGGGATCTACGCTTGAGTGCCGCGGAAGAGGCTACGGCAGTGCAGCGGCTCTCCGGGCTGCTGGGTTGGCGTCCTGTGGTTGCGGTATCTCCGGGTGCGCGAATTCCCGCGAAAGATTGGGGGGAGGAGCGCTGGGACGCATTGATCCGCCTGCTCCAGGTGCGCATTCCCGCGGTGTCGTTGGTGTTCATCGGCGCCCCGGCTGAGCGATCCCTGGCGGAGCGCCTTGCCCAGCAGTGGCACGGACCGAAACTCAACTTGTGCGGCGAGCTGACTCCGCGCGAGTCCGCGGCAGTCTTGCGCAAATGTAATCTTCTGTTATGCCATGACAGCGGCCCGATGCACCTGGCCGCCAGCCAGGGGACTCGTTGCGTAGCGCTATTCGGGAATTTCAACCTGCCGCGGCAATGGTTCCCTTACGGCTGCGATCACGTCGTGATCTACGAGGCGTTGGGAGTGAAACACATCAGCGTCGAGCGGGTCGCCGACGCCGTCCAGGCGGCCGTTCACGCCTCTAGCGATTCTTCCCACCCGACCGAATCCGCTCGACCAATGCGGTCGTGGACTTCTCGGGCGTGAGGGGCACGAGTACCACGCGGCCACCGGTCGCCTCGATGAGCTCCCTGCCGACGACGTCCTCGAGCTTGTAGTCACCGCCTTTCACCAACACGTGCGGCCGTACACTCTCGAGAACCTCGAGCGGTGTGTCCTCGTCGAAAATAGTCACCGCGTCCACAAATCCGAGGGCCGCCAATACCGCGGCGCGATCCTCCTGCGGCACGAGAGGTCGCTCTGGTCCTTTCAGGCGACGGACCGAGGCATCGCTGTTGATGGCCAGGACGAGAACATCGCCGAGACGGGCCGCCTGGCTCAGCAAGGACAAGTGGCCGGCATGCAGCAGGTCGTAACAGCCATTGGTGAAAACGATGCGCTTGCCCGCCATTCGCCAGGTGGCCGCGCGGGCGATGAGGTCTTCCCGCGAAAGGATCTTGCCGTCCGGTCGCGCGGCGAGTGCGTCACGAATGCTGCCAGCGTCCACGGCGACTGCCCCTATCTGGCCCACCGACACACCGGCAGCCGCGTTCGCCAGCTGCGCCGCACCCAACAGGGATGCGTTCGCGGCGAGCGACAATGCCAGGACGGAGATCGCCGTATCGCCCGCGCCAGTCACGTCGTATACCGCGCGTTGGATCGCCGGTACGGCCGTGTCGTGACCTTGCACCGGCACCACGAGCATGCCGCGATCTCCGAGTGTCACAACCATTGCCTCGAGTCCCGCCGCGCTCGCGAGAGGCCGCGCTGCCGCCGCGATTTGCGCCCGATCGTCGGGATCGAGGTTTTGCCCTGCCGCTGCCTCGAGCTCGCGCAGGTTGGGGGTAATCGTCGTCGCTCCCCGGTAACGCGTGAAATCCCGGTGCTTCGGGTCGACGACGACGGGGCCCGCCCCGCGTAGTGCCGTGACACTTGCAATGGCTTCAGGAGTGAGCACGCCCTTCGCGTAGTCGCTCAGGATGATGGCGTTCGGCCGCGGACCCTCGGCGAGCTTGGAAACCATTCGCATCGTGACCTGCGGGGCGCAAGCCGCCACGTCTTCCCAATCCAGCCGCAGCAACTGCTGACTATGACCGAGGACCCTGAGCTTGCGAGTCGTCCGGCGTCCGGCGATCCTGACCACCGCGCGCGTATCGATGTTCGACGCTGCGCACAGACGCAAAAAATCATCGCCGGCACTGTCATCGCCGATCACACCAGCGAGGCTCACTCCCGCGCCCAAGGCAGCCACCTGCCGCGCGACGTTCGCGGCGCCACCCAGTCGGTGCTCCGTCTCGCGTACGCGCACAACAGGTACAGGCGCTTCGGGCGAGATTCTCTCGACAGCCCCCGTGACGTACTCATCCAGCATCAGGTCGCCCACGACCCAGATGTGCATTCCCTGATAACGATCCAGAACGGCCAACAGGGCGTTGACCTCGGCGAGGCGCACCGCGTCGCTCATGATGCCTCCCGTTGACGCAGGATGTTGTCAAGTGAGTCGGCGATGGCGTGAATACAAAGCGTGTGCACCTCTTGAATACGCGCGGTCACTGTAGACGGAGCGCGAATCACCAGACCTGGGTCAGCGTAAGAGATGAGCTTGCTGTCGCGCTCGCCAGTCATAGCCACGACAACGCAACCGTGGTCGCGCGCCGTCTGAGCCGCCTGCAGCACGTTCGGCGAGTTACCGCTGGTGCTGATCGCGAACAGGAGATCGCCCTTGCTCGCCAAGCCTTCGAGCTGCCTGGCGAACACGCGCTCGTAGCCGTAGTCGTTACCGATCGCCGTGAGTGTTGCGGCGTCTGCCGTCAGGGCGATGGCGGGGAGAGCACGCCGCTCGTGGAGAAAGCGACCCACGAGCTCGGCGACGAGGTGCTGCGCGTCGGCGGCGCTCCCGCCATTGCCGCAGGCGAATACCTTGTGTCCGGCACTCAGGCACGCATCGAGCGCTTGCACGACTCGCTCGAGAGTAGCCGGCAGCTCCTTTGCGGCGCGTGCGGTGACCTCGGCATGATCGGCGAACACTTGCTGTATCGACATGTTGGTTATCCGACAATTTCGGTTTCACGCCCAAGAATCGCACGTGCGAGCTGGGGCAAATCATCGTACGTCGGGAAGTCCGCGCCGTCCGGCAGCAGCGCCTCCGTCTTCCGACCTTTCCCGGTGCGCACCAGAGCCGCTTGCACCCCAGCACGCGTCGCCGCCTCCAGGTCCCGTGTGTCGTCGCCGATCACGAGGGTTTCCGCGGCGGTGAACCCGGAACGGGCGAGAGCCTGCTGGATCAATCCGGGAGCTGGCTTGCGGCATACACACCCATCGTCGGGGGCATGCGGACAAAACAAAACGGCATCCAGCGCGCCGCCGTGACGCGCGGCTTCGTCGCGCATCCGTTCATGGACCGCTTCGAGTTGCGCCAGGGTCATGAGGCCACGGCCAACGCCCGATTGATTCGTGGCGACAGACAGGTGGATGCCCGCACGTCGCAACATCGCCAGTGCTTCTAGCGCACCGGGCAGCCAAAAAAACTGCGTCGGCTCGAGCACATAGCCGGCGCCCTGCGCCTCGCGATTCAACACGCCGTCGCGATCGAGAATGACGTGTTTGTATGTCATCGTGATGTCACGCGGGGGCTTCAGCGATATCGGTCCGGCTGCGACAGATAGCTCTGGACATAGTCACGCACACCGTCCGCCAGGGGTGTGAACGGCCGGGTGTACCCCGCTTTGCGCAAGCGCTCCATGCTCGCCTCGGTGAAGTATTGGTAGTTGGGCCGGATCACGGCCGGCATCTCGATGTAATCGATCTGCGCCTCTTGCCCCAGGGCGGCGAAGATGGCACGGGCCAGATCCTCGAAGCTGCGCGCGTGGCCCGTGCCGAGATTGAACAGGCCGTTCACCTGGGGGTGCTCCACCAGCCATTGAACGACGTCCACGCAGTCTTTGACATAAACGAAGTCGCGCTTCTGTCCCCCGTCGGGGACATCCGGCCGATAGGAGCGAAACAGGGTGAGCGGCTTGCCAGCCGTCGCGAGCGGATGTTTCTGCGCGACCACGCTCTGCATGCCACCCTTGTGATATTCGTTCGGGCCGTACACGTTGAAGAATTTCAACCCAACCCATTGGGGTGGTCGCGGCCGCCCCTCGGCCAGCTCGCGTGCGACCCAACGGTCGAACAGGTGTTTACTCCAGCCGTAGGCGTTGAGCGGGCGTAAACGGGCCAGCGCCTCGATGGAGCCGTCGTCATCGAAGCCATGCTCGCCCGCGCCGTAGGTCGCCGCGGAGGAAGCGTAGATGAACCTCTTGTTGTGCGCCGCGCACCACTCCCATAGCGAGCGCGACAGCCGGATGTTGGTCTCGACGATGAGATCCACATCCGACTCCGTCGTCGAGGAGATCGCACCCATGTGAATGATCGCCTCGACCTGCGCCACGTGCTCGTCCAGCCACAGCAATACAACCTCCGGCGCCACCAGGTCGCGCAGCTCCAGCTTCGCGATGTTGCGCCATTTGTCGCCGTCGCGGAGCCGGTCGCAGATGGCCAGGGGCACGGCGCTCGCTGACAGCGTCGCCGCGATGTTCGAGCCGATAAAGCCGGCGCCGCCGGTGACGAGGATCATTTATGGAGCTCGCGCGCGGGGTGCGCGACCAGGGATTTGCCAGGATTCATGGGCCGGCGACTGTGGGTTGCGAAGATTTCAATCATGTGACGGACCTCGATCTTACGCTCTTGTTGCAAAAGCGTCATATGTGCCCGCTACGCTGCCGTGGCGGCCTGACAACCCGCTTGCATGGTCCCTCCCCATGCCTGGTTTCGATCATAAAAACGACTGAGAGACGTGCGTGTGCGGAATCGTTGGGGTTTTTGATAACAGCGGGCACATGCCCGCACCGGAACGGTTCGCCTCGGCCATGGATCGGCTGCGACGGCGCGGACCCGACGATTCGGGGACCTGGTCAAACAGCCTGGTGCGCCTGGGGCACCGGCGGCTCGCCATAGTGGATCTCACACCGACGGGACATCAACCGATGATCTCGGCGGACGGCCGTTATGTCGTCGTGTTCAACGGCGAAATCTACAACCACCGCGAGCTGCGTCCGCAGCTCACGCCTCCCGGTGGCTGGGCAGGCTCATCGGACACGGAAACACTGCTGGAGGCGTATCGGCAGTGGGGTTCCGCGTGCCTGCAGCGCCTGAACGGGATGTTCGCCTTCGCGATCTGGGACAACACCGAGCGGCGCCTGTTCCTGGCTCGCGATCGCATGGGGGTGAAGCCTCTTTACTACAGCTGGTCGGACGGGCGTTTCGTGTTTGCCTCGCGTCCCGGCGCGATGACCGGACTGCTGGAAGGCCGCGGTGCGGAAATCGATCCCCAGGCCCTGCGAGTCTTCCTGGAGCTGGGTTACATCCCGGCGCCCATGTCCCTTTACCGGAAAGTCCGCAAGTTGCCACCCGGACACTCGATGACCGTCGATGCTCGCGGGCCGCGTGAGCTGCGCTACTGGGACTATCGGCATATTGCTCCGGACACCTCGTTGTTGAAGCGTAGCGAGGACGAGCTGGTCGAAGAGCTCGACGAGTTGATCCGCGACGCGACGCGCGTGCGTCTCATGAGCGATGTGCCCCTCGGCGCCTTTCTCTCCGGCGGTGTCGACAGCGCCTATGTCGTCGCGGCGATGAAAGCCGTCGGTGTGGTTGCGCCGAAAGCCTTCACGATCGCCTTCAGGGAGGAGGCCTACAACGAGGGGCCGGCCGCGACGGCCATCGCACGCCACATCGGCGTCGATCATGTCATGGAGACTCTCAGCGTCCGAGACCTGCTGGGGCTGCTGCCTCTGTACGTGGACGAATTCGATGAGCCGTTCGCGGACAGCTCGGCCTTCCCGACCATGGCGGTCGCACGGCTCGCGCGGCAGCACGTCACGGTGGCCTTGACCGGAGATGCCGGTGACGAGTTGTTTGGTGGCTATCACTACTACCCGTTGATCGAGAGCCTCGCCCGGACCGGGAGCTGGCCCATCCCGGTCAAGCGCCTCTGCCAGAAGGCCCTGGGCCTCGTGCCCTCGCACAAGGCGAAGCTCCTGGCCGGTGCCCTCGGACCGGACACGCGTGTTGGAATCTTCAACTACCTGCGCAGCTTCGCGAAGGACTTCGAGCCGCTGCTGCTGGACGATGTCCTGGCACACACCCATTCCTCGCGGGGGTGCTTCGAGCGCGTCGCCCTGGCTTTCGCTCAGGGGCTCACGAGTGCGGAAGTCGGTATGCGGCTCGATATGAGCCTGACGCTCGTGGATGGCTATCTGCAGAAGGTGGACGTCGCGACCATGGCGTCCTCGTTGGAAGCGCGTTGCCCGTTCCTGGACTATCGCCTGGTCGAGTGGTCCATGCGGTTGCCAGTGCAATTCAAGCTGCGCGGCCGGAACACGAAGTACCTGTTGAAGAAGGCGCTCTGCCGTTATCTGCCCGCCCGCCTCGTACATCTTCCGAAGCGCGGATTCGGTGTTCCGGTCGCGCAATGGCTGCGTGGCCCGCTGCGTTCGTGGGCCGAGGAACTACTTCACGACGAAACGCTTCTGGCACGGGTTCCCGTGGACAAACCGCGACTACGGGAGCTTTTCAGACTTCACGCCAGTGGCGCGCGCGATGCGCACCCATTGCTGTGGGCGGTGTTGATGTTGTTATGTTACGTCGCGCGTCACGAGCTCGGCTCGGACCTGTCGCCGGAAATTGCCCGACGTGCTGCCTGATGAGCCGCCTCGTCTTCGTCAATCGCTATTTCCACCCGGACCAGTCGGCGACGAGCCGCATGCTGTCGGATCTGGCATTCCGGCTCGCCGCGCGGGGCGTGTCAGTGGCCGTGGTCACCTCCCGGCAACTGTACGAGGACCCGCGCGCCGCACTCCCGGCTCGCGAGGTAATCAACGGAGTCTCCATCTATCGCGTGTCCACTGCGACCCGGGGGCGGTCCCGGCTACTGGGCCGAGCTCTCGACTATGTGAGTTTTCATGCGGCGGCGGGTGTCGCGCTGCTGAAGCTTCTATCACGCGGTGACGTTGTTGTCGCCAAGACGGATCCGCCTCTCATATCGGTGGTCGTCGCGCGCGCCGCGGCATTGCGAGGCGCGGTGTTGGTTAACTGGTTGCAAGATCTTTTTCCCGAGGTCGCCGGCGCACTGACGCCCGGTCTCATTCCGCCGTGGCTCGAGCATATGCTGGTCGCCGCGCGTAACCGCTCGCTGCGTCGGGCAGCCATGAACGTCGTGCTCGGGGAATCCATGCGCGATCGGCTCCTGGCGGCGCGAGTCGAGCCGCAGCGGATAAAGGTGATACCCAACTGGGCAGACCCTGTCAGTGTGGTGCCGCAATCCACCAGTCTGACGCGCGAGCGCCTGGGACTCGGCGGGCGATTCGTCATCGGCTACTCGGGCAACCTCGGTCGGGCGCACGATTTCGACACGCTCATCGGAGCTGCGCGGCTGTTGCGGGATGACCGGCGATTCGCGTTTCTCATCACGGGCTCGGGCGCGAAGGCGGATGCGCTCCGGGAGAGCGTGCAGGCCGAAGGCCTGGACAGCTTCTTCTTCCAGGGGTACCAACCTGCGGAGCGCCTGAGTGACAGCCTCGCGGCCGCCGATGTGCATTTCGTCAGCCTTTTGCCGGCATTGGAAGGCCTCATCGTGCCGAGCAAGATCTATGGCATCCTCGCGGCCGGCCGGCCCGCGCTGTTTGTAGGGAACACCTCTGGCGATCTCGCCCGCATGCTACGGACGACCGGCTGCGGATTGGCCGTGGCAGTTGGAGATTGCGCTGGTCTCGCCGCGACACTGACCGGGTTACGCGATTCTCCGCAACGCGTCCAATCCATGGGCATCAAGGCCCGCGAGCTCGCGGTGTCGCATCATACGAGCGAGCATGCCGTGGCCGGCTGGTTGGAGTTGCTGGAGACGGTCGCGCCCGAAACAATCCTCTCCACGCCCCGTACGCTCAGCCAGGCCAGGTACACATAACTGGCCAACAGCGCCACGTCGACCCCCTCAAAGCCCGCCACGACGCCCCAGCCGCGGTGCGCCAGCCAGGCTCGCAGGGTGAATGTATTTCCGCCCAGGTAAAACCACAGGCTGGGCTCGGCGACCAGCAACGCGTTGAATGCGAGCAGAAATGCAATGCGCGCGCGCGGTTCGGCGAGGCCGCGGACCAGCATCAACAGCACCGGGTACAGAATGAAGAGGATGTAGCCGGTGAAGCTCTTTTTGCTGAACAGCATGAAGACGAGGCCCGTCAAAGCCAGCCCGGCCAGCAACAAGGACGGGCGCCGCTCGGGCGCCAGCCGGCGCGCTTTCGTGTAGAGCCATAATGTGGCGGCCGCAAGAACCGCCAGACTCAAAGCGTCATCGATCGCCCGCTCGAAAGAGCCCGCGGGAGCGAGGGCGAGATCGAGGATGTAAGGAATGTTACCCGGACTGATGAGCTCGCCTTCGTAACGTAGGGGATGAAGCAGGCCTGGACCCGCGCCCAACATCACAAACACCCCATACAGGATCATCGTGGGCAACATGGCCCCCAGCAGCCAGGGAGCGCGCCGCGAGGCGCAGATCCACTGCACCGGCCAGAACAGGTGCGCCAGGATCTTCGTCGTGCCGGCCGTTACGGCTTGCGCCAGCCCGGCTGCCAGATTGCTGTCCCGGGTCATCAGCATGGCGCTCGCTGCGAGTCCCGCGTTGACCCATGCCTGGTTCGTTCCCAGCAGAGCTTGTACGAGAACATGGCCGCTCGTCGCATAAAGGACGGTGCACTGGCGGGCCGTGCTACGGTCGAGAGAAGCGCTTGCGGCCGAGTGCCACCACAGTAGCGCGAGAGCGTTCAGCAGCATCGCGAAAAGCGCGAAAACCTTTCCGCTGTTCCACATGGATGCCAACGTCGCGCCGACGTAGGGGAACCCGGGGGCGTAGCTGATCGCAAAGTCCCGGAATGGAACCTGCCCGGCCAACGTCGCCCGTGCGGCAGGCAGATAAAACGCCGGGACGTCCGAAGTCGGCTCCTGATGGCCGGCCAAATAGAGGACAACGAACATTCCCAGCGCAGGCACCAGTTGGAGTGCCAACACCGCGGCGCGGAACCGCCGCTCGGGCCATTCCAGCAACCGGGTCCGCAAGGCCCAGGCACCGAGCAAACCGCTCGCCAGGGCGAGCGCCACTTTGAAAACGATCACTGCCATTCGAGCCAGACCGCTGCTGGAAAGAAAGGCGGGCGAGTATAGCCACGGTGGATGACAGGCGCGTGCGGGGAACGCCGCTCTGCCGTTGTCATGGCACCGTAAGGTTGGGCCATTAGCCTGCCCCCCTCATAATAGGACCGGTTACGGCACGCACCCGCAGGCGACTTTCGCAACCGGGCTGCCGCGGCGAATCCGCTACATGCAGTCACTCTCCCGCTATATCTTTCCGGTTCTCGTGGCGCTATTCGCGGCCGCGTGCCTTTATGGGCTGCGCGGCGACATCGCTCAGATCTCACTTGCACCCCTGGTGCATGCGTGGGACTGGGTGGCCCTGGCGGTGTTGTGCTCGTTGCTCAACTACGCCGTGCGCATCGTCCGCTGGCAGCGCTACCTGGCGAAACTGGGCCGCTCGCTGCCACTGGGGTTCACCACCCTGACATACCTGGCCGGATTCGCCTTTACCGTCTCGCCGGGGAAGGTGGGCGAGATGGCACGGGCCCGCTATTACTCCCGGCTCGGAGTGTCGCTGGCCGATGTCGCTGGCGCGTTCTTCGTCGAGCGGCTCATGGATGTCATGGCCATGATGGTGCTTGCCGCGTTGATCGTCGCTGCGCTCCCGGCGTATCACCTGGTGATGTGGAGCGCGGGTGCGATGGTCCTCGTTACCCTGATCATGCTCGCTGTGCTGCCATGGAGCACGCTCGCCGGGAAGCTGGCTGGTGGGACCCACTTGCCCCGCGTCGTGATCCGTGTGGGTGTGGGAGTGGCGCAGGCGTTGGTTGCGGCGCGCTCACTGTTGAGTCCCGGCGCCCTGTTGTTTGGCTTCGTGTTGGGACTGACCGCCTGGGGGCTGGAAGGACTGGGCCTGTACGCGCTCGGCTCGATGTTTCCGGCGACGCACCTCGCTGCCTCGACGGGTGTCGGCATTTACGCCGTTGCCGTGCTGGCGGGTGCCGTATCTTTCCTTCCGGGCGGGCTCGGAAGCACCGAAGCGGTAATGACTGCGTTGTTGACGGCGCAAGGGCTGGCCGTCGGCGATGCTCTGCTGATGACGATCGTCTGCCGCCTCGTGACCTTGTGGTTCGCTGTTCTGATCGGTTGGGGAGCGGTTTTCACCCTGCGTAACCGCTTGACTCCCATGGTGTCGTCATGGCCGTGAACGCGCAGATCCTGTCGGGCCCGCCGCTGTGTGTCGACCTCGACGGGACCTTGATCCACAGTGACCTGTTGCTCGAGTCGCTGCTGCTGCTCCTGAAACGCAACCCGTTGTACCTGCTGCTCGCCGTGCTCTGGCTGCTGCGAGGCGGTAAAGCCGCCCTGAAAGCGGAAATCGCGGCCCGGGTGAGCTTCGACCCGGCGGCGCTCCCCTATAACAAGGAGTTGCTCGCCTGGTTGAAAACCGAGCGCGCGGAGGGCCGCTCACTGTGGCTATGTACCGCAGCCAATGAGAAGCTCGCCGCGGCGGTGGCGCGCCACCTCCAGTTGTTCGACGGCGTGCTCGCAAGTGACTCCACCAATAACGTTGCCGGGCAGCGCAAGGCGGATCAACTCATCGAGCGCTTCGGCCGCGGTGGCTTCGACTACTGCGGGAATGAGTGGCGCGACATGGCGATCTGGCGCTACGCGCGCGGTGCAATCATCGTGAACGCCCCCGCGGGGCTGGAGAAAGCCGCGGCGGCGGACTCGTCGGCACACGTTTTACGTACATTCCCTTCTCGTTCTGATCGCCTGCGTGCCGCTGTGCGTGCGCTGCGTCCCCATCAGTGGGCGAAGAACGTCCTGGTGCTCGTCCCGCTGTTCACAGCGCATCGTCTGGGTGAGCTCGATGCTCTCGCGGATGCGCTGTTGGGTTTGGTCGCATTCTGTCTGTGCGCCTCTTCAGTGTATCTGCTGAACGACATGCTCGACCTGGAGGCGGACCGTGCCCATGCACGTAAGTCGAAGCGTCCGTTCGCGGCCGGCGACCTGTCGCTCGCGGCCGGCTTCGTACTGGTGCCCGCATTGCTGGGTGGTGCGATCGCCATCGCGGCGTTCTTGCCGGAAAAATTCCAATGGTGGCTCGCCGCCTATTATGTTCTGACGGTCGCGTACTCCTTCGCGTTGAAGCGGCTGCTGTTGATCGATGCGGTCGCGCTCGCCGGGCTCTACACCTTGCGCATCGTTGCGGGCGCGGGGGCCGCGACGGTCGCACTCTCGTTCTGGTTATTGTTGTTCTCGGTCTTCCTGTTCCTGAGCCTGGCGTTCGTGAAGCGCTATGCGGAGCTGGACGCCCTGCGGCGGCAGCACCGGCTTCAGGCACTCGGCAGGGGCTATCACGTGGAAGACCTGGCGGTGCTGCAGACATTCGGTACCGCCGCGGGCTACCTGAGCGTGCTGGTGCTGGCGCTGTACATCAACTCGCCCGATATCCTGCCGCTCTACCACCGTCCCAAGTTGATCTGGATGCTCTGCGTCCTGATGTTGTATTGGATCAGTCGTGTCTGGATGACCGCTCACCGGGGCAAGATGCACGATGACCCCGTCGTCTACGCGCTGCGGGACCGGGTGAGTCTCCTGCTGGGCCTGGGTGCTGCGATCACGATCGCTCTTGCGATATAGGGCCGATAGATGGTTTCACGCGTGGTCTCATCATGGGGCAACGTCATCCGTGCGCCGCACACGATGTATGGCATGCACGGTCGCTCCGATGCTTTCCCCGCGCTGCCGGCCGCCAGCACGGTGCTCCCCTTCGGCAATGGACGTAGCTATGGCGACAGCTGCCTGAATGTAGGTGGAGCGCTGCTGCAGACCAGGGGGCTCGACCGGTTCATCGGCTTCGATCGTGAAACGGGCGTGCTGGCGTGCGAAGCCGGTGTGTTGCTGGCGGAGATTCTGCGTCTCGTGGTGCCCGGCGGCTGGTTCCTACCGGTCGTCCCCGGAACCTGTTTCGTTACCGTCGGCGGTGCCATCGCGAACGACGTGCACGGGAAGAACCATCATCTCGCCGGCACCTTTGGCCGGCATGTCCGGCGCTTCGAGTTGTTGAGATCGGACGGGACGCGGCTCGTGTGCTCGCCCACGGAAAATGCCGATTGGTTCGCCGCCACGGTGGGCGGATTGGGCCTGACTGGTGTGGTGACCTGGGCGGAGTTGCAACTCCGGGAGATTCACGGCCCACGACTCGACGTCGAGAGCGTTCGTTTCGCGAATCTCGAGGAGTTCTTCGCACTGTGCGCTGAAACGGAGCGCTCTCACGAATACACGGTCGCCTGGATCGATTGTCTCGGTCGCGGCAAGCACCTCGGCCGCGGTATTCTGCAAGCTGCCAACCACGCGCGCGAACAAACCTCCACGGCGCCGGCGCCCGGTAGAAACATAACGGTGCCGTTCGCGCCGCCGGTCTCGCTCGTCAACGCGTTGTCACTGCGGGTTTTCAACACACTGTACTATCACCGGCAGGTCGGACGACTGAAGCGGGCGAGCGAGCACTTTCAAACCTTCTTCTTCCCCCTCGACCGGATCCTGCACTGGAACCGGATGTACGGTCCGTCGGGCTTCTACCAATACCAGTGTGTAGTGCCGACGGCCGTCGCACGCGAGGCGACCACGGAGTTGCTCGATACCATCTCGCGTAGCGGGTGGGGGTCGTTTCTCGCCGTACTGAAACGCTTCGGCAGCCTCGTTTCGCCCGGACTGCTTTCGTTTCCGCGGGAGGGCATTACGGTGGCTCTCGACTTCCCGAATCGAGGCGCTGGAGTGGAGCGGCTTTTCCAGTCGCTCGATCGCATTGTCAGCCAGGCTGGCGGGGCGCTCTATCCCGCCAAGGACGGCCGGATGCCCGGCGCCCTGTTCCGTAGCGGCTATCCGCGGTGGCAGGAATTTTCCCGGTATATCGACCCCGCCTGCTCTTCGAGCTTCTGGCGACGGGTAACGGAGAACGTGTGAGAAGAATACTGATTGTCGGCGCTACCTCGGCGATCGCGGAAGCGACCGCGCGGCTGTTGGCTGAGCGCGGTGATGCCTTGTACCTGGTCGCGCGCAACGAGGCGCGCCTTGCGGCGATTGCCGCCGATCTGCTCATACGTGGAAGTCCACGAGTCGGCAGCGAGGTCCTCGACGCAAACAACTTCGAGGCCCACGAGCCCATGCTCGCGCGCGCGGAGTCATTCCTTGGCGGTTGCGACGTGGTGCTGATTGCCCATGGAACGTTGAGTGACCAGAAAGCCTGCGAGAGCTCGGTCGAGCTGACCTTGCAGGAGATCAACACCAACGCGCTCTCCGTCGTCGCGCTGCTCACCCGCATTGCGAACCGTCTCGCTCAGCGACGGGCGGGAACTATCGCGGTGATCTCTTCCGTCGCGGGGGATCGTGGCCGCGGCAGCAACTACGTCTACGGCAGCGCGAAGGCAATGGTGACGGCATTCCTATCCGGCCTGCGCCAGCGATTGGGCAAGACGGGCGTCAATGTCGTGACGATCAAGCCGGGCTTCGTGGATACGCCGATGACCGCCGCGTTCGCCAAGGGCCCGCTCTGGGCGCGCCCCGACCGCGTTGCCGCCGGAATCGTGCGTGCCATCGACAAGCAGAGCGGCACCGTTTACCTACCGGGCTTCTGGCGTCCCATCATGCTGGTGATCCGCGCCATCCCCGAGAGTTTGTTCCTGCGACTGTCGCTGTGAGTGCCGGCCCCGCTCAATCGGGGACGTAGCGGGTGATGGTCGGCTCGATTTGAGCGGCCAGCCGCATGATCTGGGCATCGACGTTCGACTCGTTCGAATTCGGCGGCACGGCCGCTACGAACCGGATCAAGGCGCCGTCGGTGCGCTGGCGGGTGAGCGCATCCCAGAACAAATACCAACGTGCGGCGTACTCGCTCGTCAGGTGTCGTCCGCGCTCCTGGAACCAATAATAGACAATCTGGCGCCGCGAGCCGAGTTGGACAATCGCGCGATTGACCTGGAAGGCGGCGGTAGAGCCGTGCGCGGGGAAGGTGCGCTGTCCGAACTCGGTGATTTCCCAACCGCCACCCGGAATACAGTCGTGGGGTGAATGAATCGCGCGGGTGTTGTCCTGCGACTGGTAATAAGCGGCGTAGAAATTCACCGTCTTGCCGTCCGCAGCCCGGAAGTCGGTCAACACGTAGTCATCGAGCTGCAGAGCGTCGAGGTAGATCTTCTCCAACGTTTCGTGCCGGCCGCTCCACCCGCCCACACTGGTCGGAAAATCATAGAAGCTGGTTCTGGCGGGAAGGGTGGCGTGCGCCTCGGGGGCGGCGACGTCCAATACCAAGCCGGCGAACACCAAGGCAGCGGCGGCGATAAACGGGCGTGGTACGGCTTGTTGTGCGGCCAGCCGTGGTGCGTCGTTGCGCGGACCGGCCGGCACGGGAGCGAGATTGAACGCATCGCGCCACTGCGTCGGGGAGGGGCCGAGCCGTGCGAGAGCGAATGCGGTCAGAATGAGCGCACCGGTGCTGAACATGAACACCAGCCAGCCCTCGAACTCGTGCAAAGCGCCTTCCGCCATGCTGGGGCCCCACCGGTCCACCGTGATGCCGATGAAACCGATGCGCAGGCTGTTCATGATGACGGTGATGGGAATACTCGACAGGAAAATCGTCACGCGCTTCCACAGCGGGCCACGGAACAGGTAGGCCACGATGAAGGCGAGAGTCATCAGCGGAAACAGGTAGCGCAGGCCGCTGCAGGCCTGGGCAACCTCGAGTTGGTAGTTGCCGAGATCGATGATGTTGCCTTCGAGCAGGACGCTGATGCCCGCCGCGCGTATGACGACCACGCCGAGCGCGGAGGACAGCAACTGCAGCCGCAGCGACAACGCGTTGTCGAAGATCGAAGGCAGCGGCAGCGCGAATACGAGTATGAGCAGTGGCATCCACAACCGACGGAACACCACCGGGCCGACCAGGGTCAGGACCAGGCCGTAAACCACCAGCAGGAAAGCGTAGTGCTCCAGTGTTTGCATGGTGGTCAACTCACCGATCGAGCGCAGCGCCAGTCCGCCGGCGATGAGCGCGAGTCCCCACCACGATCCTACAAAAGGCAACTGGCGCAGCTGGGCGCGCTGCCGCCAGATCAGGAAAGCCGACAGTACCGGGATGATGATTCCATGGCTGTACTCGGGCTTGAGATTCCAGATATTGTAGACGCCGGCCAGGACCCGCGCGAACGGCACGATGGCGGCAACAACTACAACCGCGAGCAACGCGTAGAGCCGTACGGGCGAGGGCAGGCGCAGCTGATACATGTTTTGCTCTATTTTGTGGACCCAAAATAGTACGCGGTGAATACGACGGTTTGGTGACGGCCGGCAAGGTGAGGAACTGTGGGTGTTTCGGCTCTGATTCTGACTCTCAACGAGGAGATCAACATCGCGGCGTGCCTGGAGTCGCTGTCCTGGTGCGACGATATCGTGGTGCTGGACTCGCTGAGTACTGATCGCACGCGCACGATCGCCGAGGAGCACGGCGCGCGGGTGGTCACCCGATCATTTGACAATTGGTCGGCCCACCAGAACTGGGCGGTCACCCACATCGAGTTCCGCCATCCTTGGGTGCTCTACCTGGATGCGGACGAGCGCTGCCCGCAGGAACTACGGGACGATGTGCTGGCGCGCGCGCTCCCCGATGCTCCAGAAGCCGCCTTCCGGATCCGGCGCAAGGATTTCTTCATGGGGCACTGGCTGAAGCATGCGCAGTTGTATCCCACCTGGCTCGTACGCCTCTTCCGACCGCAGCGCATTCGTTACGAGCGTCTCGTAAACCCCGTGGCCGTGGTCGACGGTCCGACCGGCGAGCTTTCCGGGCACGTCATCCACTACCCATTCAGTCACGGTGTCTCTCATTGGATTGCGCGCCACAACCGCTACTCCGATATGGAGGCCATCGAGGCGGCGAAAGTGCACGAGCAACGCGGAGCCTCGGGCTCCCTGTGGTCGCGGGACCCGAACGAGCGGCGCCGGGCCATGAAAGATATCTTCTTCCAACTCCCGGCGCGTCCGCTCATCAAGTTCCTGTACTACTACGGCTGGCGGCGCGGCTTTCTCGACGGCCGCGCCGGATTCACCTACGCGACCCTGCAGGCGATCTACGAATACATGATCGCCTGCAAGGGTGTGGAGTTGGAAAGGCGGCGGCGCGGGTTGCCCGTATGAGCGCGGCGCTCGCCACGCCGACGGTTTCATTGGGGCCCATCGGCAAGTCCGCGCTTCGCGTTGGTTTCGGGACGGGTGGCCTGCTGCGGATCAGTAGTGCGCGCCGCAGGCAGAGCACACTGGCTGCCGCTCTTGCGAGCGGTATCACACACTTCGATACCGCACCGCTGTATGGATTCGGTGAGTCCGAGCGCGAGTTGGGACGATTTCTGCGCGGCCGGCGCGGCGAAGTCACTTTGACGACCAAGTTTGGGCTGCAGCCCTCGGCATTGGCCGCGCGCCTCGTCGTCCTGCAGAGCCTCGCCCGTCGCGCCATCGAGTTGTTCCCGGCGCTACGCCGCGCCGCGGTACGTAACTCGGGAGCACTGTCCGCGCCGCCTTTCTTCTCGCGCGCGGACGCGGGCAAGAGCCTGGAAAAAAGCCTCCGGGCCCTACGGACGGAGTATGTCGATTTCTTCCTCGCGCACCAGGCGTCCGCCGCCTCATTGCCCGATGAGGAGCTCATCGGCTGGCTGGAGGATGTGCGGCGCGAGGGCAAGATCCTGGCCTTCGGTGTGGCCACCGATTTCGACTGGTTGCCGCCGGTACTGCAACAGCGACCTCAGTTGTCGGGTGTCATCCAATTCGATAGTGACCCGACGAGGCGGCACGACGCGGTTTCCGGAAGCAAGACTGATCGGTTGCTGATCACTTACGGCTTCCTCGGCCGGGCTATCGCGGTCTGTCGAGCTCATCTGCGGGAGCTCGATCGGGTGAGCGATGACGAGTTGGGCGGGCTGCTGCTGCGGGCCGCCGTGTTGTCCAACCCGGATGGGATTGTGCTGATGCAGTCCCGCTCGGCTCGCCGCATCGAAAGCAATGTGCGTGCCGCCACGTGCAGCGACGATGACGAGCGCGTGCGCAATCTCCTGCAGCAGCTCGGATCGCGGCCGTGATCCACGATTTTGGCGATACCGGCGCCGGTTTCGCGCCGGAGGCACAGACGTGGGATCTGTGCATCATCGGTGCGGGAGCGGCCGGCCTGGCGCTCGCGGCGCAGTTCATGAAGGGCCCGGGGCGGGTACTGGTCGTCGAATCCGGGCGGCACGAGCCCGATCCGTATGACGAGGACTTCAACCAGCTCGACTGTGTTGGATTGCGGCACGATGGCTGGCGCGACGGCAGGGTTCGCTCACTGGGCGGTACGACCCGTGCCTGGGGTGGACAACTCGTTCCCCTGCGCGCGAGCGAAGTCGAGCCCCGCCCCTGGGTGTCCGATAGCGGCTGGCCGCTGCGGTTGGAAGAGCTCGAGCCGTACTACCGCCGTGCGGAGCAGATCCTGCAAGTGGAGGGATCGCCTTACGACGAGGCGGTATGGCGCAGGCTGTCGCTCGTGCCTCCTGCATTTGACCCAGGGGAACTCCGTGTGCGTTTCTCGCAATGGGCAGCCCTCGGACGCCGAAATTTCGCGGTGCTCTGGCGGCGTGAGCTGGAGCGCTCCTCCAATGTGTCGGTGTTGATCGATGCAACCGCCGCCTCCCTGCACTGTACCCCCGGCGGAGACCATTGCGAGACGTTGGAAATCCGCTCCCGCTCGGGACGCTGCGCCCGTATTCGCGCCAACACGTTCGTCGTCGCCAGCGGCGCGATCGAGACGGCGCGCCTGCTGTTGTCTTCCCGGACCGCGAACGGTGGCAGCGTCGCCAACAGCAGCGGGCTGGTGGGCCGCTTCTTCCAGGATCACATCTCTTACATCGCAGGCGTCGTGGAGCCGACGTCGCGACGCATCGTGCAGCATGTGTTCGATCCACGCTACATCGGTGCCACGATGTACAGCCTGAAGTTGGAGCCCACGGATGCGGCGATGCAACGCGAAGGCTGGTTGAATGCCATGGGTCACATCGCCTTCGAGATCCCGGACGCGCTCGGCTGGATGGAATTGCGCCGTATTCTGCGCTCGTTGCAGGCGGGACGTCTGCAATTGCCCTCGCGCGATGAAAGTATCGCGATGTTGCGCGGTAGCGTCGAGCTGACCCGGCTCGTTCTGACGCGTTACCTCGCGCGCCGGCGCCGGTCGCCGGGTGCCGGGAGCATCCGTCTCCTCGTCGACTCTGAACAGGCTCCTAGTAGTGAAAGCCGCGTGTCACTCGATACGCGCGTCGATGCTCTCGGAGTGGCGCGAGCTCGCCTTGATTGGCGCCTCGGCGACCTGGAGCACCGCACCCTGACTGGTTTCGCACGGCGAGTCGCTGCGGAATTCGCGAGGCTCGGTCTTGGAAATATCCGATTGGCCGGCGATCCTGATTTCAACCTCCGTGATGCCCCTGGTGCCGCCCGTGACATCTTCCATCACATGGGTACCGCCCGGATGAGTGCAACGGCGCGGACCGGGGTGACCCGACCCGACCTGCGGTGCCACGATACCGACAATCTCTTCGTGGCAGGGGCCGCAGTGTTTCCGGCGGGCGGCATCGCTAATCCGACCTTTACCGCGCTAGCCCTCTCGCTGCGCCTGGGGGATCACCTCAAGGCGACCTCCATGTCACACTTCCGTCATCCGGGCTAAATACAGTCAACACTCCCGTTCCCCCGATCAACGACCCTGATGCACTCCGCGCGTGCGCTCCACTTGACGACTCATGTTCTCGCCGCGCTCGCGATAGCCGTGGCGCTCGCTGGTTGCGGAAGCCCGCATTCGCGCTTCGAGAGCCACATGCAACGCGGTAAGCAATACCTCGCGGCGGATCGTCTCGACAAAGCCAGCATCGAATTCCGCAACGCGCTGCAGATCGAGCCCAAGAACGCCGAGGCGTTCTACTTCAACGGCAAGGTAGCGGAGCGCCGGGGCGGCATCCGCGAGGCTATCGAGTTTTATCAAGGCGCGGTCGACGCGCAGCCCGAGGACACACGCTCGCGCGCCAGCCTTGCGAAGATTTTTGTGCTCGGGGGAGCGACGCAGCAGGCCCTGGAAATCATTTCGCCTGGACTGCTCGATCATCCGGACGATCCTGATCTTCTCGCTGCCCGCGCCGCCGCGCGTCACGAGCTCAAAGATGATAGCGAGGCCCGCGCGGATGCCGAACGCGCGGTGCAACTCGCGCCGGCAAACGAGAATGCGATAGGGGTGCTCGCGGCGCTGGCGCTCCGGGGTGGCGATAAGGATCGGGCAGTCTCGTTGGTCACGAATGCCGTCACCAGGGCGCCGGACTCGGTTGAGTTACGGCGGATCCTGACGAGTGTCTACCTGTCGACTGGAGAGCCGCGTAAGGCCGAAGAGCAGATGCGCAAGATCATTGCTCTGGAGCCGAACGAGATGGCCCCGCGCATGCGGTTGGCAATGCATTTCTCACGCGCCCGCGAGTTGGATGAGGCGCAACGGGTTCTCGAAGCGGCGGTGCGGGACCTGCCCCACGAGGATGCTCCCAAACTGTCGCTGGTGGATTTCGTTACCACCCAACGCTCACAGGAGCAGGGAGAGAAGGTATTGCGGGATTTCGTGGCCCGCGAACCCAACAACGAGGATCTGCGCCTGGCACTGGGCATGGCCGTGGAGCGCTCCGGTGCGAAGCAACACGCCATTGCGATCTATCGCGAGGTCATCGGACACGACGGCCTGGGCCCGAAGGGCCTGGCCGCCCGCGATCGGATCGCCGCGGTCGAGATTTCGCAAGGTCATGACGTCGAGGCAAAGCACCTCATCGCTGAAGTGCTCGCCGAAAGTCCGCGTGACGATGACGCCCTCATCATGCGAGCCAACATGGCGCTGGCCCACGATGATCCGATCAATGCCATAGCGGACCTGCGGGCCGTGTTGCACGACCAGCCGAAGTCAGTGGTCCTGCAACGCACGCTGGCACGGGCGTATATCGCCAAGGGCGAGCCGGCGCTGGCGGAGGAAGCGCTGCGCGCTGTGTTGGAATCAGGCAGCGATGACCCGGATCTGAGGATCGACCTGGCGCAGGTGCTCCTACAAACCGACCGGTCGGCACAGGCCGTGGCGCTGCTCGAAGAGGGCGTGCGCAAGGCGCCGCAAAACCCGCAGGTTCGGGTCGCGCTCGTGCGCGCTTACCTGGCCGACCGCGACCTCACGCGGGCGCGAGCGGCCGTGGAGGATTTGAAGAAGCTGCGCCCGGACTTCGCGGCAGCGTATCAACTCGCCGGTCGCATCGCGCAGGATGCGAATCGGTTGGACGATGCCGAGAAGGAGCTCGAGCGTGCGTTCGAGCTGGAGCCCGCCTCACTCGACATTTTGACTTCGCTCACCCAGCTCACGCTCGAGCGGGGTCATACCACCGCGGCTACCACGAGGCTCCAGCACGTGCTTGCGGGCGACCCCGAAAATCCCCGGATCCTGGATCTGCTCGGCGCCACTTACCTGGAGGCGAGCGACTTGCCGCATGCGACGCAGATGCTATCCAAGGCCGGCGCGCTTGCGCCGCGTTCCTGGGAGATCCACCGGCACCTGGCGCAAGTCAGGTTGGCGAGTGGCGACCCGGGGGGAGCGATCACGGAATACCAGGTCGCCTTCAAGTTGGCTCCGATGCAACTGCGCGTCGCCGCGGAACTGGCGCTGCTCTACGAGAAACAGGGGCGCGTCGATGAGGCTATCGCCTGTTATGAGGCACTCCAGAAGAGCAATCCCGCCGCGCGAGGTTTCGCGGCCAATAATGAGGCGATGCTGCTGGTCACCTATAAGACGGATCAGGCAAGTCTCGACCGGGCCCGCGCTATGACCGCCAGCTTCGACACGGCGGCGGATGCATCGCTCCTGGACACGGCCGGCTGGGTCCGCTTCAAGCGCCGTGAGTATCGTGAGGCCCTGGTTCTGCTGGAGCGGGCAGCGGACCGCTCGGCCGACTCGAAGACGATCCGCTATCACCTGGGAATGACACAGATCAGGCTAGGGCAAAGAGCGCGGGCGCGCATGAACCTCGAAGCCGCACTCGCCGGCTCCGGCAGCTTCACCGGCTCCGATGAGGCACGGTCCGCCCTGGCAAGCCTCAGGCCCGCCCATTCGGGCTGACGCCGCCGCACCCGAACCGGAACGGGAATCTATCGCCCAGCCTGCGGTCAGGACTGGCCGGGCCGGCAGCCAGCGGGAGCGATGCCCGCCGCCTGCGCCGCCCCGGACGCATCCCGGCCACTACCGTGCCGTCACCTCCCGACGCATTCCCCACCACCCAGTAGTGGCCCTTGTCCGGCTACCGTGCCCTGCCGCGACGGAAAAGGTTGACGATCGCCAGCAGAACAATGGCCCCCAGCAGCGATATCAGCAGTCCGCTCAAGCTGAAATCGCTCTGATTGATGGTGGCACCGCCGACCAGGGGGGTGATCAGCCACCCGGCCAACAGGGCACCGACAATGCCTACCACGATGTTCAGGCCGATTCCCTGCTGAGCATCCGTATTCATGATCTTGCTGGCGAGCCAGCCGATAATGCCTCCTACGACCAACCAGATAATCAGATTCATAGCATTTCTCCCGCCTCCCGCGTTGCACGGGGCTGCAGCCGCAACTTCCATTCCCACTCGGCGCGACCGGGTTCACGTCCCGGGAGGACGGAAATCGCCATAATCCAGGCAGTTCAGGCACACTTGGAAACCCACCGCGCCGAACCAGAAGTCGAGGCAACACACTCATGTGCGGAATCGTCGGAGCCATCGCCGAACGCAATATCGTCCCCATCCTCATGGAGGGCCTGCGGAGGCTCGAATATCGTGGCTACGATTCGGCCGGCCTGGCGGTCCTGAACGGTTCCAAGCACCTCACCCGGCTCCGCACGGTCGGGAAGGTGAAGATGCTCGACGAGGCCCTCGAGCAGTCACCCACCAGCGGCAAGATCGGCATCGCGCACACACGTTGGGCCACGCACGGAGTGCCGAGCGAGCGCAACGCCCACCCGCATATTTCCCTTGATGGCCTCGCGATCGTGCACAACGGCATCATCGAGAACCACGAGGAACTGCGCGAAGAGCTGAAGCGTCTCGGATATACATTCACCTCCGAGACTGACACCGAAGTCATCGCGCATCGTATCCACCATCACCTGGCGACCGTGAAGGACCTCTTCAAGGCGGTGCGCGCTACCGTGGCGGAGCTCGAGGGCGCCTATGCCCTCGCGGTAGTGAGCGAGCACGATCCTGATCGTCTGATCCTGGCCCGTGAAGGCTGCCCTGTCGTTGTCGGTGTGGGTGTCGAAGAGAATTTCGTCGCCTCGGACGTAGCTGCACTATTGCCGGTCACCCGCCGTTTCATATTCCTGGAGGAGGGCGATGTCGCCGAGATCCGGCGCAAAGCCATTCGTGTCATCGACAAGGAAGGCAACAACGTAGAGCGACCGCTGCGTGAGAGCGAGTTGTCCGCCGACGCGGCTGAGAAGGGCCAGTACCGGCACTACATGCTGAAGGAGATTCACGAGCAGCCGCGCGCGATCGCCAACACGCTGCAAGAGCGCGTTGCCAATGGACGCCTGTTGGAGGCGGCGTTCGGCCCTGCCGCCACCGAGGTATTCAAACGCACGCAGAACGTACACATTGTTGCCTGCGGAACGAGCTATCACGCGGCCAGCGTGGCCCGCTATTTTATCGAACAGATCTGCAAGGTGCCGTGCGCGGTGGATATCGCGAGCGAGTACCGTTATCGCAACCCGCTCGTACCGCCCAACTCATTGTTCGTGACGATCTCGCAGTCTGGTGAGACCGCGGACACCCTGGCGGCCCTGCGCCTCGCCAAGCAATCGGGTTATTTGTCATCGCTTGCCATTTGTAACGTGCCCGAAAGTTCGCTGGTACGCGAGTCCGAGCTCGTGATGTTGACGCGCGCGGGTCCGGAGATCGGTGTGGCCTCGACAAAGGCTTTCACGACACAGCTCGCCGCGCTGTCGATGTTCGTGATCGCTCTCGCGAAGCATCATGGTGCCGACGCCGAGCGCGAGCGCGGCCTCGTGGGCCGTCTCATCGAGTTGCCTGCACTGGTCGAGCGGACCCTCGCTCTCGATCCGGTGATCCATAAACTCGCCGAGCGCTTCGCCGAAAAACATCACACCCTGTTCCTCGGCCGCGGTGCCTTGTATCCGATCGCGATGGAAGGCTCGCTGAAGCTGAAGGAAATCTCCTACATCCACGCCGAGGCCTACCCGGCCGGCGAGCTCAAGCACGGACCTCTCGCGCTCGTCGATGCCGACATGCCCGTGATCACGGTCGCCCCCAACAACGACCTGCTCGAAAAGCTGAAATCAAACCTCATGGAAGTGCGCGCGCGCGGCGGCGAGCTCATTGTGTTTGCCGATCCCGAAGCCGGGATCACACCGAGCGATGGCGTCACGGTCATCGAGATGCCCAAGCACGTGACCTACTTCCAGGCGCCGGCGGTGTACACGATTCCCCTGCAACTTCTCGCTTATCACGTGGCGATCCTCAAGGGCACCGACGTCGACCAACCCCGGAACCTCGCGAAGAGCGTCACTGTAGAGTAACGGGCTGCCGACAGATACAGCCGGCCGCCGGAATCGTTATGGTGCCCTGGCGGCTCCAGGCCTCCACTCTGGAATAGGCGCCCGCGCCGTCCGTCGTAAACCCTATCATCGTGTACACCACGCCAGGTGTGGGAGTAAACGTTCCGGACCCTGACGGAGTCACGTCGGTACCGTTTCCGGTAAACACGAGCTGACCGCCCGCGGCCACCAGGGCCGCGATATCCCCGGCGGTGAGCTCGTTCTTCATGGGAAAGGTGTAGGTACCGGGGACCAGGTACACGACCTCGTAGGCACGGCGTGCGGTTCTGAACGGATAAAGCGTGAGCCGCGCGTCCGTACCGGTGAGGCTCACCTGGAGGATCGGAGGCTGGAGATAAAGGGCGGCCGTGCTCGCTATGGCCGTCGCCGCGTCATAGTCGACCGCACCGTACCCGAACTGACTCGGATTCCAGCCGGTGCCCCAGTTGGATGCGGTCTGGCGCAGCGCGGCCTTGATCTCGAACCAACTCCAGGAGGGATGATCCATGCGCATGGCGGCCAGGATCGCGGTCATCGCCGCGGCCACCCAGCTGGGCGCCGACGTATCGAATCCCTTGTAGTTGTTGACGATGCCGAATTCCAAGCCCCAGTGGGGCTCGGGCAGAGCCGCCGGCCCCGCGGTCGCGGTGACCGTCGCCGAAGTGATCGGGGGCGGGGTGCCGCTCGGGCCGGCCGCCACGAAGGCCCAGCTCATGAGAACTCCGTACGCGTTCAACACGGTGTACGCGGCAGGGTCGCCGAAACCACCGTTGAAACTGTAGCCCGCGAACGAATTGTTGACCAACGCGTAGGGCGCGTGGTTGACGGGGTACTGCAGGGAATGGACGTTGATGTTGGCGGCGGAGCTGTTCTGCGTGTCCGCGACGATGGTGGCGTCGAAGACGGCGTTCGTCGAGCAGACCGCGACCGTGGTCCCGCCATTGCACGTATTGTCGACGGCATCGAGTCCGGGACCCGAGTGCAGTTCGGGGTGAAGAATCGTCAGGTCCTTTGTTACGAACTGTGCAGCGTGTGACGAGTTGACGAGGACCGGGGGAGCGAGGGCGGCGCGCGACGGATGACTTGCGCAAACAACCAGGGCAGCCCCGAGGGCTGCTCGAAGACTCGACATAGTTCACTCCATTGAACGTTTTGATTTTGATGTTCCCCGCAGAAGACCACGTAAACGTGACTGAGCGGTGACGCCTCGCTGTTCGCATGTCACATCGCTGAAACATCCCGCCCCTATCGTCCGCGCCCACAGCGGCCTGATGTTTTCGCGCGTCAGGTGTTAATAACATCGAGAGGGTTCACAAGTAATGTCAAGAAACTTGAGCCTGGCTGCCGTGGTAGCCGGCATCGTTTTCGCCGCCGGCTGCGGCGACAAAGGTGACACCGGCGCGCAGGGTGCGACCGGTCCGCAAGGTCCCACGGGTGCGCAGGGTCCTGCCGGTCCGCAAGGTCCCGCGGGTCCGACGACTCCGACCGACGTGGCCGCTTCCTATAACACCAAGACACCGATCAAACACGTGGTGGTGATCTTCGGTGAGAACATCTCGTTCGATCATTACTTCGCGACCTATCCCAACGCGGCGAACCTCACGGGCGAGACTCCGTTCAAGGGCACGGCTCCGAACACGCCGGCCAACACCCTGGCGACACCGTTGGACCCCACCAACAATTTCCAGGCGACCGGGACCAGTCTGCTCACGAACAATCCGAACGGCCCTTCCGGTAGCGGCTCGGCGACCAACCTCGCCGACGCGGCGGACCCGTTCCGCCTGACCCCGGCGCAAGCGGCGACCTCCGACCAGGGACACAACTACGCTCCCGAGCAGCAGGCGGCCGATAACGGCAGGATGGACCTGTTCCCGAAGTTCACCGGCGTGAAGGGCCCGCCGCCGAACAACTCGATCCCCGGCGCGACGAAGGGCCTGGTGATGGGTTACTACGACGGCAACACCGTGACGGCGTTGTGGAACTACGCGCAGAACTTCGCGATGAACGACAACTCGTACTCCTCGCAGTACGGTCCGTCGACGCCGGGAGCGATCAACCTCATCTCCGGCCAGACCAACGGCATCGCCAAGTCCAACAAGGACCTCGCGCAGTTCTCGGCTTCGCACCTGACGGCCGACGGTGCGGGTAACTACACCATGATCGGCGACGTGGACCCGCTGAACGACGTCTGCTCGACCGCCCCCGATCAGCTGCTGATGGCGGGCAAGAACATCGGCGATCTCCTGAACACGGCCAAGATCACCTGGGGCGCATTCATGGGCGGCTTCGACCTGGAGTACACGAATGCGAACGGCACGTCGGGCTGCAATCGCCTGACCAATCCGACCGTCGCGGACTTCGCGTCGAACTCCGTCGACTACATCCCGCACCACGCGTGGTTCCAGTACTACCAGTCGACTTCGAACCCGACTCATGCCCGTCCGAGCTCGCTGGCCGCGATCGGCAGCAGCGTCGAGACCGATGGTACGACTCCGGAACCGGCCAACCACAACTACGACACGCATGACTTCTTCTCGGCTCTGAGTGCGGGATACCTCCCGGCCGTCAGCTTCGTGAAGGCGCCCGCCTACCAGGATGCCCACGCCGGCTATTCCAACCCGATCGACGAGCAGACATTCGTCGTCAACGTGATCAACGCGTTGCAGGCCAGCCCCATGTGGGCGTCAACGGCCGTGATCATCGCCTACGACGACTCCGACGGTTGGTATGACCACCAGTTCGCCCCGGTGAGCAACCCGTCCGCCGCTCCGGCGCCCGCGGGAGGAACTTCCCCTGACCAGCTCAATGGCAACGGAGTGTGCAACCAGGGTGCGCAGCAGGGCACCGCGGCTCCCACGACCGCGTTGCTGGGCAATGCCGGCCAGCCGGCACAGGGTCGTTGCGGCTATGGAACGCGTCAGCCTCTGTTGGTCATCTCGCCGTACGCCAAGAAGAACTACATCGATCACACCCTGACCGATCAGTCATCGGTGTTGCGCTTCATCGAGGACAACTGGCTCGGCGGCCAACGCATCCAGGCGGGTGGCTCGTTCGACACCATCGCGGGCCCGATCGACAACATGTTCAGCTTCCCGGCGAGCAGCGGGACAGGCTCCGCGACCCAGAAGACGCAGGCGCGCCAGCTGATTCTCGATGCCACGACCGGACGCATCGCCAGTCGCTGACCGGTGACTGTCAGTAGGCGCTCCTGGCTGCAAGGCGCCGCCCTCGGGGCGGCCCTTGCGGCCGGATCGGCCCTTGCCGATCCATTGCGATTGCCGGTGCAGGCTTTCTGCACCAGCCGCGGCCTGCGCAAGGTGGTCTTGCGCAAGCCCGATCTTGCCGGCGTGCAGATGTTGCATCCGCAGCGTCTGGTGCGCTTCGTCGATCCTCTGCCCGTCCCGGAAGTCCTGCGAGGTCCGAAACACCGCCTGCGGATGCGGGAGGCCTGGACCCACTTGCACCGGGATCTGCCCCCGACACGGATCTGGGGCTATGACGGAAAATTGCCCGGGCCCACGATCGAGGTGCGCAGCAACGAGCCCGTGTCGATCGAATGGGCCAACGACCTGCCGCGCGAGCACCTGTTTCCGATCGATCACACGTTGCACGGTGCCGGTCGTGATGTGCCCGATGTCAGGGCGGTTGTTCACGTTCATGGGGCGCGCGTGCCTCCTGACAGCGACGGCTATCCGGAGCACTGGACTGCACCGGGGCAGCCGGCGACCTACCGCTATCCCAACAGGCAGGACGCGACGACGCTCTGGTACCACGATCACGCGATGGGCATCGAGCGTCTGAATGTCTATGCCGGCTTGTTTGGCGCCTTTCTCGTTCGGGACGCCGCGGAGGATGCTCTGCAGCTGCCCGGCGGTGAATTCGAGATCCCCTTGCTCATCTGCGACCGTTTGCTGACAGCGGATGGGCAACTTTACTATCCGGCTTCGGGGTCACCGGAGTCGCCCTGGGTCTCTGAGGTCTACGGCGACGTCCATCTGATCAACGGGAAGATCCAACCGTACCTGGAAGTGGAGCCGAGGCCCTACCGTTTCCGGATCGTGAACGCCGCCAACGCGCGCTTCTACTATCTCTCCCTCGGTGACGACTCCCCGCTGCAACAGATTGGTAGCGATCAGGGCCTCCTGCCGCGGCCCGTCGCGAAGCAAACTCTGATGATCGCGCCGGCGGAGCGCGCGGATGTGATCATCGACTTCGCCGCTCTGGCCGGTCGGACGATCACGCTGCGCAGCCAGGCGTTCGAGCTCATGCAGTTTCGGGTGGCCGCGCGCACCAGGTCGACGCTGACGTCGCGCAAGCTGCCGGCAAAGTTACGAACGGTTGCCAGGATTGCGCGCACGGCGGCCGTCAGGACCCGTACTCTGACACTGGACACCTACACCGATCCCAGGACGCACATGATGATGATGTTGCTGAATGGGACCTACTGGCACCAGCCGGTAACCGAAAGACCCGTGCTCGGCAGCACGGAAATCTGGGAGTTCCTCAACCTGACGGAGGACACTCACCCCATCCATCTGCACCTGGTCCGATTCCAGGTCCTCAACCGCCAGCGCTTCGACGTGGACCTCTACCTGAGGGAGCGCCAGTTGCGGGTCGCCGGTCCGGAGCTGCCGCCCCTGGACAACGAGCACGGCTGGAAAGATACCGTGCAGGCGGATGCGGGCCTGATCACTCGCATCATCGTCCCTTTCGAGGGCTATCCCGGCCGCTACGTCTGGCACTGTCACGTGTTGGAGCATGCGGCGAACGAGATGATGCGCCCCTTCGACGTCGTGAGTACCGAATCCCACGCGGTGTCGCAACGCGGTCCGCATCCCTAGCACCAACTCCCACCCACTGCGCCGGTCCTCGGTGCCGAACGTTGGATTTCAACCGCGTGCTGGATTCGCGGCGCGTGTGCACTTATGCTGCTGGCCACTGGCTGCCTCCAGCTGACACAACACGAAAGGGGCACGGATAGTCCAAACACCTTACTGATCGCGTAACAAAAATCTGATGGGGAGAAACCATGAAGATCACCAGTTGCGGAAGACTGGCCTGGACTCTGCTCGGCACGATTTTGGCAAGCTCCACGATCGCCGCGGGAACGGCGCCCGCGAAACAGTTCCATCGAACCGATCTGCACGGAACCGTCCACTCGAAAATCCTACCTGCCGTCGTGGACCGAACCCCGGTCAACGTAGTCGTGCTCCTCCCGGGAGCCTCCGTGGCCGATGAGCAGGCGACTGTGGGGCGACGCCTGACCCGGCAGGAAAAAAACACCATCAAGGCACAGCGTGCGACCGAGCAGGCGGCGACACGCGGCCAGATCGAGAGTGCCGGGGGCGAGGTCATCGGCGCCTTCCAGAGCGCGCTGAATGGTGTGAAAGTCAGAATTCCCCGTAATCAAATCAACGCATTGAGGCAGATTCCGGGAGTCGTCGATGTCGTCCGCGTCGGGGTCCACAAGCTCAACAACGTAGTCAGCGTGCCACGTATCCAGGCGCCGATTGCATGGTCGGGCGCCGCGGGAGTCCACGGTGAAGGCATCAAGGTCGGCATAATCGATACCGGTATCGACTACACCCACGCCGATTTCGGAGGCACGGGAACCGTGGCCGCCTACCAGGCGGCACTCGCGACCGATACGGCACCGGCCAACCCGTCCCTGTTCGGCCCCGGTGCGCCCAAGGTGAAAGGCGGTATTGACCTGGTCGGCGATGACTACAACGCCGATCCGGACTCGGCCACCTACCAGCCCGTACCTCATCCCGATCCCAATCCGTTGGATTGCAATTCTCACGGGACGCACGTGGCCGGTACGGCCGCCGGCTACGGAGTCCTGGCGGACGGCTCTACTTTCCACGGTACCTACGACCAACTGACCTACGTGAACAACACGTTTGGAGTAGGCCCTGGCGTGGCTCCCCGCGCGGATCTCTATGCGATCCGTGTTTTCGGGTGTGAGGGATCCACAGACGTCGTATCGGATGCGATCGAGTGGGCGGTGGACAATGACATGGATGTGATCAACATGTCGTTGGGCTCGGATTTCGGCTCGGGTGTGGATTCCGACTCCCTCGCTGCCGATGCAGCCGTCAGGGCGGGTGTGGTCGTCGTCTCGGCGGCCGGCAACGCCGGGGACATTTCTTATGTGCTGGGCTCGCCGGGCGGCAGCGTCAAGGGAATCGCAGTCGCCGCCAGCGCTCGGGAATCCTTTGACCGAACAGCCAATTTCAGCTTGCCCGCCGTGACGGGGGCACCGACACAAACCATCACCGCGCTGAATGCGAACAACGCCAGCTGGCCCTCTCCCGAAAGCCTTCAGGTCGTTGTGCTTCGAACCAGTTCCGGCGCGATCAGCCTTGGCTGTGATCCACAGGAATATGTTAACGCGGGCGTCGCCGGCAAGATCGCCGTGGTTCAGCGGGGTACTTGTGCGCGTGTAGCACGCGCAATTTTCGGCCAACAGGCTGGGGCCGCGGCCGTGGTGATGATCAACAACGCCAATAGCCTCCCGGTGTTCGAGGGTGAGATCACCTCAAATCCCGACACAGGTGAGCCGTTCACGGTGACTATTCCATTCTTTGGAGTGAAGGGCCCTGCCAACGTTGCGAGCTCGGATGGAGCCGCGCTGGCACTCCGTGATGGACAGACGATCAGTCTCAGCGAGGGAACACCTATCGCAACGGGCATGGCCAGCTTCAGCTCCAGTGGCCCACGTACACCCGATGCACGTCTCAAGCCGGACATCACCGCACCGGGTACGAACATCATCTCGGCTGGAATGGGAACCGGCAACGGCACCCTCGTCGATTCCGGCACATCGATGGCGACTCCGCACATCACGGGTGTCGCGGCGCTGACCATACAGGCCCATCCGAAGTGGAAACCCAACGCAATCAAGTCGGCCATCATCAACAGTGGCAATCCGGGTGATCTCCCCGACTACCAGGCACACAGGGCGGGCAGCGGCCTCGTGAACGCGGCCGCCGCCGTGGGTACCCAGGCGATCGCCTTCGCCGACGACGATGAGACGACCCTGAACTTCCAGATGCAGGAATTCTCCGAGGATTTCTCGCAGTCTGGAAAGATTCACGTCAGAAACGACGGTACGACGTCCGTCTCGTTCAACGTCTCCGTGGCCCAGAAGCAGGGCTCACCCCACAGCCTTTCAACAGGTACATCACATATCACCGTGCCGCCCCGGAGTCAGGCCACCCTGGATGTAAGGCTCACTGTGCCAGCCGCGACAGTCGGAGACTCCACGGCAATGCGTGAGGTGGCGGGCATCGTGACGCTGACGCCCACCGTGCCCTCATCCAACCATGGGTACACCTTGCGCGTGCCCTACTATCTCGTCCCGCGAGTCTCATCGAACGTGGACGCGAAGATCGCCATCAAAGCGAAGGACACGCAGGGTGTCGTGTCGCTCACGAACCGCAACAGCCCGATCGCAGGCAATGCGGATTTCTACGCGTGGGGACTCGAGGATCAGAAGAAAGAGGTGGACGGTCGGCTGGACCTGCACGCCGCGGGTGTGCAGACCTTCCCGAACGACGGAGTCCTCGCCTTCGCGATCAATACCTACAAAGGATGGTCGACCGCCGAACAGGAGGAGTTCGACGTCTCGATCGATACGAACGGCGATGGCGTTGCCGACTACGTGGTCTTCAATGCCGACTTCGGTCTCGTCTCGGCGGGTCTGGCCAATGGCCAGGTCGCGGCATTCGTCCTCAACGTCAAGACCAACCTGTTGAGCGTCAACTTCCTGGCTGATGCGCCGACGGACGGCAGCACGATCATTCTCCCAGTGCTCCTCTCCGATCTCGGGCTGTCGCCAGCGAGCCCGCGCTTCACCTACGCGGTGCAGTCGTTCGATCAGTTGAGCAGTCAGACTGACGCGTTCAACCAGGTGGCATCCTTCAATGCGTTCCAGAGCTCGGTCAGCACCGGAAACTTTGTCACCGTCAACCCGAACCAGGCGATTGGAGTGACGGTAACGGTCAATCCGGCGGAGTTCGCCCGCACGCCAGCGAAGGGCGTGATGATCGTGACTCACGACAACAAGAATGGCAGCAGCGAGGTAAACCTGCTCAACATCAAGCGCTGACGTTGATGCGTGCACCCGGCGGCCACCTCGGCCGCCGGGTGGCACCGGCCGGGACGCCCGCTGCTCTACCTTCAACGTCCCGCTGCAATGACGGCGCCACCTTCGCGGGCCAGCACCTCGAACGAGCGGGACAGACGATTTCCCGCCGCGTCCACGATGGTAACCACATGTGCACCGGGGGGTATATCGAGGGCCAGCTGGTGGAAAGTCTGGGTCGTCCCCAGATATACCCCATCCAGATGCCAATACAACCGGGCATCCCGGTCGCGATGCACCGCCTCGAACACCGTCCGTCCCCGCACCCCATCCAACTCCATGGGGATGTAGATCCGCTCGGCGGGGTTGGGGTATAGAAACTCCATCGGCCCCCGACCGTCCGCCCCGCCGGAGCGCTGGCAGTCCGTGCGCCAGGCCGGCAGCTCACGATATGAGGAGTGCGCGCGGCGGAAATAAAACTCCTGCGCCGGCGGCAGAACAAACCAGGACACGTGCTGCATGTTCGCCACGTGCTCGCACGAGGAGTCGACCTGAAAGCGGCCGCCCCTGTCGAGATGCACGAGGTGGTGATAGGGACTTTGTCGGTTGAAGTGACTCGCCGCGGGTATCCAGTCAACCGTACGCTCGCATTCTTCATTGGCGAGAAAGCCGTCATCACGGCAAACGTCCACCCGCTTCATGTCGAGGATCGGCTGAGTCAGCCAGGGAGCCGGATTGAGCCGGTCATGCAACGCGAACATCAAAGGTGCCGCGGCGGTTGCGCCTGTCAGGCCGGGGCGGCCTTCGCCACTCGCATTACCCACCCAGACCGCCACCGTGTAGCGGCTCGTACTGCCGACCGCCCAGGCGTCCCGGGAGCCCCAGCTCGTCCCGGTTTTCCAGGCAATATTCCGGCTGCTGGCGAAACTTTTCCAATGGGCCTCCTCGGCGGGACGCTGTGCTTCCAGCAGCGCATTGAGAGTCAGCCATGCCGCCGCGGGCGTGAACTCGGACGGCAGTGCGATGGCTTGCGACGTTTGCAACACGTGCAACGAGTGACGAGGGGGTGGCGGCCCCGGCGTCGTATGACGAGCAATGTCCACGAGGTTGGCATACATACCCGTGATGTCCCACAAGGTCCCTTCGGCCCCGCCGAGAATGAGAGTGAGCCCGTAATCCTGGGGCTCACGAGTCAGCGTGGACATCCCCATTCGATGCAACAGATCGTAGAAGCGCTCCACGCCATACTCTTTCAGTGACCGCACGGCGGGTACGTTGAGCGATTGCGCGAGCGCCACGTCCGCGGGCACGGCTCCACGGTAAGCGTGATCGAAGTTCTCCGGCGAGTACCCGGAATATTGAGTCGGTACATCCGCGACCAACATGTGCGGCAGCAGTTGCCCGCCATCGAGCATGGCCGCGTACAGGAAGGGCTTCAGAACACTACCCGTACTGCGCGGTCGTTGGATGATATCGACCGCGAGTCCGAGCTCGTTGCGGGTCGACCATTCGGCGTTTCCTACGTATGCCAGGACCTCGAACGAGCGGTTATCCACGATCAGCGCGGCCGTGTTGTGAATCTGCTCGCGCGCGAGCACCTGGGCCCGATCGTGGACCATCTGGGTCGCCGCGGCCTGCAGACTCGCGTCCAGCGTCGTCTCGAACCGAGATAACCCTGGGTGTTGAACGCGCAAGGTCTCGAGCAGATGCGGTGCTCCGTTCGGCAGTGGAAGGGGAGCATCGACAAGCGGCTCCGCGAGAGCGAGTCGCAGATCCAGCTCCGTCAGGGCGCCGGCTTCCCGCAGCCGCTGCAGCAACCGGTCCCGCTTTGCCTTCAGGGTGGCGCGGTTGCGCCCCGGCGTCACGAGGGAGGGTGCGTTGGGAAGGACAGCCAGTGTTGCCGCCTCTGCCCAGGACAGCGACTGCGGCGAGCGTCCGAAATAACGCCACGAGGCCGCTTCCAGGCCGACGACGTTGCCACCGAAAGGTGCGTGGCTGGCATAGGTCGCCAGGATCTGCCCCTTGGAGTACGACATCTCGAGGCGCAACGCGAACAGCATCTCGAGGACCTTCTCAGCGTACGTCCGAGGCAGTGCACGATCGGCACCTTCGCCATTCGAGCCACCCGCTCGCGCAAGCCGCGCGACCTGCATGGTGATGGTACTCGCACCACTGACAGTCCTTCGATGCGTCAGGTTGAGTTTGATTGCCCGTGCCAGCGCCAGCGGATCGACCCCGATGTGGTGCTCGAAGCGCTTATCCTCGAACTCCAGCAGGGCGCGCCGGTACTTGCCCGGCACCTCGGTCAGTGGCGGAAACCGCCACTGACCGTCCGCCGCAATCCGTGCGCTGAGTAGCGTCCCATCACGCGCCAGGAGAACCGAGGCTAGAGGCTCACTGAACAATGGATCCGGCAGCATCCACCAGAACGCGACGGCAAGCACGATGAGCGAGGCCCCAGCGCCCAGGATCATCCACTTGAAGCGCGACACGCGGCTCATGGGCGTCAGTGAGCCCCGCCCGCAGCCGTACCCGCAGGCGCGACCTCGATCCACTGCCCCTGTGTATGCGCACCCTTGGTCGCATCGTACATCGCTTCGACCAACACGCCAGGCAGGTAATACCGGCCCCGGTACGACGCATTCAGGCGCGTCGTGAACCGGATCGAGTCACCCGCCCGCAAGCCGAAGAACTGCATTACCCGATCGTCGCGGATATCGGTGTAATCGACATGCGCATCGGTGGCGTCATGCGAGCCATCGGGCACGTTCCAAGGGAATGTCGTGCGCGGCGCCGGGGTATCCCGCTGACCCGTCGTGCTGGAGTTATCCAGGCGGTCGTTGTGGATTTCCCACCCCGCCGGGAAGATGTGTGTCAGGGCGATGTTGTCGATCCGCAGTGTGGTGGTGTTCCTCACCTCGACATGGGCAATGAGATCGGTCCCCTGCGTCAGGCGCGCGACATCAACGGGTTTCCCGTCTTCGTCCGTATAGGCGACATCCAGGGTCAGTCCCGATGAGCTGGCCTCCTCATGTCCCGCCTCGGGAACACCCTGCGTGGCCACTGTGACGAACAACGGGCGCTGCGACGTGTTATGGAGCGTAAACGCTGCACCTCCATCGGGAACTCCCGGAATTGCGCTCTGATAGACCGGAGAGTGCGACGTCGTACTGGTCGTCTTACCTCCGAGAGTCTGCTCGAAGGTAAAGGTCCCGGGATCGCCGGCCCCCGCGATTTTCGCAATCGCCATCAGGGAGTAGGCCACGGACTGAGTGCTGTACCACCCCTGCGAGGACAGCTCATCCGCGATGGCCCTGACGAGTCCTTGGGAGCGATCCAACTGGCCCAGTGTGACCAGGCTCTGCAGAACCATGGCACGGTCGCGCAGTTCCGAGCCGAACGTGTAATCCGGATAGCGCACCGGCTGCCGCGGATCCACCTCCAGAGGATCTCCCTTCGCCAGCGATCCCGCGAGATCGCCCAGGCCGGCCAGCTTGTAGGACGCTGCCAGGATCCAACGCTCCGTTGGCGGCAGATGCTCAGACTCCCGCAGGCGATTCATCGCGCCCACGTCCGCCTCGCCGGCCAGCGCGAGAACGTACAGCCGGTAGGCCTGATCGAGAGTCTTACCCGTGCCCGGTGTCCAGTGTTGCGCCTCGTTCTTCAGATACCGCAACAGGTTGCTCTTCATCGACGGCGGCAGGGCATAGCCGGCTTTCTCGGCCTCGATCAGGAAATGGCTCGCGTAGGTGCTGGCCCACAGCCCGTAACCCTCCAGTGAGCCGTTCGCGAAGCCGCCGCTGCCACCGGGCCAGTAGCTGAACCCGCCGTTGGAAAGCTGGAACCAGCGCAAGCGCTCGATGCCGTTGCGGATGTTGTCCTCGATCTGCTGCTTGCGCCCCGCCTCGAGCTTCACCAGCGAGGGCAGGTACAGCTGCGGGAAGACGGAGGAGGTGGTCTGCTCGAGACAGCCGAACGGATACTGGATCAGGTAGCCCAGGCGGCTCTCGAGATTGAGAGCGGGCAGGCTCGAGACCTCCAGTGTCGCCTTGTTGGTACCGGGCAGGCCGTGCGGGACCACCCGTGTACTCCAGGTTTCACCAGGCTGCACAGCATGCGTCTCGAACTTCGTGGTCGGTGGATTGGAGCTGCGCACCTCGATGTAGATGTCACTCTGTGCGCGATGCACGCCCGAGGAAGCCGTCAGTTTCACGTGGCTCTTGCCGAGCCGATCGGCCGCCTTGATATAGAGCATGCCCAGCTTTTCCTCAGGACGTGTGAACGCGACCTGCGTCGTGGAGTCCCCGACAGGCGTGAACAGCGAGTCAGGCTCGATGCTCAGCGCAACGCTCTTGATCGAGGGGTCGGCAACAAACACCGACACCGGCACCGCGACACTCTCTCCGGGGCCGACGACGCGCGGCATCGTCGGTAGCAGCATCAAGGGCTGCCGCACGAACACCGACTTCTCCGCGGAGCCATACGCGCCCTTTTCTCCGGCGACGACCATGACGCGTACGGCACCGATGTAACGTGGAATATCGATCTGGTGCGAGCCTTTTGCCCCCGCCTCGAGGTGAAAGGGCCCATAGAAGCGCACGACGGGCGGAAAGCGGGAGCGCGCCTCGTCCGGGTTGGTCTGGGCAGCGGCGTCCGAGCCGCCCAGGGCGAGCAGTCTTTCCAACTCGGCGCTGTAGGCACCCGCAACGTCATCGAACAGGTCCCACGTCGTGATCCCGAGGGCCTCCTTCTTGTAGAAGTAGTCATACGGGTTGGGCGTTTTGAAGCTCGTCAACGTGAGCAAACCCTCGTCCACCACCGCGAGCGTATAGGTCATGGCGCGCCCGTGGGTTTCCGATACCTCGACGAGCCCTCGGCTTTCCGGCTTCCACTCGTCGGCACTCTTGATGGAGGGCGAAAGATGGGTCTCGGGGTCGGAGACCTCCAGGGGGATGACGCCGTACAGCCGGATCGGCCGGTCATTATTCCGATTTTCGTGAGGTTGAATCAGCGTCACCGCCACGTAGACGTTGGGCGTCATCGCTGCAGTGATCGGAACCGTGAAGCGCGTGTTTCCGGCCTTTGGCTCGAGCCAACGCGAGTCGAGAATGTCGGTGCCATTTTCGATGGTCACCAGGGCACGTCCCTGCGCGCTCTGCGGCAGTTGCAGGGTGGCCGTCTCGCCCACGGCATATTTGGGCTTGTCGGCAGTGATCGCCAGGACACTGGCCGCGGGCCCTGATTGCTCGCGCTCCTTGCCCGCCCAGGAAGGCCAGTCGATGTAGAACGTCCGGCCCGAGCAATGACCACTCTCGGTATCGCAGGCCCGCACCAGGTAACGTCCCCATTCAGGATACTTGATCTCGAATTTCCACTGTCCCTGGCCCTGCGCGTTCGTCGACACGACCTCATCACGTACGACGGTGTTGCTGTTTCCCTGGGCATATTGCGCAAGTGATTCGCCGTTCTTGTCCCACCACCACTTCCACTCGACCTTGTAGAGGGTGACCTGGATTTGGCGTACCGCGACCGGATCGCCCGCCGCGGACAGACTGGCGATCTCGACCGTGTGCTCCTGATCCGTCATCAACATGTCGCGAGCGGCGTCGCCCTTCGGAAGACGGATCCCAACAAACCGCGAGTAGGGCGCGTAGGTCGTCGTGTCCCGATTGATACTGAAGGCCCCGCCCCGCTCGAACACGCGAGTGGTGAACACCGCCGATAACATGCCGGGGGCCGCGCCAGCCAGTTGGATGGGCGCATCGAACATCTTCCGACCGTTGTCATCGAGCGGGCCCTCGAAGATCGTCTCGGACTTGGTGGCGAGCTGCCGCGCGGGATCGTCGAAGACGTAATCTGCAAAGCGCGTGAACCGCGTTGCCGTCGGCGTGAGGCTGAGTTTCACATCGGCCTTCAGCCCCGCGGCGGTGGCCCCGGAGAGCCACTGAGCTGAAATGGAGGCATGCAGCGGCTTGCCGGCGCCGAGCGTTGCGGAGCCGAAGTCGAGCCCCACCTTGAGGCGGTTCGGCATGACCGTCTCGATTTTCAGGCGTGTGCTGTAGCTGAGCTCTCCAAGGATGGCCTTGGCGGTCCAATCTCCGGTGGGCGCATCGACGGCGGTCTTCAGGTCGAATCGATAGAAGCCGTCCACCGGGTTCGTGTTGGCCAGAGTCTGTGCGAGCCGTCCGCGAGGATCGTACAGCTCGAGTGTGGCGGGATGATTCACGGGCAGCCGGCCATCCTTGTCCTGCACGACGAATGTCACGTGAATCGAGTCTCCTGGACGCCAGACACCACGGTCTGCGTAGAGAAACCCCTTTATTCCTTTCGTTACTGTTTCGCCCCCGACGTCGAAGTGGCTCGTAGGCAGCGCATTGCCCACGTTCAATTTCAGATAGCTGCGTTGGTCGCCGGCTTCACCTACGAGGAGGAAGGGCGTGGCGGAAGAGGTGAGGGTGGCGAACCCGTCACTACCAGTGGTCGCGACCGCGAGCGACTGATTCTGGAAGTTCCTCAGGGTGAGCTTCACGCCCGGGAGAGGCTGGGAGGTGCGCAGATCCGTCGCTGTTACCAGGACCTTGCCGTGCTGATCTCGCTTGGCCAGCAACCCGATGTTGGACGCGATCAGGTTACGCTCCGCCCGGACATTCTCACCATACAAGTAGTAAGCGGCGTGACAGGGGTCAGCGCGGTGACTCCAGCTGTTGCCGCCGGCATCGAAATAATCTTCCGCGTAATCCCAGTTGGAGGCCTGGACCCGATCCCCGTCCTCCTGGTCGTGCAGCCCCGTGTCCTTTTCCACGGCGGGCTCCTCTGCATGCTCTCCCGTGCCAGGCTCACATTGATAGGCGGAGTCCTGCGGAGTCAGCTGCAGGATGAGTTGAAACATTCCGCCGGGATATTTCCGCATCAACTCGGTCACGTCCAGGTTGTAACGGGTCCAGCGGCCGGTAACGGGTCCGGACAATGCAATCGTCTTGCGCCAGAGGAAGCGCCCTACGCGCCCCATCTCCGCGTTGCCGTCGAGTCTGTTCACCTGGAGGAATTGCGCCATGTTGTCGTCATAAACGCGTAGCGCGGTGACATGCACGGCGCGGGCGCTGACGGCCTCAAAGGGAATCGTGAGTGCTTTTCCATCAGGGAGAATGACGCCCTTGCCGGCGAAGCGGACCTGGGGCTTGGTGCTCGTGAACGCGAGGGTTTTCTGCACCTGCTCCCCGAGCTTATCGCCCCGCTCGTTCTGGATCCCGGTCTCGAGAGTCAACGTGACCTCTCCGCGCAGCTCCGCATCCGGGTAGATGGTCAGTGTGTTCTTATCGACGCGCGTGGTGAACGCGCCCTGGGACAGACGAACGAGGCCCGTCAGGTCCTGGCGCGTGGCGAGGTTGTCCGAGAAGTAGACCAGGATCTGCCGTCGGCCCTGCACTTCGATGGCCTGGCTTTCGGTGACGAGGAAACGGCCGCGAGCGGGAACCACGAGTTTCTGCTCACCGGTGGTGCTGGAAGCGATCGGACGTCCATCCCATTTGACGAGCAACGGTTGCGCGTCCCGCTGCCTCTGAATTCTCCGGGCAGTGAAGGTATGGGTGAGTCCGTCGGCCGAGTGAGTCCATTGCAATGTCAACGCCTTCCCGATGAAGCTGACCGCGACGACCTGCTCGAGCTTCATGGCCTCCTCGGCGTCCGCCGAAGTCAGGATGCCCCGTAAGGACATGGCCTGTTCGATCTCGGCATCGGATTCCAAGCCCTGCAACGAGACCTCGAACTGCGGCGTCTGGACACGGAATGAGAACTCGAAAGGTGTCAGATCCTGTGGCACGTTCTGCAGCCCACGCGGGTCCACGCGTACCGTGTAGAGCCGGCCGGGCTCGAAGTTTCTCTTGGGTGCGAACACCAGCTCTCTCGGGCCGGCGAAGGAGACGTCGCCATCGACGGAGGGGCTGATGGTGAGCAACCTGCGAACGTCGGTACCCTTCTCCCCTGGCGCGGCGTCGACGGTGAACATCACGTGCACGTCGGCCTTGCGCGATACGACACCAGTCGTATGCCTGGCAATGAATGGCGCCCATCCAACCTGTTTGTCGGCGCTCTGCGATGGTGCTCGGTGACCACCGCCGCATCCCGCGAGCATCAACATACCGATGATCAGAGTCCCCAACCAGGCACGCACGGCCATGACATTCCTCCTTTGGAGCGATGGCGCCAAGTCTATGCGTGATGTTGGACGTTGGAACGTGGCGGCGAGCACAAATCATCAGAAATCACAGTCTCGCCACGATGTGGCCCGATCTGCCATCATCTGCCACAGTTGAGCTGCGTCTCAATGCTGTCACATATGGCCGGTAGCCTGTGCGGTCTTTCGCAGCAAAAGTACCGAATGCCTGACCGTGCCCTGGCGGCCGCTGCCGTCATCAGCCTCATCGCCGTCGCCGCTCACGCCGAGGAACCGAGCGCACAGTCCGTAACAGTCCTGGACAGTACCGATCTCGATGAGCGCGGGCTGACCGGGCTGGATGGAATTGCCGCCGCCGTACCGGAGCTCTCGTTCACTCGCGCGCTGAACTCCATTGACACACTGAGCCTGTACATGCGGGGCGAGGGGCCGGTCGCACCGGGGCAGATCACCCTCGATGGAGCCGTTGGCATCTACCGGGACGGGTTCCTCATCTCGCGCCTTCAGGCGAACACTTTCGATCTGCTGGATATCGAGCGGGCGGAAATCCTGCCCGGCCCGCAGGGCGCGGCGTACGGACGCGACACCACGGGCGGCGTCATCAATCTCATCAGCGAGAGGCCATCCGGCAAGCTGCGTTTCAACCAGGATGTGGACTTCGGAAATCGCAACAGCTATCGCATTCTGAGTTCGCTCGACACTCCGGGTTGGCACGGTCTGTCGGCTAAGGTGACCCTATTGGCGAGCGGCATCGATGGCTACGTCAAGACCTTGATCGCCAACTCACAGGATTACGGCTCGGAGAAACAGCGGGCGGCGCGCCTGCAGTTGAGTTGGGACGCGTCTTCGAGCTTGCGCGCCGAGTATTTCCTGGAGCGCGGTGCACTGGATTCGACGGCCCAGTATCCGTCCAATCCTTTTCAGAACGGCCAGAACCTGTACGCGGACTACACTTATTACGCCGACCCGGGTGGACCGATGCGCACGGCCTATCGGCCGGTCGATTTGCCGCTGAGCACGGCAAATCACACTGACCAGGGGCTCACGCTGACCTGGCACGCATCGTCTGCCCTTGTCGTGGAATCGCGCACCGGGTATCGCACGATGAACGCCGATGAGCAGCAGGATTACGCCGAGTTCTTCGGTTTCCCACTGGGCACCATCGACCTGTATGACCAGCACCAGCTCTCGCAGGACCTGCGGCTCAGTGGCGAGCTGTTCGACCGGCAGTTGTGCTATGTCGTGGGTGGCTCCTATTTCAGGGAAAAAGGCAGCCACGAGAACGATTACATTTTCTTCGGCTTTTACCCCGGGTTTCCCGATAGCGGTAGTCAGGTTACTCGAGTGTCCGCCGAGACCCGCTCGCAGGGCGAGTATGCGCGTTTGATCTGGCGTCCTGCCTTTCTCGGCAGGCACCTGGAGGTGATCGCGGCGGGTCGTTATACCCGCGAAAGCAAGGATGCCCTGCGGTGGATCCAACAGGACGGCGATGACGTAGAGGATGGCGCGAGTAACCATCTCAGTTATAACAGAGTGAGCCCGGAGGGCGATCTCGTCTGGCACTGGAGCGAAGACATCAGTACCTACGCGAAAGTGTCCACGTCATACGAGGCGGGTGGCGCGTTGGAAAATGCCGTGGTGGGATCGTTCAGTAGCAGCGCTTTTCGGCCCGAGAGTTCGACGACGTACGAAGTCGGGCTGAAGTCGGCATTCCTGAGCGATCGCCTGGATGTCGACCTGGCATTGTTCGACAGCCGCCGCAAGGACGTGCAGTACGCTCTCCCCGTCGATCTCCTCAGGGACCAGGTATTCGACCTTCAGCGGGTTACGGTCAGGGGTGCGAGCTTCGATCTGCGCGCCAGACCACTCCACGATCTGACCTTGCGCGCCAGTGGCACCTGGCTGCACTGGAGCATCGACCGGGTCGATGCGCCCGCCGACACGATCTTCGATCCGGCCACCGGCAACGGCGCACCGTACGTGCCAGGGCAAAACATCAGCCGGGTGTTCGCCCTGCCTTACACTCCGAAGTACGCCGGCTCCGTCGCCGCGGACTACGCTGTCGCGCACCTGGATCGCAAGGACGTGTTGGTTCACCTCGACTATGTCTATCGATCGCGGATGTTCGCCGACGCTGGCGCGGGGTCCGCCGTCCCCGGCAGTGAGTTCGACACCCAGCCGGGGTACGGGTTACTGAACGGACGCATCACCCTTACGCAGGAAACCGATTGGGCGCACCAGGTGAAGTTCAGTGTCTGGGGTCGCAACATCCTCAATCGCAAGTACTACCAGCCGGCGGTGGGTGTGGGTCTGGGACTGACGGGATTCGATACTTCGAGCACTCCGGCTGTCCCTGCCGGCTACATCGGACGCGCCGGCGCCTGGGCGGAGCCCGCCACGTACGGGCTGGCGATCAGGTACGAATACTGACGTGACGTGCGAGCAGCGCGTCCATCCCTGGATCATCCGGAAGTTTGATGCCGAATGTACCCTGGAGCACCTCGCGCAGCTCATCTGAGCTCGTGAACGTCACTTGCTCCGATTCGCCGCGCAGGTGATGAACGGAGAGTCTGTTGTTGAGCAAGTTGTAGCGCCGGTCAGGGTTGACTCGCGCCGCCAGCAGGTTGCTGACGAACGGTGAATCCGGACTGTTGGACAAGAACCAGTTGTACAGTTCGTAATCGACGAGCAATTGCGGCTGCAGGTCAAAGCTATAGAGCGGTCTCCAGGTCTCGCGTACCAGGGCCTCGAGAAGGAAGTCGCCCTCCCTTCGGGTCAGCCGGAAAGTCCCGTGCGGTGTCGCCTGCGGCATGTCGGTCTCCAGGCGCAGCGGTGCCGTCAGGGTGAGCCCACCGAAGCCCACATCGGCAATGTAAGTTGCGCCTTCGACTGCCTCGATGCGAAGCAACATGTGGGTGCGAGGCCGGATAAAGCCTTCAGGCACATTCCACATCACCCGGGCAGCAAAGCCCGTGACGCGAAATCCAATAGCCGTGAGCACCTCGCGCAGCAGAAGGTTTTGCTCGAAGCACCAGCCGCCGCGGCCGGCGTGGAGCATTTTACTCTCGAGCGCCTCGCGCCGGAGCCAGACTGGCCGCCTCAGGAGCGGATCCAGGTTCTCGAACGGAATGGCCTGCGGGTGAAGGAAATGAATGCTCGCGAGCGTTTCGAGTGTTGGGCTCAGCGCACCGGTGTAGCCGATGCGCGCGCAGTAGGCATCGACATCTACGGTGTCAGGAGCCATGCACCAGACGTGCGTGCAGGTCGTAGGCGTCGGCCGACTCGATCTCGACATCCGCCCAATCGCCCACCTTCAGACTCTTTGGCGGGCGCGCGATATGAACAGCGCCGTCGATCTCCGGCGCGTCCGCCTCGCTCCGAGCGATCGCGACAGCGTTTTCAACGGTGTCCACCAGCACTCGCATGCGGCGTCCCACCTTGGCAGCCAGGCGCTTCGCACTGATCTGGGCGGCGCGTTCCATGAAGCGAACCCGCCGCTCCTCCTGCACTTCCGGAGGGACATGATCCGGGAGCGCGTTGGCCATGGCACCGTCGACGGGCGAATACTTGAAGCACCCGACGCGGTCGAGCTGCGCCTCGTCCATCCAATCCAGCAACTCTTCGAATTCCGCTGCCGTCTCCCCGGGAAACCCGACGATGAATGTGCTGCGGATGACCAGGTCAGGACAATCCTTCCGCCACGCCTGGATGCGTGCGAGCGTGTTCACCGCGTGTGCGGGGCGACGCATGCGCTTGAGCACCGACGGACTGCCGTGTTGGAAAGGAATGTCGAGATAAGGCAGAACCCGCTTTTCCGCCATCAGCGGAATCACTTCATCGACGTGCGGATAGGGGTAGACGTAGTGCAACCTTACCCAGGCACCCAATGACCCAAGGCCGCGAGCGAGATCGATGAAGCGCGTCTCGTACTGTTGCTCGTGCCACGCAGCCGGCGCATAGCGGATGTCCGCACCGTAAGCGCTAGTGTCCTGCGAGATGACGAGCAACTCCTTGACGCCTGCCTTTACGAGGCGCTCGCCTTCACGTAACACGTCGTCGATCCGGCGGCTCGCGAGCTTGCCCCGCATGTCGGGGATGATGCAGAAGCTGCACTTGTTGTTGCAGCCCTCGGAAATCTTCAGGTAAGCGTAATGCCGCGGCGTCAGCCTGATGCCCTGCGGAGGCACCAGGTCGAAAAACGGATCGTGCTGCGGAGGCAGGTGCTCGTGAACCGCATTCAACACGTCCTCGTACGCATGCGGTCCGGTAACCTTCAGCACGCGCGGGTGGCGCTCGAGAATGCGTTCCGGCTTCGCGCCGAGGCAGCCCGTAACGATCACGCGGCCGTTCTGCTCGAGAGCCTCGCCTATTGCATCGAGTGACTCGTCCACCGCGGCGTCGATGAAGCCGCAGGTGTTGACGACGACGACATCGGCCGCGTCATAGGTGGGAGAGACCTCATAGCCCTCGGCACGCAGATGCGTAAGGATGCGCTCGGAGTCAACGAGAGCCTTGGGGCAGCCGAGGCTGACAAAGCCGACTTTGCCGCTGCCCTGTTTGGCGGCGCGGCTGGTGGCGCTGCCTTTGGCAGGGCGCTTGGCGGTAGCACGGCGCTCGTTAGAGGCGCCGCCCTTCACAGGGCGCTTGGCGACAGCAGCGGTACTACGGCGCTCGTTAGAGGCGCCGCCCTTCACAGGGCGCTTGGCGTCAGCAGCGGTAGCACGGCGCTCGTTAGAAGCGCCGCCCTTCACAGGCCGCTTGGCGACAGCAGCGGCAGCAGCACGGCGCTTTGGCGCCGCCGATTTGGAGGTAGGAGGGGTCATGGGGGTGGCTCAATATTACCACGCCCCGGCCGGACAGGGTCTACGGCTCGGCGGAACTGCCGGCAGCCGTCTGAACTTGCGGCTGGGCGGCGGCGCTCCGCAAGGCCTCGTGCTGGAAGCGTTGCAGAGTGTAAGCGACCAGCAGCACGACCAACGGCATGAGAATCCACGGCCAGATGGCCTGCCGGCGCTCGTTGGTATCCTGCATGGTGGACATCGTTGTTTCCGAAGTATGCGCAACCACGGCGTCGGAGCCTACCTCCGGCCCCCACTCGCGGGCAATAGTGCCGCAATGCCCTCGTGCCGAGACCGCAGAGCGGCTCACAAAAGGGATCTGATTTCAGCGCTCGCGCTACCGTCCGCGACCGTCAGATAGCCGACCGTCACAGGCAGACTGAAGCGTCTCGGGCCGGCGCTCCCCGGGTTCACAAACAGCACACCGTCGCGTTCCGTGACCTGCGGCTTGTGAGAATGCCCTGCGATGACCACGCGAAACCCTGCTGCGGTCGGATCGACGTCCAATTCCTTTACGTCGTGCAATACGTGGATACCGACACCACCGAGCTCGAGAGCGAGCCATGGCGGAAATGCCGCCGCCCAAGCGCCTTTGTCGTTGTTGCCACGAACGGCATCGACCGGCGCGATCTCGCGGAGCGCCGTGACGATTTCCGTTCCGCCGATGTCGCCGGCGTGGATGATGTGCTCGACACCCGCCAACGCCTGGAGCGCCTCTGGACGCAGCAAGCCGTGCGTATCGGAAATCAGGCCGATTCTCACCGTCAGTCCACCGCTCCTTTGACCGCCCACCCCATCCAGGCGGTACGATCCCGCTGAAGCTACGCCCCAGCATGCCCCATACCCGTCTGTGCTGGCATGATGCCCCAGACGGCGGCACTCGAGGGACCTGAACGTGACGGCACCCACACGCGAAGTAGCGAACCAGTCGAGCGACCTGTTCGACTACAACCTGTTCACCAGCAATCCGGCCCTGGTGGAGGCCCTGGCGCGCGAGGGTTCGGCCTCAGATCACGACCGGATCACGGCCCTCGGCGAGCGGCTGGGCACCGCGGAAATGTTTGCCCTGGGCGACCTGGCGAACCGCAACCGCCCGGTGTTGAAGTTGTTCGATCGCTTCGGCGCGCGCCGCGACGAAGTTGAATTCCACCCCGCGTGGCATGAGCTCATGCGACGTCTCGTTGCGGAAGGGCTGCATACCGGCCCCTGGTCGGAGCCCGCCTCAGCGGCCCACGCGGCGCGGGCGGCCGGCTACATGCTCTGGGCTGAAATCGAAAACGGCACCCAGTGTCCGGCCACGATGACCTACGGCGCGGTGCCAACCCTCGCGCACCAGCCGGAAGTCTTCGGCGAATGGCTGCCTCTCCTGCTGTCACGTGAGTACGACCCACGCTTTACCCCCGCCGTGGACAAGAGAGGCGCGTTGATGGGCATGGGCATGACAGAGAAGCAGGGCGGCTCAGACGTCCGTTCCAACACAACGCGCGCCGTCCCGGCCGGTGCTCGAGGTTCCGGCCTCGAGTATCGCCTGAGCGGACACAAATGGTTCTTCTCCGCGCCGATGTGCGATGCGTTTCTGGTACTGGCACAGGCCCCGGGCGGCTTGTCCTGCTTCTTCGTGCCGCGCTTCCTGCCTGATCGCACGGTCAACACCCTGTTGCTGCAGCGTTTGAAAGACAAACTCGGGAATCATTCGAATGCCTCGAGCGAAGTGGTATTCGAGGATACCTATGGGTTGCTGGTTGGAGAGGAGGGTCGCGGCGTCCAGACGATTCTCGAGATGGGCGTCTACACCCGGTTCGATAACGCGACGGCAACCGCGGGACTCATGCGGCAATGCGTGTCGCAGGCCATTCACCACGCGAGGCAAAGGCATGCCTTCGGAAAACTCCTGGTCGACCAGCCGCTGATGCGCAACGTATTGGCGGACCTGGCGCTCGAGTGTGAATCGCACATCGCACTCGTCATGCGTCTCGCGCGAGCGTTCGATGCGCAGGAGGATCAGGCCGAGACACTCTTGCGTCGTGTACTGACCCCCGTAGCCAAGTACTGGGTCTGCAAGCGCGCGCCCACGGTCATCGCGGAGACGATGGAGGTCCTCGGCGGCAACGGTTATATCGAGGAAGGTCCGATCGCGCGTCGCTTCCGTGAAGCCCCGTTGAACTCCATTTGGGAGGGCTCGGGCAACATCATGTGCCTCGACGTCCTGCGTGCGTTCGCCCGCGAGCCTCGCACGCGTGAGGTCGTGGAAGCGGCGCTCTCGGGCAGCAAGGGCCGCGACGCACGTTACGATCGGTTTGTCGATGACCTGTTGGTTGAGTTGAATGACTCGGGTGACGGCGAATCACGGGCTCGTCGGCTGACGGAGAGATTGGCTCTTGCAGTGCAAGCGGCGGTATTGTTGGGACACGGCCCGGAAGGCTCGGCGCAGGCGTTCCTCGCGTCGCGCCTGACTTCCGGTGCCCCCGCGGCGTTCGGCACGTTGCCGCGGGGTGTCGACTCGGTTGCATTGATGGGACGAGTGTTCCGGATCTAACACAGACGTTGGAGATTGCCGGCCGATCAAGACGTGGGCGTGGACTCAGGGGCAATGATCAGAGCAATTCAGCGGTTTTAGAATCTTTGGCGGTTGCCGCCTTTCGTCGCGCTTGGATTGGCCGATAGTCCACATGGAGGGGGCGCGGCATCCAGTACTCCTGATATTCTGTTAACTCAGAATCCTATGATTCTGTTGATGTTTTTGAGTTCGAATCGACAAAACCGATATAAACGATTGACTCACTGCCTGCCGCTGACAAGTCGAGGGGTCGATCTAGCGACGGCGAGGACAGGACAAGGAGTCGGGCGCCTGCGGCGCCGGACGGGGACGCACGGAAAACAGGAACATGAAAAAACCAAAGCAGAAGACGCACCTGACTCCCAACGAAGTCGCGGAGTTGCTGATGGTGAACCCGGTGACAGTGCGCCAATGGGCGGCGCGCGGCCTGCTTCGATCCCTGACGACGCCCGGCGGGCATCGTCGCTTTCTGTTGAGCGATGTCGAGGAGTTCGCGCGTAGCCGCGGTGCAACACCCGTGGCCCGGCATTCGGGGCGGCCTGATCGCGTTCTCATCGTGGACGACGACCTGAACCTCAGCCGGCTCATCCAGGGCCTCATCCAGGAGCGGGACGCGCACGTCGAGACCGAGCTCGCACACGACGGTTTCGAGGCAGGCGTGAAAGTGGAGTCCTTCCGCCCTCACGCCCTGGTGCTCGACCTCATGATGCCCGGGATCGATGGGTTCGAGGTTTGCCGCCGCCTGCGGGCCCGGCCAACGCTCAACCACATCCGGATCATCGCGGTCACGGGCTTTGCCAGCCCCGAGAACGTCGACCGCATTCTCGCCGCGGGCGCCGACGCTTGCCTGGAGAAGCCGATCGACTCCGAGCGCCTGCTGGCGGAGCTGGGACTGGTGGCCGAGGCGTAGCGCGGGACGGGTTGGGGGCACCGGGAGTCCCCGTCTGGGGATAGTGTTACGCTTGCTCGCTTGAGTGAGCCAAGCGAGTGTCTTCACGACGATGCCCTTCGACCGCGACTACTACCAACGTTTTTATTACGACCCGCAGACCGCGGTCACGACCCGGCGCGAGATGCAGGGGCGGGCGCACCTCATTGCCGCCTTCGCAGAGCATACGGGGCTCCCGGTGCGCCGCATTCTCGACGCCGGATGTGGTACCGGCATGCTGCGAGTGCCGTTATTGCGGCGGCTGCCAGGTGCCCAGTACACGGGGCTCGAGACGAGCGAGTACTTGTGTGACCGCTATGGATGGGAGCAGGGAGAGATCGACAAATACCGGTCCCCGGCCCCCTTCGATCTCGTCATCTGCTACGACGTCCTGCAATACCTCGATGCCGCCAGGGCCTCCCGCGCGATCGACAATTTCGCGCGCCTGACCCGCGGCATCCTGTACTTCAGCGCGCTGACGAAGCTGGATTGGGAATACAACTGTGATACAGAGCGCACCGATTCGGAGGTGCACTTGCGTACGGGTGACTGGTACCGGAAGCGCCTGCGTCAGAACTTCTCTGAAGCGGGAGTCGGTTTCTGGTTGCGCAAGGGCGCGCCGCTCACGCTCTGGGAGCTCGAGTCAGTTTGAGGCCGGCTCTTGCCGTGGAAGAGCGGATAGAGGGGTATGCCCAGCAGAATGAGTGTGAGTGTGGCCACGGATTCCACCGGGCTGGTGATGAACGCGTTGACGACGATCCAACACATCACCAGCACAAATAACAGCGGCACGAACGGGTAACCCCAAACGCGGTACGGCCGTGGCGCATTCGGAAGCTTGCGCCTCAGGACAATGACCGAGAACACCACAGGGGCCCAGAAGATGGCGTACGAGAGTACCGCCATATTGGTGAGCTGATCGAAGGTGCCGGTCGCGGCAAGCAATGCGGCCCAGGTGCTCACCAACACAATGGAGATCAGCGGCACCCGTGAATGCGGGCTCAGCTTGCCGAAGCTCGCGAAAAACAAACCATCTCGCGCCGCGGCATATGGAACACGTGCCCGTGCGAGGATCGTTCCGTTGAGAGCACCAACGGAAGACACGAGGAATATCAGCGCGGCGATCGGCGCCGCTTTCGTGCCGAGAAAGGTTTGCACCGCGCGAGCGGCGACGGAGGGCGCGTCCGGGTACGCCGTCGAGTTCGCCGTGGCGACCTGCGCAAACGGCAACGCGTAAAGGTAAGCCACGTTGATCAGCATATAGATCGCCAACACAATCAACGTGCCGCCGATGATGGCCCGCGGCAGATTGCGATCCGGTTGCTGCACCTCGCTCGCCGCCATCGGGAGGAACTGCCAGCCGCTGTAGGCCCACAGTGCGGCGAACATCGCGGCGCCGAACCCACTGAGTCCGCCATGGGTCGTCCCCGTGGGAGGCGCCAGGTTCGACCAGTCGTGCGTGGTCCCGAAAAGAAATACGCCCGCCGCCACACCCAGGATTGAGATCATTTTCGCCGCGGTGAGCATCGTCTGCACCCGGCCACCAAAAATGACACCAGCGCAGTTGATCAGACCGAACAGAGCAATGACGGACACCGCGATCAGCTGCCGCAGTCCAAGCTGCAGCGTGTAAGTGGCCCCGAACACGTGCATCGTGTGCTCGAACCACACCCCTCCGAAGGGATAGATGTCCGAGAGAAACACGGCGACCGCGGCACCGTAGGCCGAGATACTGGCGCCGCCGACGAGAAAGCTGTTGAAGACGTACAGAAACCCCGGCATCTCGCCGAAGGCGGCGCGCAGGTAGACGTATTCGCCCCCGGCATTGGGCAGCAGAGCGCCGAGCTCCGCGAAGCTCAAAGCGCCGAACATGGCTACGATGCCCGCAACGACCCACGCCCCCAGCACCAGCAAGGGCGTGCCGACGGCCTGCGCCATGACGGCCGACTTGAGAAAAATGCCGGTGCCGATCGTGATCCCGATGACCAACGAGGTGGCATGCAGCAGCGTGAGGTCGCGACGCGGTTGGGTGTGAAACGGGTCCATGTGGCGTGACGTACAATATCCACCCGGAAGCCGTAGGGAAAGACTCATGTCCGCACAGGCACACAAGGTCGAGGTCCGATGGTCACGTGGCGAGGCCATATTCACGGACAATCGGTACAGCCGTGGGCACACCTGGCATTTCGACGGCGGTGTCGAGGTCCCCGCGTCCTCCTCGCCGCACGTAGTGCGCGTGCCCTACTCCGTAGCCGCCGCGGTGGATCCTGAAGAGGCCTTCGTCGCCGCGATCTCGAGCTGCCACATGCTGTGGTTTCTGTCGCTCGCCGCGGACGCGGGGTTTCGCGTCGACCAGTACCTGGACGAGGCGGTCGGCGTCATGGGCAGGAATGCGGCCGGCAAGACTGCCGTGACGCGCGTAACGCTGCAGCCGCGTGTTACTTTCTCCGGCGAGAAGTTACCGACGCGAGCCCGGATCGACGAGTTGCATCACAAGGCCCACGAAGAATGCTTCATTGCGAACTCGGTGACGACCGAAATACTCTGCGAGTCGGTGCACGACGCTTGAACAGGTTTTCATACCCGGCGTCCTCGCCGGCTATGCTTACGAGCTTCGCTTCGTCGCGAAGCGAGTCCGTCCTGCGCGCAGCGCATGACTAGAATTGTTACTTTCCGCGGCGGAGTCAGTTGCCGTCGCGAATCCGGAGGACCCCTGGGCCTGACCCTCATAGGCTGGACGTCGGATCATCCCGACGAGCGGGTGTCTCTGGCGTTCAGTGGGCCCTGCCCCGAAACGATACCGGACGTGTTGGAAGACCCGATCGTCGACCGCATCGATGAGAGGCACTACCGGATCGCGAGCGCGCCCCGAGAGTGGATCATCGAGGCCAGTGCCACCCACCTGCACCGCGAGATTGCCACGACGTTCTATCGGGCCATCCCGCCCCGAGTAGCACCCAGGAGCAAGCGCTTGTTCTGGCGCGTCGTGCTCGGCCTGGCAGCGAGCCCCTGGGGCAAGCGCCTATTGCTGGCTCTGCGCCGATAGTTGCTCTGGCGCGGAAAAACGCCCCGTGCCCACGAGCGAGGCATACGCCATCATCTGCGCCTGAAACGCCTTCTGCCAGGTGAATCGACGTAATACGCGCTCACGTGCTGTATTGCCGATGGCCTCGATGTCCCGCTCGTACAGCGCCGCGATCGCCTCCGCCATGCTCGTAGCGCTACAAGGCTCCGTCAGCAGCCCTACGCTCTCATCGACGAATTCCGGAATCGCGCTCGCCCGAGCGGCGACCACAGGCCGTCCGCAGGACATGGCCTCGAGGACGACCAGGCCGAAAGTCTCCTTCGTGCCCGCATGCACGAGTGCATCCGCGGATGCGAGCCAGCGCGCAAGCTCCAGGCTGTCGCGGCGGTAGGGCATCATCGTCACGTTCGCGGTCGGTCGCGCGCGGCGGTCGCCGCCGATCATCAACAGATGATAGGGCGGACCGAGGCGAGCGAAGGCCTGCAGTAGTACCGGCAGGTTTTTCTCTCCAGCGAAACGCCCGGCGTAGACGAGCACGCGAGCATTCGCCGGCAATCCCAGCCTCTTGCGCAATCCGTCGGAGCGCCGACTGGGATGGAAGATCTCGGCATCCACCCCCAGGGGCTGATAAACCGTGTGCGGCACCCCCATGCCGTTCAGCAGCTCGCACATCAACCGGCTCGGCGCGAATACAACGTCGAACCTCTCATAGAGCCAACGCAGATAGCGGCACAGTGCGCGCTCGGTGAATTTGCCACCCAGGCGCTTGCCCACGATCTGCGGGATATTGGAATGATAGAAAGCCGCGATCGGGATGCCGCGCCGTTCCGCCACACGCCAGGCGCCCCATGCGGGTTGGAAGGCGTCACCGGCTTCGATGAGACTCGGCTGCAGCGCATCCAGCATCCGGGTCCAGCGCCTCGGGCTCAGTGGGAGCCGATAGTTGAAGGTGCCGGGAACTGGGAAACCCGCGAGCGTGCACACCTCGCCCGGCTCGAAATGATCCTCCTTGGCCGGCACGACCAGGGTGTGCTTCCAGGAGGTATTCGCGCGAAGCCAGGAGTGCTTGGCGGTCAGATATCTTTTTACGCCGCCGCTGGTGGGAGAATAGAAGAGGGTCGTATCGACGAGATGCATAGGTTCCACTGCGTCTTCGACCCCTTGCCTGCCAGCAAGCTCCGGGCCTGCATTGCACCTTTATGAGGATGCAGTGTCAAGGCGGCGCCGGCGCCTGCCTGTCAGGGCAGCGACCTTTAGGGTACTGTGTGTACGAGCTTGTAGCTTTGGCAGGCAGGTGAGTTGCCATGATCGATCACACGGGAGTCGCGGTCAGCGACTTCGAGAAGAGCAAGGCGTTTTATCGCGCGGCGCTCGAGCCGATCGGCTACGAGCTGTTGATGGAGTTTCCCGCTTCCGTGACCGGCCACGCGGACGTTGCAGGTTTCGGTGAGCCACCGAAAGCCGACTTCTGGATCAACCGTGGCAGTCCGAACAGCCCTGCTGTGCACGTGGCGTTCCGAGTGCGCAGCCGCGCTCTCGTGGACGCATTCCACGCGGCCGGCGTTGCCGCGGGCGGACGCTCGAACGGCGCCCCTGGTCTGCGCCCGCACTATCATGCGGACTACTACGGAGCCTTCGTACTCGACCCCGACGGACACAATATCGAAGTGGTCTGTCACGAGCCCGCATAAAATTCAGGCCACGCTAACGGTCTAAAAGCAACGTCCGTCAGGGCTTGCGACCGATAGCCGCACCCGCCGCAACCGGCAAGCGGACAGCTGCAGAAGTAGGGGTCCGGGCCAGCAGCCCGACGGTGTCACCCGTCACGGCATTGCGTGAGAATGCGCGGCCGATTGACGCTATTTCGAATCTACGGAGATGTAAATGCCAGATAACTCGAAGCCCGGTGAAGAGGGCGGCTCGCCGTCGCTGCTTGCCCGGCTGCTCGGGCGCACCACGCAGATCGACCGTAAGGAGATGCCGGCGGTTGTCGCCTCGTTCCTGTTGATCTTCTGCGTGATGTGCGGGTACTTCGCAGTGCGCTCCGTTCGCGAGACCGCGGGAACGTTCCTGGGCAAGGAGCGAGTCGCGAATCTCTTCCTCATCACGTGGATCGCGTCTCTCGCCATCGTCCCGGCCTACGGCTGGGTCGTCGCCCGGTTCCGCCGCGCGGTCTTCCTGCCGATCATCTATGGGTTGGTGGCTGTAGCGTTGGCTGTCGTCGGCGTGATGTTGAGCGCCGATCCGCAGAACGTGTTCGTGATGGAATTCTTCTACGTGATGATCAGCGTGTTGAATCTCTTCATGCTGTCGGTCTTCTGGGGCTTCCTCCTCGAGATTTTCGCGAAGGAGCAGACGAAGCGGCTGTTCGGTGTGATCGCCGCGGGCGGCTCCGCCGGCGCGTTGGTCGGCCCGTGGCTGACCACCCTCACGGTGAAGAGTATCGGCAATTCCGGAATTCTCTATCTCGGCGCGTCGTTGTTCGTGGTCGCGATCCTCTGTCAGCGTGCCCTGTTGACTGTCTGGCACCGCTCGCAGCAGACGCACGAGGTGGTGGTCGGCGATGACAAGCCGGTTGGCGGTAATCCGCTCCTCGATGGCGCGCGGCTGCTGTTCACCTCGCCCTACCTGTTGGGCATCGCATTCTTCGTGATCCTGTTGTCCTCGGTGAGCACCTTCCTGTACTTCGAGCAGCTGCGCATCGTCTCCGAGACGTTCAAGAGCTCGGCGGAGCGCACGCAGGTCTTCGCGGTGATGGATGCGATCGTGCAGACCGCGACCCTTTTGTTACAGCTGTTCGTCACCGGCCGGATCGCGACTCGCCTCGGCATCACCACGCTGCTCGTCATCGTGCCGTTCGCGATGATCTTCGGCTTCCTGGGGTTGGCCGCTGTAGGCACCTTCGGCATGCTGGCCTTCGTGTTCTGCGCGCGCCGTATCGGTGAGTACGCCTTCGTACGCCCAGGCCGCGAGATGCTCTTCTCGACGCTGAGCACGGAAGACCGATATCGCGTGAAACACGTCATCGACGTCCCGGTATACCGCGGCGGCGACGCGCTTTCGAGCCAGGTCGACAGTCTTCTTGGTAATGCGGGAATGTCGCCCGCCAAGGTTGCCGTGGTGGGCTCGGGACTGGCGGCGCTTTGGATGTTGAATGCGTGGTGGCTCGGCCGGCGGCACGACAGTCAAGAGGTCGCGCGTGCCGCCGCCCAGGGCCGTGCCGGTACAGTGGCCGCTTCAGGCCACGGCTGATTCGACATCCAGGGACATCGCGGCCCGTAGCTCTGCTATGGCCGCGATGATCTCCTCCGCCTTCACAAAGCGCTCGTTGCGATTCTTGGCCGCGAGCTTGTGGAGGAAGGTCTCGTAGCGGGAAAGCGAGTGAGGCAGCGGTGGAAGCGGCGAGTTCACGTGTTGCTGCAACACTTCCATCGCCGTGGCGCCCGTGTAGGGCTTCCTGCCCGTCAGCATCTCGTAAAACATGATTCCGAGGCTGTAGAAATCCGACCGCTCGTCGAGCTGCTCGCCCTGCGCCTGTTCCGGACTCATGTAGTAAGGTGACCCACGCAATACGCCTGTGCGTGTGCTCGGTGTACTGCCATCCAGCGCGCGCGCGAGTCCGAAGTCGATGAGTGCGACTTCGTCGTTATCTCGCAGCATGACATTCGGTGGCTTCAGGTCGCGGTGCAGGAGTCCGGCGTTGTGGACAACACGCAGCGCGGAGGCGATCTGCTCGGTATAGCGGAGCGCCTCGGCCTCCTTCAGGCCCGCCTGCATGCGGGACTTCAGGTCCCCGCGCAACAGGTACTCCATGGCCAGGTACTCGAAGCCGGCATGCACACCGTAGTCGTAGATCTGCACGACCAACGGATCGCGAATGGCGATGATCGCCGTGTATTCGCGCTCGAGGAACTGCCGTCCGGCCGCCTCATCCCGTAGCGTCTTGCTGACTTTCAGAGCAACGTTCGCACCGAGGGAGATGCTGGTGGCGAGGTAGACGACCGCCTTCTCGGACTCGCCGATTTTCATCTTGATGATGTAGCCGGGAATGAACTCCGCCGTCACGGGCGGCGCTGGTGTCCCCGAGCGCTTGCCATTCGAGAGCCGGCTGCCGCCACGCGACTTCGCATCCCCGGCAACGATGCTACCGGTGAAAGAAGGGTCCAGAGGCTTGCCCGCGGCCTTGCTGGCCGCTTCGGCCGCGAGCAGCGCGGCAGCGCCCGCGGAGTTCAGAATGGCTTCCAGTTGGCCCGGCGCCATCAGTTGGGTCGCCGCTGCGGAGTTGTCCGGCGCGCTGCGCTCAGTGATCGCAGCCGCGGACGCCGCCGGCGCCTCTCCCACCGACTTGGCAGCCACCGACGCCGTCGGCGCTTCAGTCGCCGCTGACGCCGCCGTCGCAGCCACCAACGCATTGACGTCTAAGGGCGACTCAACCGCCGGCGACTCCACAGCCCCTTCCACTGCCACACTCACCCTGGCAGCCGACGCCTTGGGCGGCACCGCAGGGGTCAGTGTCATCGAAGCCCAGGTCTCCGCCGCGGTAGCGTGATCCAACTTCGCAGCCTCCGGTGGAGGCGTCACGTCAACATGCACGAGCGACTGCAACTTGCGCTGTACGCGCTTCTCGATCCGCCGCAACGCCAGGCGCACGGACGTACTCAAGCGCTCAGGCGTCAACAGCCGCTTTGGCAGATAGTCGACCGCACCGAGCTGCAGCGCCCGCACGGCCGTGAGCTCGTTGCCGTCTTCGGCCAACGAAATCACCGCCGGAAAGACAGGTCTGCTGCGCAAGTGTCGCAGCTGAGCGAGACCCTGCGACTTCGGATCCTCGGGGCTCGACCCGAACAAGGCGCAGAGCAACAGAATGTCGCAATCACGGCCCGAGTCGGTCTCGCACCAACGCTCGAAGCCAGCCTGGTTGAGCACCGTTACGGTCGAATCCGGACAGAACACCCCCAGGTGGTGACCGAGCCATTGCCCGTAGCGGGGGTCGTCATCGACCACCAGCAATCGGGGAGGGGTGGTTGTGCGTTTGACTGTCACTTTTTTAGCGCAAAGACTACGCGCACACGTGCGCGTTGGTTGATGGGTTGACCGTCGCGCAAGATGGGGCGATAGCGCCACTTGCGTACGGCTTCCGTTGCCGGTTGGTCGAACAATCCGGCCGGTTCCGCGCGGACCACGGCGGGATCGCTCACGGAACCGTCCGTATTCACCATGAACTGCACATCGACCCACCCGCTGATGGCGCGCTCGCGCGCCGCGAGCGGAAATTCAGGCGGCACGTAGTGTGTCAGGTCGAGCTGCGCTGCCGAGACCACTTCATTGACCGGCTTGGGTGGCTCCTGCGCAATCCGGATGGCATTGTTGATCGCATCGATGCTCGTCTGACTGGCGCCCGCGCTGTGTGCTTCCTCGAGCCAACGTTGAGCGCCGGCGTAGTCCTTGCGCTCCACCGCGTTCTTGGCTTCGTCGAGAGTACGCGTGGAGAACGCCTCGCGGGCGGCTTCGGTCGACGGGACGGTTGGATCCGCCTGCACGAGTTGTGCGAGGTAAAACTTTGCGCTGTCGCCGTTCGGCTCCAACACCTTCCCCTGTGTCAGGCGCTGATTGACGAGCAACGCCAGGCGCGCCAGCGCGTCCGTCTTGGCGGTCGCGCGAACGTGCGCCTCTTCCTGCTTCAAGGCGGCTATGTCGTCTTCGCCGACGCCGGCTTCGGCCGCGGCCTGGATCCAACGCTCGCCTTGATCGGCATCGCCCGCGGTCAGGGACTTGCGGGCTTCGCCCACGAGCCGGTCGAGGAATTGCCGTTGCGTCTGCTTTACTTCGGCGTCGTTCGGCGCGAGCGCCCGTGCGGACTCGATATAAAACTGCGCGTTGTCCTGGGCCGGCTCGACGAGATCGCCGCTGTGCATCCGATCGTTCGCGCGGCTCACGTAATTCTGCACGCGCTCGGCGATCTTCTTCTGCTCGAGCTCCTGGCGCGCCTCTTGTACGAGGTTGGATTTCTGACCGTCACGGCTGGCCCCGTCGAGGACGGTGAGCGCCTGCTCGATATTGCCGCTGGAGGCGGCCTGGCGTGCCTGCGCGAGCACGGCCCTCTCGCGCTCCTTGCCGATCTGGGCCAGGAGAAAAGCAACCCGAACATGGTCTGGCTTGATCGCGCGGGCCAGGTTGGTGAGCCGCTGCGCTTCATCGAGATGCTGCGCCAGCAACTGCGCCTCAGCGCTCGACAACAAACGATCGATGACCTTTTCGAGGCCGTTCGCGCCACGCGGATCCTTCGGGTTGCGGCGCGCGGCTTGGGCGTACAGATCGGCGGCATTCGTGCCGGGCGGAGCGACGAGCGCGCCGCTGGCCAGAGCCGCCTGTGCACGTGACAAAAGGCTCTCGAGCGTCTCGTCGCGCGCGACGTCAACCGTCACCGGCTCCGTCACACTGACTGGCGCGGCCTCGGGCTGACGCGGTGTGGTCTTGTGCAACAGCAACCAGCCGCCGACGGCAACGATGGCAGCAGCCGCGCCACCCAACAGCAACGTGTTGGTTCCGCCAGAGCGCTCTCCGGGTGGCGGGTTGGCGCCGGCTGCGGAGTCGATGCCGCTGTGCTCTTCGCCACGGCGGCGCCACGCGGCGTCGACGAACAGTTTGACCCGTTGCTCCGAGACCGGCTTGTGAAGAAATCTATAGACGGTGCCGTTGGTGATCTGCGCGGCCAGCGCGCTCTGATCGTCGACACTGCCGGCGACGATGAGGACCAACTCGGGGAACTGGGCCCGCAGTCGCTCGGACATGCGATCGATGGGGCTCGCGACGGCGCCCACATCGAGGATGGCAACGCCCGTGTTCTCAGCGAGCAGGTGCGATGCGAGCTCGGATTCGGCGCTCACCGTGGCAGTCCTGTACTCCGAGCCGATCGCCCGCAGGGTCTGCACGAGTGCCTCGTCCCGCGTGAGCACGACGACTCCTTCCCCCGGGGGCGCGGAGTCCCGGGCAGCCGGGATCGAGGCCGGATTGCCCTGGAAATCGTGAAGTACGGAGCCGCTCGCCATCTGTGATTACCAAAGCCCGCCGCCGGGTCCGAAAAGGTGCCCGGTAGTCCCATGACGATGCCGTACGCGCGGCACCTTTGTCGCCACCGGCCGACTTATTCTGTGAAACAGGTCATCCTGTCGCGGTATGGCCGCACCGGGCCTAAAGTCCCAACAGAATTCAGTTCGGATAACGGACGGGCCGTGCTGTGAACTGCGTTGTTGTTTGCCGCGCGTTATGACAATGGCGGCATCGCAGGCAGGCTTCAATCGCGGGGCAACATGAATTTCGTCCCGTCATGCGAGAGCACCGCGCCTTGTGGCGTTATGTTCTCCACACGCACACCTTCCGTCGGCAACGTATCGCCTTCATGCATCTTGTGCATGTTGATCATGACGAAGCGATCCTGCGGATTCGCCGCGTAGACGTGCAGGTCCAGACGCAGGGTCGGCAGGTGCGAGGACGAGGCAACATCCGAGTACAGGGGCACGCCGCTCATCGTTCCACGCGAAACGTGGTTACCGAACGGCTGCGGTGGACCCGGGTCGGCGGCAGGCGCCAGGTCATCCGGATTCTGGCGCTCGGTATCCGCCGGGGCACTCTGTGAATCGTTATTGGCCGTCACCGGTGCGGTCATCACGCTGCCCGGCGCCATCTGCTGGCCCCCCTGTGCCGAGGCGGCTGCCGGAGTCTGCTGCGTCAAACCCGCTGCCTGCGCCAGAGGAGCCCCGGGCGCCGTTCCATTGACCGGCGCGGCCACAGGCGCAGGGGGATACGCCTGTCCCTGCTGGGGGGCCATGGGGGCCGCTGGGGCCATGGCCGTACTGTAGGCCGCGGCAGGCACGGCCGCAGGCGCGGCGGCCTCGGCGGTCGCAGGGCGGCGCAGGAGCACCCAGGCAACGATCACCAGGTTGATGGCGAGCAGCACACCGAGACCCACCGCCCAGAGCGGCAACTTGTCCCGTGGCGGTGCAACCCGGACTTCGAACAGGGCCGGGCCGTTTTGCCTTTGGCGGTCGGTCTCCGACTTCTTCAGCGCATCGAGAATGAACGACATCTGTTACCCGCCATGAGTATCGGCCGCGTACAACAGCGGCGCATCGGATCCAGCGACGGCGCTCGCGAGCGCGATCTGTGTCTGGACCCCGGCGATGCCATCGACCGTGAGCCGGTGTTGGCGTTGGAAATCCCGTACGAGGTTGGATAGCTCGGTGTCGAACACATCGCTCACCGGAGCGTCGCTGTGATCGCCCCGCACATGCTGCAGACTCTCCCGCAGCCAGCGTACATCAGCACCATGCATGCCGGGTGAGAGCGACTTCACCTGACTGGTCCCTGGTCGCCATAACATGACGAAGTCGCCGAACCAGTAGCGCGACAGCTCGCCTATGCCGACCTCGTGCCGGATACCGCCGAGCTCGATGCGCGCATGCTCGTCGTCCAGGCGCGTCAGTACGACCTGGTGCGAGGCGCCACCGTCGTCATTCAGCATCAGGATCGCGGGGCGGTTGTACAGTCGCAGCTGCGCGAACGAGCCCTTCTGGATGAGACAGTCCAGGCCCTGCTGCTGAGCTTGGGTGCAGGGGTCGGTTCCGCCCGGCACGTACTTCGCGTTCCACAAGCCGAAGAGTTTGGCGAACGCGCTGTCGGTGTCCGTCTCGCTCGGATTCTGCGCGAGCAGCTCGGGCAACGGCTGCACGCGGGAGATCGTTCCAACAGCGGCGGCCGGAGGCGGATTGCTGACGGCGATCGCGGTACCGCCGTTCCCCGGCAGGGAGCCAATCGAGGCGGCGGTGGTGGCGGTGCCTTCGCCCGAGCCCCGTGTCAAGTTGGGTGTCTGAGCCGATGTTGGTGTTGCCGCCGCCTGGGGCTTCGAGCTCCATGGGCGCGTGGTCCAAAGTGCAACCGCCGCGGATAACAGCACGACCGCCGTGCTGCCAGCGGCGGCCCAGGGTAGCCAGTTCGGCGTGATGCGTCTGCCGAGCACTTCGGCGGCCGCGTTGCGCACGAGGGAGGCCGTCACCCGGTGGCTGTCCATCGAGTACGCGCCCAGCAAGGCTCGATCACAGATGACGTTGATGACGCGAGGTACGCCAACCGAGAGGCGATAAACCTCGCTCAGCGCCGAGCTGCTGAAGATGTCGGTGGTTGCCCCGGCGACACGTAAGCGGTGCCGTACATACGCTGCCGTCTCATCCCGCGACAGCGGGTGCAGGTGGTAGCGTCCAGTGATGCGCTGGGCCAGCTGGCGCAATTCGTTGCGGCCGAGGAGCTCGCGCAACTCCGGCTGGCCGATGAGGATGATCTGCAGGAGCTTCTGGGTGTTGGTCTCCAGGTTGGTGAGCAGGCGAACCTGCTCCAACACGGCCGGTGCCAGGTTCTGGGCCTCGTCGACCACTAGCACCACGCGACGTCCGGCGCCATGCGCCCGGAGCAGGTAGTGACTGAGAACGTCGACGAGGTCTTTCAAACTCTCCGTCGAGCTGTCGGGCACCCCGATCCCGATTTCCTCGCAGATCGTGAGGAGGAACTCGGGCGCGGTCATGCGCGGGTTGAGGATGAGGGCGATTTCGGCGTTCTTCGGCGTCTGCGCCAGCAGGGAGCGCACGATAGTGGTCTTACCGGTGCCCACCTCGCCCGTGAGCTGCACGAAGCCGCCGGCCTCGTTGATGCCATACAACAGGTGAGCGAGAGCCTCGGCGTGGCGCTCGCTCAAATACAGATATCGCGGATCGGGAGTGATCGCGAAGGGCTTTTCGTTGAGTCCGAAAAACGAAAGATACATTGATATCGCTTAGGCCTTCGGCCATCTTCTCACGGGGTCGCAGCGACCCCGTGAATTTAGCGGCGCTGCGCGCCGGTAAGAATACTTCGTCATTTGCCGCGTCTTAACACGCCGCTACCAAAGCGCGCGCGAATTTCATCCAGCGCCGCGTCGAGGCGCGATGTGTGGGGTGGCGAATCTTCGAAAAGGCCGAGTTGAGACGCCGGGCTCAGGTCAGTCAAGACCACCCCCAGGAGCCGAAGTTTCGCACCAGGCGCGCTCTTCAGCCAGCGGGCCAGCAGGTCACGCGCGATGTTGGCGACTGTGCGGCCGTCGTGTGTCGGCGGCGCGACGGCGCGCTGCCGCGTGAATGTAACGAAATCCGCACGCCGGATCTTCACCCCGATGCACCCGGCCATGAGCTGTTTGCGCCGCAGCCGCTCACAGGCGCGCTCGGCCAGCTGGTTTATTTCGGCCTGCAAAGCCCGGGCGTCGCCGATGTCACGCTCGAAGGTCTCCTCGGCACTGAGCGACTTCTCGTCGCGGTCCGGTACGACCGGGCGATCGTCGATTCCCGCGGCCCGCTCCCGGACCCGCTGGGTGTATCGGCCGAACAACGGTCGCAGGACCGCATCGGGAGCCACCCGTAACTGGGCGAAAGTCTGGATCCCGGCCGCCTCGACCTGTGCCCCGCTCTTGCGGCCCAGCCCGGGGAGCCGGCGCACGGACAGGGGGTCGAGGACCTCGCGAATGCGCTCCTCGGGCACGATGGTCAGCCCATCGGGCTTGTCGAGATCGGAGGCGATCTTGGCGACGAGCTTGTTCGTCGCCACGCCGACCGAGGCGGTGAGTCCGGTGACTTCCCGGACCCGGGTCTTGATGCGACGGGCGATGGCCACCGCGTCACCAAAGAGCGCCTGGCTGGCGCTGACATCCAGATAGGCCTCGTCCAGGGACAGCCCCTGCACGATCGGGGTCACTTCGTTGAAGACGCCAAAGACCTGGTCCGAGACCTCCTTGTAGCGGGCCATGCGGGGCCTGACGCAGACCGCATGCGGGCACAGCCGTAGGGCGGTGCTCATCGGCATCGCCGAGTGCACACCGTATTTGCGGACCTCATAGCTGGCGGCCGCCACGACACCGCGGCCGGCGATTCCGCCGACGATGAGGGGCTTACCAACGAGACTGGGATCGTCGCGCTGTTCGACGGATGCATAGAACGCATCCATATCGACGTGGAGAACAGCACGGGTCATCGGGAGGCGTTCCTCAAGGATCACAGGGAGGAAACGCTATCACGGACAGGTTACCGGGTGCGCACCTCGGGCGACGACCTCGGTCGGCACGCGGGGCGGCATCTCGCCCCCCGCGCGCCCAGCGAACACTACTTGACGGTGATAGTGATCTTCTTCGAGATCACCGGCGGGTTGTGCGGGATATGGTTCGCGTCGCCGAGCAGCAGCTGCAGGGTGTGCTTCCCGGGCGGCAGAGTCACGGTCGTCTCCGTCTGCGCCTTGCCGAAGTGAATGATCTTGTCCGGCACGGTCGGTATCGGCTGGCCCAGGTCCGCCGGCGCGTCGGTGTCGATGAGCAGGTGATGATGGCCGGTGTTCTCCTGCTTCGTTCCTGCCGGCGCGAGGGTCATGCCCTTGATGCCGAATTTCACTGTCACAGGGCTGCTGACCGTCTCCCCGTTTTTGGGGCTGATGATGAACACCTTCGCGCCCTTCGGCGAAGGCGTGTGATCCTGGGCCTGGACATGGGCGACCGAGGCGGCCAGGACCAGCGCGGCGGCGACTGCAGATAGACGCATTACGACATTCTCCGTACAAACTTTAGAGGGGCGGCCTCCAGGCACCGCGCGCAAAGCTTAGACGGAGTACACGAACGCGGACAAATGTTCCGCGTTTGGCGACAGGAAATGTGACAGTGCCGGTGTCAGGCCACCTGCGCGCTCGAGCGTACCGACGGGGCCTGTGGGATGGGCTCGGACTGCGTGCCGAACTCGTGCGGCGCGAAATCATCGACGTTGATGATTGCCATGACCTTGCGGTCATAGTCGCGTAGGAGCGCGGCTTCCGCCTCCGTGACGATGCCGGCCGCGACGGCCTGTTGGATCTGACCCGGCAGATCCAGAGCCGTCACCCGCCCGGTCTTCACGCCCTCCACCCGGATGCGCTTCTCGAGCGGCTCGACGGTCTGCGCGAGAATCAATGCCTCCTGCAGCAACCCGAAGGGATTCGAAGGCTCGAGCGTCCAGTACATGTACTGACACAACCGCTCGCGCGCATCGGTGGGATTCAGGACGAGATCGGCGACCTTGCGGCCGAGGCGGTCGGCGGGCGCGGAGTAGGCGCGCCCCCGCGGCAGGATGAAGAAGCGCATCACACCGCCCAGGAAGCGGTTCGGGAAGTTACGCAGGAAACCGTATAACTGCTCCTGCGCATGGTAGAGCAGATTGCGGCACGCCCACTCCACGATGGGCAGGTCCTCCTGCGGCCGTCCCTGGTTCTCGTGATGTTTGAGAACCATCGACGCCAGGTACATACAGGAGAGGACATCGCCCAGGCGCGCGGACAAGTTCTCCTTCTTCTTGAGATAGCCGCCGAGCGTCAGCATCGCGACGTCGACCGCGAACGCGAACGACGCGCTGAAGCGCACGATGTGTTGGTAGTAACGGCCTGTCGGGCCCTCTACCGGCCGATGCGTAAAGCGCGCGTGCGTCAACGCCATGATGAAAGATCGCACGGCATTCGAGATCGTGAACCCGATATGGCCGAAGAGCGCCTGGTCGAATTCGTCGACTCCCTTGGCGCGATCCGGGTTGCGGGCGGCCGTCATCTCGCGCAACACGAACGGATGGCAGCGCACGGCTCCCTGGCCGAAGATGATGAGACTGCGGGTCAGAAGATTGGCGCCCTCCACCGTGATCGCTACCGGTACGACCTCGTAGCCGCGCGCCAGGTAGTTGTTCGGGCCGAGACAAATGCCCTTGCCGCCGTGCACGTCCATGGCGTCGCTGGCAACCTGACGGCCCATTTCCGTGACGTGATACTTGAGCATCGCCGACGGCACCGACGGCTTTTCACCTCCATCGATCGCGCCGGCGGTAACCGAGCGCGCCGCGTCCATCGTGTAGGTGAGCCCCACCATGCGGGCGATCACCGCTTCGACACCTTCGAACTTGCCCACGGGCATGTTGAATTGCCGGCGGATGCGGGCGTAGGCGCCCGTCGCCCAGGTGCCGGCCTTGGCGCCGCCGGTCGCGTTGGAAGGCAGTGAGATGCACCGGCCGACCGAGAGCTGCTCCACCAGCATGCGCCATCCCGATCCGGCCATCTTCGGCCCGCCGATGATGGCATCGAGCGGTACGAACACGTCCTTGCCCTGGATGGGCCCGTTCTGGAACGGAATGTTGATCGGGAAGTGGCGCCGCCCGATGGTGATGCCGGGCGTGTTGCGTGGGATCAGGGCGCAGGTGATGCCGATGTCGGCCTTCTCACCCAGGAGCTTGTCGGGATCGAACATGCGGAAGGCGAGCCCGATGACCGTCGCGATGGGCGCCAGGGTGATGTAGCGCTTGGAGAAATTCAGGCGCACGCCGATGACTTCGCGGCCTTGCCACGTGCCGCGGCAGACGACACCCGTGTCCGGGATCGAGGCGGCATCCGAGCCGGCTCGCGGCCCGGTGAGAGCGAAGCAGGGGACTTCCTCGCCGCGCGCCAGGCGCGGCAGATAGTAGTTCTTCTGCTCTTCCGTGCCGTAGTGGTTCAAAAGCTCCGCCGGGCCGAGCGAGTTAGGTACGGCAACTGTCGAGGACGCAGTGGTGCTGCGGCTCGCTATTTTCGCGAGCACGCAAGAATGCGCGTAGGCCGAGAATTCGAGCCCACCGTACTTCTTCGGAATGATCATCGCGAAGAAGCCGCGGGACTTCAGGTAATCCCACACTTCCGGTGGGAGGTCGCCGCGCTCGTGGGTGATGTGCCAATCATCCAGCATGCGACAGAGCTCTTCGCACGGTCCGTCGAGAAACGCCTGTTCCTCCGCTGACAGCTGCGGCGGGCGAGAAGAGAGCAGCTTCGACCACTTCGGCGCGCCGGTGAACAATTCACCGTCCCACCACACGGTGCCCGCCTCGAGCGCTTCCTTCTCGGTCTGTGACATCGAGGGGAGGAGTTTGAGGTACGCCTTCATGAACGGGCGCGTGATCAGCGCCTTGCGCAGCGGACGGATGTTGAGGAGCCAGAGGCCGGCCAGCAGTACCCAGAGGAAGCCCTTCCAGACTCCCGCCGGTGCGCTCTGCTCACCGAGTACGGTGTATGCGACCAACAAGATGGTGAAGGTCGCGGTGAATGTGAAGAGTGAGAGCCGCTTGTACGCGAGGAAGAGAACCGCTGCTATGAAGAGCAGGGTGATGACACCGCCGATCTGCGTGACGGCGTAGGCCGCGGCGGCGATGAGAAGAAGACTGATGATCGCGCCGAGCATTGGCTCTCCTATAGAGCGCCCCCTCGATGAAGGGGCGCTCGTTTAACCACCAACTTAACCGAGCAGTGACTTCACGCCGTCGCGCTCCTCGCGCAATTCAGCGTCCGTGGCGTCCATGCGCTTACGGCTGAACTCATCGACGGACAGACCCTGCACGATCTGATACTCACCATCCTTGATGGTGACGGGATAGGAATAAATCACCCCTTCCTTGATCCCGTAGCTGCCGTCGGAGGGCACGGCCATGCTGGTCCAGTCGCCGGGGGCCGTTCCGTGCACCCAGGTATGGATATGGTCGATCGCCGCCGAGGCGGCGGAAGCGGCCGACGAGGCGCCGCGCGCCTTGATGATGGCCGCGCCACGCTGCTGGACGACCGGGATGAAGGTCTCCTCGATCCACTTCTGGTCGACCAGCGACTTGGCCGGCTTGCCATCGACGGTCGTGTGGCTGAGATCCGGATACTGGGTCGCGGAGTGGTTGCCCCAGATGGTCATGCGCTTGATGGCCGAGACGTGCTTGCCAGTCTTCTCGCCCAGCTGTGACAGCGCGCGGTTGTGATCCAGGCGCGTCATCGCGGTGAAGTTACGCGGATTCAGGTCCTTCGCATTCGCTCTCGCGATCAGCGAGTTTGTGTTCGCCGGGTTACCGACGACGAGGACTTTCACCTGGCGATTCGCGACCTCGTTGAGAGCTTTACCCTGCGCTGAGAAGATCTGCGCATTGGCGAGCAGGAGATCCTTGCGCTCCATGCCGGGGCCACGAGGCCGGGCGCCGACGAGCATAGCGACGTTGCAATCGCGGAAGGCGACCTTGGCATCATCGGTGGCGACGATCTTGTTGATCGTCGGGAAGGCGCAGTCGTTGAGCTCCATCACCACGCCCTGCAGGGCGCCCAGGGCGGGAGTGATCTCGAGCAGATGCAGGTTCACCGGCTGGTCCGGGCCGAGCATCTGGCCGGAGGCGACGCGGAAGGCGAGGGCATAACCGATCTGGCCGGCGGCGCCGGTGATCGCGACGTTCAGGGCAGGCTTCATGGCGGTGCGTTTCTTTCGCGGGAAAAGGGCCGCGAATTCTATCGACTATTGCCCTCGACCGTCAGCAGAAGCCGTCGCATCGCCCACCGGACCTTCATTGGCGATCGGGAAGTCCGGATAGACCTGGCGAAACAGCTTCAGTTGCCGCTCGGCCTCGGCAGTTTGTCCCTCGCTGCGCAGCTTTTCGATCTGCCTCAGCCAGGTCGCGGCATCGAGGCGCGCGGGCACCGCCGCTGAAGCCGGAGAGGGGCTCGCGGAATGCTCTGCAGCAGCTTCGGCGTCGCGTAGTCGTAATGCCGCGACTTCCACGCGCGCAAGGCGGGTTCGGGCTTTTTCGGGGCCGTCCGCATCCGCCGCGATTGCCGGCGCCGTGTTGGGCGTCACCATGGGGGGCCAGGGTGTTGTTGGAATCGCCGGCAGCCTGATGCGCTTGGCGGTCTTGGGAGCGTTCCGATGGCCCGGCGATCTCGCGGCCGCCGCGTGCTCCGATGTTGAGGTCTCCGGCGCCGCCACATCGGGAGCCGCCATGGAGGAGGGAGCCTCGGCCACGAGCTCCGTCTCCACCGGCTCCTGCGCCGGTACGGGCTGTTTGGCCCGCAACCCAAGCTCCAACACCACCACGGATGAAATGACGATCGTCGCCGCGAGCCCTACCGGCAGTGCCCACCTCGGCGCCCGGTAAAGGCGAACCGGCGGAGCCCCCTGGATGGCCCGGCGCGCATTGCCAATGATGATGCGGTCCAGCTCCGGCGGCGGCTCGAGATGATCAGGCGGCGTCGAGCCGCCCTTGTGGATAGGTACCCGGCGTTTGAGGTACGCCTCGAAATCGTCGTCGTGATCGGAGTCGCTCACGGCCCACGCTCCGGAATCACTTTGATCGGCGCAGGGTCACCGGCGTGCGACGCGCGCGTCGCACCCATCGCGGAGCCAAATACCTGCCGCAGTTTCGACACTGCATAACGCAAGCGGCTCTTTGCTGTTTCCGGGCCAACCGCCGTAATGACTGCGATCTCCTCCAGTGAAAGCCCCGACTCTTCGTACAGAAGAAACACGTCTCGCTGCTCGGCAGGCAACTCCGCGAGCGCCGCTCTGTAGCGCGCCGCCGCCTGTGCCTGCTCGGCGCGCGCGTCCGGCTGCTCGTTATCCGGAGCCGGCAGCGTGCTCTGCCAATCCTCCTGACCATCACCACTGACTTCAGCCCGGACCGTCGCGCGGCGGCAATAGTCGATAAAGCAGTTGTGCGCGATCCGATACAAGAGTGTCTGGAATTTCGCGCGCGGCTCGTAGCGGTCGCGACTCGCGATCACCTTGCTCCAGACCTCCTGGAACAGATCGTTGGCGGCTTCCGGATTGCGCGTGTGCCGTGAAAGGTAGCGGTAAAGGCCGCCGCGATGGCGCTGGTACAGCACCTCGAAAGCGCGCAGGTCGCCACGCGCGTAACGCAGCATCAACTCGCCGTCGTCTTCAAGGTCCATCGCCTTCGACTTTACGCCGGCACAAACCCCTAGGCCACTCCCTGCATCTGAGTGGACGTCCAGGCGCATCTGACCCCTGTACCGGCACCGCCTCAGGCCGGGAACGCCCTGGCGAGGGGTTTCCCGGGCAACCCCCTGAAAAAAAGTTAGTGAGCTGCCTTGACACTCATCTAGTGATGTAGTTATATATAACACCATGACGACGGCGAACTGCATAGTGCAGACCAGCCGATCCGCAACCCCAGGAGAGAGAACCATGAATACCTTACTAAACAATGGCTTGAAGGCTTTGACGTGTGCCGCTGCGGCGGTTGTGATCACCGCGGTCGCGAGCGTGGGCTTTGTCCAGTCCACGGCAGTGGTGCGCACGGGCTATAGCACCCCAGCCGCCTGGACGGCAAAGCTCTCGGTTCAGCCGGGCCATACCTGGTTTGGCCAGCCCGAACCCGCTGTTTTGGTAGATTAGTCCGCTAATCTTCCGCCACAGAGCTTGCAAGCAAGAGACTCAATGGATCCGCAGTGGGATGACAGCCTGCCGATTTACCGGCAACTGCGGGACCGGGTGGTCGCGATGATTCTGGAGGGCGTGCTGAAAGAGGGTGATCCGCTGCCATCGGTCCGGAACGTGGCAGCCGAGTTCAGGCTGAACCCGCTGACGGTGTTGAAGGGCTACCAGCAGCTCGTCGACGAGCAGCTGGTGGAGAAGCGACGCGGGCTCGGGATGTTCGTCAGCGCCGGGGCGCGCAACGCCCTGATGAAGGACGAGCGGCAGCGCTTCCTTGAGGAAGAGTGGCCGAAAGTCTACGCGACCATCCAACGCCTGGGGTTGTCGACAGCCGATCTGCTGCGCAACGGAGCGAATGCACCCACGGCGCCGTTCCCCTCCACACCGGGACAGGGTAATGACAGCAGTAATTGAGGCACGTGGACTGAGGAAGCTCTATCGCTCCACCGCGGCCCTGGAGGATGTGAGCTTCACAGTCGGCTCGGGCCGCATCGTCGGCCTGATCGGCCCCAACGGTGCCGGGAAGACGACCGCGCTGAAGGCCATTCTGGGACTGACCCGTTTCGAGGGCGAGCTGCGGGTGTTGGGACTGGACCCGCGATCGCGCCGCGACGAGCTGATGCGCGATGTGTCATTCATCGCCGATGTAGCCGTACTGCCTAGATGGCTGCGCGTCAGCCAGGCACTCGATCTCGTAGAGGGCGTGCATACGCGTTTCGATCGCGCCCGCGCCATGGAATTCCTGCGCCGGACCGACATCCGCATGCGTAGCAGGGTCCGCGAGCTCTCGAAGGGCATGGTCACGCAGCTGCACCTCGCACTGATTCTCGCGATCGACGCGCGACTGCTGGTGTTGGATGAGCCGACGCTCGGGCTCGACCTCCTCTACCGGCGACAGTTCTATGACACATTGCTGAACGACTACTTCGACAAGGAGCGCACGATTCTCGTGACGACGCACCAGGTCGAGGAGGTCGAGAATCTCTTCACCGATGTCATCTTCATCAAGCACGGCCGGGTGGTGCTCGACAGCTCCGTCGAGACGCTCGCCGAGCGCTATCTGCAACTGACGGTGACACCTGACAATATCGCGCGTGCCCGTGCCTTGGCGCCGTTCTACGAGCGTGAAGTGTTCGGCCGCGTTGTGATGATCTACGAGGGGCGTACGTCAGAGGAGCTGGCTCCACTGGGAGAGTTGCGCACCCCGTCCATTGCCGACCTGTTCGTCGCCAAGATGGAGCTGGGCGCCGCGGCGAAGGAGGCGGCATGAGCACTCCAACGGCGATCTCACAGGGCGAGCACGCCCCGGCACTGAAAGCGTGGATTGCCGGCAACTCGCAGCTGCGCATGCTCTACACACTCGTGCGCCGCGAGTTCTGGGAGCATCGCTCCTTGTGGATCGCGCCTGCGGCGGTGGCCGTTCTGCTGCTGCTGTGCGCGCTGTTGACTCATGGCGCCTTGCAGATCGATGCCACCGATACCTCGGAGTGGCTCGATGCGGGGGTGAAAACCCTGGTGTTCTCCCTGGCGCAATGGGGTCTGACCGTCCCGTTTTACCTGGTCATGATCCTGGTGTTGAATTTTTACCTGCTCGACTGCCTGTACGCCGAGCGCAAGGACCGCAGCATCCTCTTCTGGAAGTCGCTTCCCATCGCCGATGGGGTCACGGTGACCTCGAAGCTGTTCGTGGGTTGCATCGTCGTGCCGTTCGGAACCTACGCGGTGGCTCTCGTGACGGACTTACTGTTCATCGCCATATGGGATATCCGGGCGGTCGTGGGGCACGCGCCCGAGCTGGTGCTGTGGGACACCACAGCCTTCCTGAAGACCCACACGCTGATGTTTCTCGGGTTGGTGATCTCCATCCTGTGGTACTCGCCGTTCTTCGGTGTTTTTGTTCTAGCTTCGGCGTGGGTGCGGCGTAACGTGCTCATGTGGGTTACCGTCATTCCGCTCCTCGTGATCATTTTCGAGCGCATCGCTTTCGGCACGCACTATGCGGCCAGTTTCCTGAGCTACCGCGGCAATGGGATCTGGGGCGACCTGAATCTGGAGAGCATCCTCCTGGGCTCCCTGACAGGCGTGGGCCGGGGGGCGATCGTCTCGATACCCTCGGTCTATGACCGTGTCCATGTGGGTCCCGCGTTCGTCAATGTGGACCTCTGGCTCGGCGTCCTCTTCATGCTTGCCTGTGCCTACGCCGCGGCACGCGTCCGCCGCTACCGCGACGACACTTAGGCAACACACACCTGTCTTCATAGACCTCGTTTATCATCCCGATCCGAACAGCCGATTGGCTCGGGTGCGTGGGGGACCCTTAGACTGTTCCCCAACATCAGGAGGTACTATGTTCGACACCAGAAATGACCTGCCGGCAAGCATCCGCACCAGGTCCATAGAGCTGCTGAACGCACGGCTGGCGGACGCGATCGACCTCGGCACCCAGACGAAACATGCTCATTGGAATGTGAAAGGCCCCAATTTCATCGCGCTTCACGAGCTGTTCGACAAGATCGCGGAAAACATCGAGGATCAGATCGATACCATTGCAGAGCGCGTGACGGCTCTTGGCGGCACCGCTCGCGGGACGCTGACCGCGGTTTCTCGTGGGACTTCGCTAAAGCCCTACCCCGAGGACATCGTCGACGGAGCGGCACACGTGGATGCGCTATCGGCTGTGTATGCTGACTTCGGTAAGAAGGTCCGGGCGGCTATCGAAGAGTCGGCCAAGTTTGGTGATGCCGACACTTCGGATCTGTTTACGGGGATCTCCCGCGAGACCGACAAGAACCTGTGGTTCTTGGAGGCACACTTGTATTCGAAGCGGTAGCGAGTGGGTGCGGGGAGGCACACCACCGGTCGAGGGATGCTCGAGGTCCGGCGCTCTGAAGGAGGGCTGGAGCTCGAGCTGACCGGGGAGTGGCGTGCCCTGCGCTTTAGCGAGATTGATAGCGCCCTCGCGACGGTCGATCTGGCCAGCACCCGACGCGTGGAGATTTCCACGGACCGTTTGAAGGTGCTCGACCTCACGGGCGCCTGGCGCTTGCACGAATTCATCCGCGAAGCCCACTCCCACGGCACCGAAGTCGCCTTCAAAGGCGCGCCACCGGATCAGCTGCGCCTGGTCGACCAGACACTCAAGGGCGAGAGCCCGCCGTGCTCGCAGCAAAAGCGAAAGATTCCCCTGAGTCCGATCGAGGAGCTCGAAGCCCCGGCGCTCCGATCTCTCGAGTTTCTCGGTCGCCGCGCGGTGGTCTACGGACGAGACCTGGTCCGCGACCTCGCCTTTCTCGGTCGGATGAGCGTGACCTTCCTTCGAGGGTTCACGAGTTTCAAGCGACTGCGACCTATCTCGATCGCCCGACACGTGTATGACACGGGCATCACCGCGATCCCCATCGTCTCACTCATCGCGTTTCTAATAAGCGTCATCATCGCTTACATGAGCGCGCAGCAGCTGCGCACGTTTGGCGCCGTGGTCTTTGTCGTCGACCTGGTGACGATCGGGGTTCTACGGGAGCTTGGCGTGCTGCTGACCTCCATCATTGTTGCCGGTCGCTCCGGAAGTGCGTTCGCGGCCGAAATCGGCTCGATGAAGCTCAACGAGGAGGTCGATGCGCTTTATGCGACCGGCGTCGACCCCTTTGAAGCTCTGGTGTTGCCGCGGATTCTCGGCCTCATCATCGCGTTACCGTTACTGACCGTCATTGCGGATATCGTCGGTCTGGCCGGCGGAGCGCTGCTGTGCCGGTTTCTCCTGGATATGCCATTGACGCAGTACGTCACCCGGGCACAGGAAGCGATCACAGCGACCACATTCTGGGTCGGCGTGATCAAGGCCCCCGTCTTCGCCATCTTGATCGCGATGGCCGGCTGTTACCGGGGAATGCAGGTCCGAGACTCCTCGCGCGAGCTCGGTCGCCTCACGACCCTCGCCGTCGTCCAGGCTATTTTTCTCGTGATTTTCGCCGATGCGGTGTTCGCGGTGCTCTTTCTGGAGCTGCACATTTGATCTATCCGATCCTCGAAGTGATCGGGTTGGTGAACCGCTTCGGGGCGCAGCTCGTCCACGACGGTCTCAACATGACGGTCCGCGAGGACGAGGTGTTCGGGATCGTGGGTGGATCGGGCACTGGCAAGTCCGTGTTGTTGCGCAGCATCCTGGGGTTGCAACGGCCGCAGGCCGGTATCATCCGCATCAATGGCAGTGACATCACCAAAATGAGCACGAGCCAGTTATTCGATGTGAAGGCGCAGTATGGTGTGACCTTCCAGCAAGGCGCGCTCTACTCCGCCCTCACCGTGCGGCAGAACGTGGAGCTGCCGATGATCGAGCACGTGGACATGGACGAGGACGCGCGCTGTGAGCTCGCAATGCTCAAGATCCGGCTGGCCGGGCTCCCTCCCGATGCTGGGGATAAATACCCCTCGCAGCTCTCGGGTGGCATGATCAAGCGGGCTGCCCTGGCGCGGGCGCTGGCGCTCGATCCGAAGCTCCTGTTCCTGGACGAGCCCACTTCCGGCCTCGATCCGATCAGCTCCGCCGAGTTCGACGAGTTGATCCTCTATTTGCAGAAGCAACTACGGCTGACCGTCATCATGATCACACATGATCTGGACACCATCTTTCGTGTCTGTAATCGTGTGGGAGTCATAGTAGACCGCCATATGGAAGTCGACACGCTCGAAGGCATCGTCAATAACCCGCACCCGTGGATCCAGGCGTATTTCCACGGCGAGCGCGCTCGCGAGCGGTTGGGTCAGCATGGAGCGTAGTGCGAATTACGCGGCGGTCGGCGCCTTCGTCCTCCTGGTGACGCTCATCGGGGCGCTCTTCGTCTACTGGTATACCGACACGCGAGAGCACCGTAACTACAACCGCTACGAGGTGTACTTTGACGGTACCGTGAGCGGACTCGAGCGGGGCGCCGCCGTGCGCTATCTCGGTGTGGGTGTTGGTCGCGTCGTGGACCTGCGGATCGATCCGCGCGACTCGAGCCGGGTCATGGTCATAGTGGATATCGACGCCGCTACGCCCATTTCCGACAAGACCGTCGCCGAGCTCTCGCTGCAGGGGGTCACCGGCCTTCTCTACATCGATCTCTTACGGCATCGCCCCGGCAACCGTCATGAGCCGCCCGAGGTGCCGAGCTACAAATATCCCGTCATCCGTGCCGGCCCCTCTCGTCTGCAAGCGTTCTTGCAGAGCCTCCCCGATCTCGCCACCGCCGCGGCCGATCTCGTGGAGCGCGCCGACCGGCTGTTGAGCGACGATAATCTGTCGGCGTTCTCGAGCGCGCTCGATAACATCAACAGGGCGAGCGTGAACCTGCCGGACACGCTGCATGATCTGAACGGGCTGCTGAAAGAGTTGCGCTTGGCCACAGCCGAGATCGGCTCGTCCGCGAAGGGCTTGCGCGGCGTCATCGATACCTCGGCACCCGATATCGAGGCCACCATACAGCGGCTGCATTCGGTTTCGGACAACCTCGCGAGAGCGACCGAACTGGTCGACAAGATCATTGCGGACAACCGTCAGGACATCCGCTCGTTCACGCGCGATGGCTTGCCGGAGCTCGAGCGCTTTCTGCGCGAAGGCCGCGCCGCCGCCGAGGAGATCCGGGCGCTGAGCACCAGCCTGCGCGAAAACCCGTCGCAACTCCTGTACGAACAGAAACAGAAAGGCGTGGAGATTCCGCAGTGACGACGTCACCTTCACCAACAGCAGCGCGAACCTTCCGAGCGCGATCAGTCTCGATGGGTCTTCGGACGGGCGGGTGTTTGCTGGCAACCCTGGCGCTGACGGGGTGTGGCGGGCTGTTCCACAGCGACGCGCGGCCTGAGCAGGTCTATTACCTGCGCGCCGAGCCCATGCCCAAAAGCGGTGACGCACGCGGTCCACTGGCCACCTCCGTGCGGTTTACCCGGCCAACCGCCGCTCCGGGGCTCGATTCGCCGCAAATTGTGTTGGTGCAGTCGGATCGGCGCATGAGCTTCTATCTCGCCAGCCGCTGGCCCGCTCCCGCGCCGAACATGATCGAAACGCTGGCGGTCGAGAAACTGCGTGGCTCGGACATCTGGCGCTCGGTGAGCGACTCAACGAGCGGCTTCCCGTCGGACTACGTCATGCAGGTCACCCTCCGCCGCTTCGAGGCGGATTACACCGACGGGGGTCCGGCGCCTACCGTCCATGTCGTGCTCGACTGCCTGGTCGGCAAGCGAGAGGGACGCGAGGTCGTTGGAACCTTTCTGGCGGAAGGGTCGTCGCAAGCCACCGCGAACAAGTTGAGTGCCGTCGTGGCCGCGTTCGACGCGGCTACCAATACGGCCCTCGACTCAATGACCCTGCAAACCGCTGACGCCGTGCGGACGTCGATGGCTCAAAAGTCGGACAGCCCGGTCGACTCCAGGAACCGATAGAGCCAATAGTGGCCTTGTCCTGGGTCGGCATACGCGGAGAAGTCCGCGCTGTACTCAATGCCGAGTGAGGCGCGGTTCGTCCATAACGTATCGAAATACTCCAGCGCCTGCCCCGCGAGCGCCGAGCCGTGGCTGACCTCGATAGCCAGGTTGGCCTCGAGGTTGTAATCGCCGAGATTGCGGCTGGTGAGATTCGCCGATCCGAGCGTGAGCCATACTCTCTCGGGCCCGTAGACCATCACGAGCTTGGTGTGGAACCGCTCCCCATGGGTGCGATACCAACGCACGCGGATCTTGCCGTCGCTCTCCGAGATGAGCTCGCTGGCGGCCGGCCGGTTCGGCAGGCCGGAGACCGTGTGGCCGTAGGAGTCCTTGTTGGGATCGAGGAGGAGTCTGACGTTCACGCCGCGACGGCTGGCGGCGAGCAGTGATTCGATGATGCTGCGATCGGCGATGTAGAACATCGCGATATTGATGGAGTCGCCCGGCACCGCGCCATCGATGCGCTCGAGCAGGGCGTCGTGAATGGCGCCCTCGGTGAGTGTCTGTACCCGGGCCAGCTTGCCGCTCGCCAGCTCCTTGTTGGGTTCGGAGGGGGCCTGTGCCGGCGCGGGCTCGCCGGCGGGAACCCGGATGGAGCCCTGCCCCTGCCATCCGGAAAAGCGTGCGATCGCCAGCTCGCTTTCCAATAGTGAGCCCAATACAGGACCCGATACCCGCGCGGCCACATTGGAATCCGTTCCGCTGGCGTCGTGCGCGGTGGCCGATCCGATGATGCCCACCAGGCCGCCACTGCCATCGTCGCCGATCACGACATTGCGCTGATTGGCTTTGAAGTTGAGGGCCCGGGCCCAGGCTCCGAATGGCAGCGGGGTGTTCGAATCGCTCAAAGGATTCGGGAACGATCCGACGCCGCGGGTATCGGGGTCCCACCAATTGATTCCGAGCCGCCACGCGCTCGAATACAGGTGGTTGGAATCGCGCAGCGCATCCAGGTTGGTGAACACGACATCGATCCCCGCGGCCTTCAGCAGGCGCAGGTCGGGGGAGGGCTCAGCTCCATAGAGCTCATTGATCGGATCGGTCAGGAACAGCACCTTCAGACCGGGCAGGGCCTGCCGGCGCTCGATCAGGGCGTCGCGCAAAGTTGCCGTCAACGGACGCAGCAAGGGCGACGAGGAATCGAGATCACCACGCCGGGTGTTGAACATAAAGTAGTCCAGCACCAGGAAGTCGTGCGCGCCACGGATGATCTTCAAAGTCTCGTCGAATATGGCCTGGCTGGAAATCGACCGGCCGTACGCATCGGCGGAGGTAATGTCGGCTATGAAGCTGACGTTCTGGACCGGCACGGTGTGCCAGGACGATGAGGTCCGCACGCCCGGCTGCAGCGGCTTGTTCGCTTCCCAGAGGCTCAGGGCAATCCAGATCCCCACGACAATCGCGGTGATTGCGCGCCGATAGCGACGTCGACGCGTGACAGGCGCAGCCGACATCCTCGAGCTGAACGGCATGGCGGGGATTCTAGCCGTTTATTTGTCACTGTTTCAGTGAACAGTTATGCCGAGCGTGACTCGAGCTCCGACATTACTTCGAGCCAGTGCTCTTCCAGAGCCGTGATCTCCCGCACGATTTCCGCGTGACGCACCGTGAGCCGGCGGGTTTCTTCCTGCGGTTTGGTCGTATACGTCTGCGGGTCCGCCAGCTCGGCTTCGAGCCGCTGCCGCTCCGCGGTCAGCTTCTCGAGCTGGGTTTCGACGCGCTTCTGCTCATTGCGTAGCGGGGTGAGCCGGTTGCGTGCCTCGGCATCCAGCCGCCTCTGTTCCTGTCTGGAGGGGGCGATGCCCGCCGGGACGGGCTCCGTTGCACTGCGTGGCTTACTGTTCTTCGCCAGCCAGTCCGCGTAGTCATCCAGGTCCCCGTCGAACGCAGTGACCGCGCCGTTCGCAACCAACAGGAAGCTGTCGCACGCGCTACGCAGCAGGGTGCGGTCGTGCGAGACCACCACCACAGCACCCGCGAAGTCCTGCAGCGCTACCAACAGGGCGTGGCGCATCTCCAGGTCAAGGTGGTTGGTGGGCTCGTCGAGCAACAGCAGGTTGGGTTTGCGCGCGACCAGGATCGCCAGCGCCAGCCGGG
>DAITMW010000002.1:0-30829 GCA_036834945.1 Steroidobacteraceae bacterium
GCTAACATGTTGGGCGGTGTCATGCTCATCACGATGTACTTCGTGAACCAAGACAGCCGGACGCAGGCTCAAACCTAACTGGACAGTTTCAACGAGGCCGGTCTGCGGAATCTGGACGATCTGTTGGCCCAGAACGACCTGCCGGCCGAGGCGAGACAAAGAATCCTCCATGAGCGGCAGGTGCTTCTCGAGGGCCGGCGGATGTTTTCACAGACAGGCGCAGCTCGTGGGCGGGGCGATGGGTTGCTCTGGGGGGCATCGCCTGGATCGCTTTCGATGTCCTGCTATTGTCCGGGATTGTTCTTTTCATGAAGGCGCGCGGCGCTCGCCGTGGCAGACAGTTACTGGCGCTCCTGGAGTCCGGGAAGGTGGGAGCCGCGCGAGTCCTGTCCAACCAGGTGGATTACTCCATCGAGGTGAACGGAGCGCCACGACGCATCGTGACGCTCGCCATCGGGGGGCGCGCACGGGAGATCAAGACCTTCGACAACCATTACGCGAGCCTCTTTCCGCAAGGTGAGGAAATCGAGGTTCTCTATACGGCCAATCCGTCCGACCTGGTATTCCCAGTTGCCGCCGTCAACGGCTCCTGAGCAGCGACTGCAGGAGTCAGTAGTCGAATTGATAGGCCACCCCAAGGCTGCTGCCAGGGTCGTTCTCCGGCGTGGTGCCCTGGGCGGTACTCTGGCCATTCCCGAGTTTCGCCTGCAGTTTGAGGTTCTTGGTGAGATCCACGTCCACGGCGATCTGACTCTCACCCGTCGTGCTCTCCTTCACACCCACGTACACGCGGTCGGAAACGTACTTCCCGGCTTCCACTGTCGGGCCGCTGTCTTGACCCGCTTGGGTGCCGCTGGGACTGCCGCCTCCGACAGAGAGGCGGTCGAGGCCGAGTGACTTCTGCACTTTCGCCACCGGATTGAAGCCGCTATCCCCGCCTCCGCCGCCGAGTGAGGCCAATGCGGCGCCGGTCTGCAACAGCTGCATGGCGGTCAGTTGTGAGGCGGGTACGCCAAAGAGCAGCCGCGCCAGAATTTCATCCTGGGGGAGCTCCGGTGTGCTACTGAGCTCGATCTTGGGGGCATCCGCCAATCCCGTGATGTGCACGGTGGCCGTGACCTCCGCGACCTTGGTGCCAGCGGTAAAGTCCAGTGTGGGTACGATCCGATTCTTCAACCCAGCGCCGCTGAATGTCACGTCGCCGTTGGAGAAGGTGAGTTTGCTGCTCGCGAGAGTGAAGAAACCCCGGATGAGATCGAAGCCGCCACTGACCTGCGGCGAGTCGCTCGTGCCTTGCACATGGAGCTTGCCGCCCATTTCGGCATCCAGACCCCGGCCCTTCACCAGAATCCGCCGCGGTGCGTCCACGGTGACGTTCAGGCCGATCACGAGGCTTTTCCCACTCGGCGGTGGCGGGACCTGTCCCGGCTCCTCCATCTGGAGCACAGCGACATTGGGTGGCAATCCACTCGGTATCTCCACATCGGCGCGATTGACACGCACTGTTCCACCGACATCCAGTCGCTCCCGCGCTGTGCCCGTGACCTCAATGTTCGTGTCGAGATTGGCTGTCAGAATATTGCTGGCGATGGGCTGAGCGTTCTTGGCCTTGAGTATCAAACTCACAGGAATCTTCGGTTGCAGTACGCCGATCGTACCCTCCACCGACAGATCGCCCGGGGGTGCTCGCGCGGTGAGTTTCTCAATCTGCAACACCCCATGGCTGCCACTGAGATTCGCAGTGATGTCCGACAGGGCTACTCCCTGCGTGTAGTCGTGCAGACTGCCCTTTGTGAGGCGCACCGTGCCAGCAATCTCGGGGTTGGCGGCTGCGCCCGTCACCCGCGTATCGAGAGCAACCGCGCCGGTGACATGACGGCCCTTTGCTTCCAACATCGGGTTCAGCATGGCCAGGTCGAGGTCGCCGGCCAGTTTTGCATCGAGTGTGCCGTCAGTCGCGAGTGGGGCATTTCCGCTGAGTGTCACATGCGAGGCACTTCCTGCCGTCAGGTTGGCATCGACCGCGGCGGTGTTGCCCATCAATTTCACGTTGGCATGGAAGTCGGTCGCCGGCAGTCCCTGCGCGGCCTCGTTCTTGGCGCGAACTCCCGTGGCATTCAGGTTGACCTGGCCGGTCGGGGAGTTGGGGCGTCCCTGCACCTGCACGTCCGCCTCGATGAGGCCGGCTGCCAATAAATCGGGTACGAATGCGTTGATCAGGTCCGGCTCGAGTTGCTTCAGTGAAGCGTGCAGGTCCAGCTCAGGCGACACGCGGCCGTCGACAGCGAGGACGGCTTCCTGTGCCCCGATCCTCAACTGTTGGATAGCCAGGCCTTCACGGAAGGCAACCCTGGTCGGCTGCAGCAGGTGAATGGACTGTCCGTGGTACCGGGCCTCGAGCTTCGCCAACTGCAGCTCGCGCCGATCGACATTGAGTTGCCCGTTCGAGTCGACGCTCGCAGGTTTCCCGCCCACCGCGGGTGATTGTGCGGCAAGCTGGATATTGAGTGCGTCCAGTCTGCCGTCGGCATTTAGTCGTGCACTGGTGGTCATGCCACCAGCGACGACATCCTGGGCCTCGAGCTTCAATTGGGCTCGGGACTCACCCGAAGCAGGCACCAGCGTGAGGTTCCCCGACACACCGCCCTGGAGGGAGCTGCCGAGCAGTCTGTTGAGATCGCTCAGCTGGTCCATGCGGAAGTTGGCGCTTCCCTTGGCGCGCTTGATCGTCGTGCCGCTGGTGATGTCGGCTTGCGCATGAGCGCTCTTCCAGTTGGCCTGCCGGATATTTGCGTGATAGCTGGCGCCACTGCGATCCAATGACACGTTGAGGTGCAGAGGCGCGCCATCGAGGTCACCGCGAGCGGTGATGGTTCCGTGAGGTGCCTTGGGAAGATCCTCTGCCTGGATCGAGGCCGAGAGAGTGCCCTTCGGTGAACCGCGAACCGAGAGTACGGATGTCAAGTCTGTAGCCGCGCTCAATGAATCGAGCGGGCCCCGCGCTCGGGCCGCTAGTTTCAGGGTGCCTGCGACCACGGGGGAGATTCGGGCCAGGTCGGGTAGATTGAGATCCAGGTTGGCGTTGATCTCCCGCGCCTCATTCCGATCCGCGGATCCGCGCGCTGAGAGTGAGATGGCGCGTCCGTTGAGCTGCAAGCGGTCCAGGGTGATGGTCTGGTCCGTCAGTCGCGTGTCCAGTTGCATGCGGGTGTTGCTGCCGCGAACCAGGCCGGCCCAGGCGGCTGTGCCGCCATCGAGGTCCCCATTGGCATCGGCCACGAGATGGATCGTGTCATTATCCCGGGTCACGTGGGTGTGAACTTCGGCGTTGCCGCGCAACTTCTGCCCGGCAACGGCGGCCAGCGGTGCGAGGTTAGGGAGTCGCAGGCGCAGATCCGCCGTCTGCGCACCCGCGGTGATGGCATTGGCAGTCAATTCAAACAGCTTGTGACTCGCGGTCAGCTCCACCGGGCGCTGGTCGTCGTTCAATCGGACGGTCGCGTTCAAGGACAGTGGTGCGTCCGCCAGGACCTTCGGTTGGGGGCCTGGGATCAGCAACCCCTCGATCGTGGCACGCAGCTTCATCCATCCGGCATTGGCCTCGAGGTTCGCCTCCAGGGAGCCCAGCTGTGTGCCGCCTGGAGCTTGCAGTTGATCGATGATGAGGTGGCCGTCCGCCTGGGGTGTCTTGAAGGGCCCATGAAAGCGGCCTCGCAAATCGACCCGCTGCCACGTGAGATTGGGGGCGGGCGTCATTGCGGGTGCGGTCAGTTGGTAATCGAGATCCGCCGTGCTGGCGATCAGGTTGACCGACCCCTGTGCCCGTGCGCGCATCGGGCCCGCGGCCAGGTTGAGATCGATTTTTTCCGCCGTGCGCGGACCCGTCACGTTGGCCGACAGCGACAGCGCCCCCAGGCCTGGGATCTTCAGCAGATTCTCCAGTGGGCCATTGTCCGGCTCCCGCAGTTGTAGGGATGCCTCTATGCGTACAGGATCGAGCTTCACGTGGAGTTGGTAGTCACCATCGCCCCCAGTGCGTCGGGCGCCAACGTGTGCAGTGGCTTCCTCCAGTGATTTCAGGTGAGCGCTTCCGCTTACTCGCAACGCGGTGGGTTGGCCAGCGAGCTTCTCGCCCAGCTCCAGCGTGTCGATTGATAGATTGGCCAGGTCGGTCTGTGGAATAGACCCACCACCGTTGTCCGGTTTCTGCGGTTTCTCGGGCACGGGTTGTCGCTCAACGTGTAGCCGCGAGATGTGCAGAAGGTCAACTTTCACATGGTTCGCGAGCAGCGCGCCCGGTGTCCATCGCAAGGAGATGTGGTCGGCAAATAACCAGACACCCTCCTGGTCGCGAAGCTCCAGCCTGTCGAGGTCGAGCGCCGCGGGGAAGGAGCCATGGATACCCGCGATCCGGACATGCCCTTGGGTGAGTTGGGGAGTGAGGCGGACGACCATGGCCCGGCCGCTCTCCGTGTTGCCGAGGACCAGCACACCCAACACCAGCACGCTGACGAGCAGTGCCAGTCCGGCGGCGCTCCAGGCGGTGATTTTGAGTGCCCGACGCATCAGAATGCCTGCCCCAGCCCGATATAGATCTCGAATGAATCGTCGCCACGGCTGGTTGTGGTTTTCGGGCGCTTGTTCAGCGGAACCGCGAAATCCACCCGCAGCGGGCCCATCGGCGTGTAGTAGCGAACTCCGGCGCCCGCGCCAAAGCGCAACGTACCATTCAATGGATTCAGGTTGCGGCTGACATTGCCGGCGTCCACGAAGAAGGCGGCACCAAGATTCGTACCGAAACGCTGCCGGAATTCCGCACTGCCGACATTGATGGCCGTGCCGCCGATCGGATTGCCATCCGGGAATTGCGGACCCACCGACTGATAACGGTAACCGCGGACCGTGCCGCTGCCGCCAGCATAGAAGCGTTGATCAGGCGGCAAGCTCAACTCCTGCGCGCCCACGGCCAGGCCCGCCAGGCCGCGCAGGGCGAGAACGCTGCGGCCGGGATCCGGGTTCAGGTGTAGTTTGTTCAGATCAAAGTAGAACGTACCGCTGACCTGTGTCACGGCGAACTGCGTATTCGGACGTCCCATGGAGAAGGTGGGCGTGACGCTCAGGGCGAGCCGCCAGCCATGCGTGGCATCGGCCAGAGGCGATTCCTGTCCGGTATTGTTGTAAACCGCGGAGATCGGCAGGGCCAGCAGTGTGTAGTGATAAGTGCAGCCCCCCGGCAGCAGGCCTCCCTCCGGCAGCTTGCTGATATCGATGTCTTGCGCCGCGCCGCTTGCCGCGAAGCATTCCTGGTGGATCCGCTCGCGCTCGGCGCTGAATCCGACGCTCCCGCTCCACAGGCTCGAGAGCTTCCGGGTCAGTGTGACGCCGGTTCTGGCGGCGGTCTGATCGTAGGCGTCCAGGGATTGTTTGAGCCCGCCGACGAACACCTGTAATGTCTGATCGCGGCGCAGGAACTGCGGTATGGAATACGTGCCGTTCACGTCATAGCCGATACCCTCGCTGGCCGTACCACCGCCCAGGTTGATGAGGTTGGCGGCCAAGGTCAGGGAGTCGGCCTTGCCCGAGATGTTGCGTTTGGTCCAGCTCACACCGGTGCTGCCGCCCAGGTCGCTGGAATAGGCGGCCGTGAAACTCACCGTGTGTGGCTTTTTCTCGCGCATCTGAAAAGTGATGGGTACTCGACCGTCGCTATCGGTGCTCGTCCCGGCATTGACACTGACCGACGAGAACACGCCGAGTGACAGAAGATCCCTGCGTGCGGTCTCGAGTTTGGTCGCGCCGTATTGCTCTCCCGTATGCACCATGAGGCGCTTACGGATGAAAGCCTCGTCCATCTCCTTCAGACCCGCGAGCTGGATCTGCCCGATCTGTACGCGAGCACCGGTCACAACATGAAAGCGCACATCCAGCACGCGGTCGGCAGGATCCTTGCGGGCGATCGGTGGATCTACCTTGGCGAATGCGTATCCCTCGTCTCCGAGGGCATTGCGGAGTCGGTCGCCCGCGGCCAACACGTCCGCGGCGATGGCCGGGGCGCCACTTTGCAGGGCCAGGGATCCTCTGGCCTTGTCAGGTACATCGCCATCGAGCTGGATTTTGCGCAGGTGATACAGGGGGCCGGTGTTGAATGTAACGGCGACCTGCGCGTCGTCGTCCTTGGCGCGGGCCGTGAGCTCTTCGGCCAGGCCGGGGTCATCGAGCGACCGGCCATCGATCTTGATTGCGACCGAGCTTTCGTAGAACCCGACGCTCTCCAACACAGTCTTCAGGCGCTCGAGATCACCCCGCGCGCGCCCGATCAGGCCGAACGGACCCACCGGAGCCGACTTGCGCAAAGACTCGAGCTCCGACGTTGCTTTCAGCGTCGCGTTCAGGTCTTTATCCGCCGTGCGCGCCATATCCACCTTGTAGGGTTGGGGATCGGCGGCGTTGGCGGCCGGGGCTGTGGCGAAAACTACGCCAACAACGACGACGCCGAGCGCCCGCGCAGCGCCGCACGCGCTGCACAACGGCGCGCCGCCGAAACGCTTCGCTCTCATCGAGAAGCAATGTCAGGTGGGGTTGATAGTTCCCGACACGACGAGCCTCATCGGCGCGGCGCTCGCGCTCTAGGCTGGGCAATGGGCGTCGAGAGGCCCGGCCGGATTATTGTTGTTGCGTGATCTCGAAGCGCAGGTGGTTCGAAACGACGGTGCCTGTCCAAAGCGGCAGGGCCCCGGGTCCCGACTCGGCGACGTCGTCAGTGCCGATGAACCGTGCCTGGATGTCGTAGGTCCCAGGTGTCAACTTGTAGTTCGGTTCCTTCGAGAGAACCACCCAATAGTCGTCGAGGTTCACGGGTACTGAATAAGTGGCGCGGACGGGAAGGCGAACGACGAACGGGTTGATGTGACCGAGAATGCCCGCGGGTTTGATGAGATCGAACCGGCGGGATTTTCCCTGCGCATCCCTGATGATCAGGAACAGGGCGCGGGGATATTTTCCGATGCCGGCCATGAGGCCCAGGTGAAGTCCATAGTCGCGATCGCTGCGATTGCGGAAGTCCACTCTGAAACCCGGCACCCGTGAGTCTGGATGGCCTGTCTGATCCAGGGAAATGGAGATGCGCAATCCATTGACCGATTTGCCCCAGGCTTGTGGGTCAGCTCTCAGAGGAGGGGCAGAGCCTGCCAGCACCAACAGGACCGCGTACAGGAGCACTCTCATGGCTTGTGACATGTCAGGGTTGAGCGTCGAATTGCTGTCCCGTCACCCCACGGGTCGCGGGTCCCAACAGGGCAATATAGGGTCCCGTGATGGTCTCAGGAAGGGGCAGGGTGTTGATGTCCTCGGCAGGATAAGCCGTCCGGCGCATCATCGTGCGGACTTTCCCGGGATTCAGCGTGTTCACGCGGATCGCCGTCAGGTTCTCGAGCTCCGAGGCCAGGATCTGGGCGAACCCTTCGAGAGCAAACTTGGACACGGCGTAGGCGCCCCAGTAGGCACGTGCCCGCCGTCCAACACCGCTCGCGGTGAAAATGACGGATGCATCCGCGGACTTCTTCAGCGCGGGTAGCAGGACCTGGGTGAGCGCAAACGCCGCCGTCACATTGACGTGCATGACCCGATACCACGTAGGCACGTCGTAATGTTCGATCGGCGTCAGCGTCCCGAGAATTCCCGCGTTATGCAGGAGTCCGTCGAGGCGCCCATATTTGGCCAGCACCGCGTCGGCGAGCTGGTCATAGTCCTTGGCCAACGCCTTCTCGAGGTCGAGCAACGCGATGATCGGCTCCGGACCACCCGCCTTCTCGATCTCGGTATGCACGTCCTCGAGCTTCCGAGCATTGCGGCCGATCAGAATCACATTCGCCCCGTGCCGCGCGCAGGCGAGGGCGACCGCCCGTCCAATGCCGGTGCTGGCCCCCGTTATTGCGATGACGCGTCCCGCAAGCTCAGTAGGACTGGCGACGTGATTTTGCAGATCGATGGAATTCAAAGCAGTCCCGTCCCGTTGATCGAATCATTGCAGCCGGAGCTTTCCGGCGGTAGCGCGGTGAGCGGCACGCCAGGCGTGCCAGCCATCAGCGAGCGCATGATACCGGCGCGGCAGAATTACGTTTGGCAATGCGCGCTGCGCACGCCATGACTGCCGCCATGCCAGGCCAGCCCAGACAAGAAGGCCACGAACCGCCCCCTGCTCAGCGTTGACGAGGCGCGAGACCCCATCAGCGATCGTCTTGCGAAGCGCCGTATGCCGATCGCGTAGCAGACTTACCAGCGGAGCAGGCCAAGGCACTTTCGCAAGAGAACCAGTGTCGATCCCTGCGCGCTCCAGCTCATCCAAAGGAATGCGCAATCGCCCGTTATGGGCCTCGCGCGCCAAATTTGCGAGCAGCTCAGTCTCACGCACTGCGGCCCCAATAGTCCGCAGAGACGACTGCTCTATCGCGGCGCCGCCGGCTAGAGCGGCGGTCTCAAACATCGCGGTGCTCCACCGCTCGCAGTACGCCACCAATTCCTTGCGAGTCTCGAATGTCGCACTCGCAAGATCCCACACTGCGGTGTCTACAAAGCCGGAAATTCCCGCGAGCGGCGAGGGCACCGACCCAGAGGCGGGCGTCGCGCCGCCAGCGGCAGCCACAGCCGCAGCGGCAGCCGAAGCCGCAGCCGCAACAAGTTCGCGTGTCAGCGGATGCACAGCGCGCCCTTCAGCCGTCCGCTCGCATTCCTCCTGCCACCACTGCAGCCGAGTGTGCGCAACGTGATGATCCACGCCAGGCTTCAGACTAGCCGCAACCTCGCTCTCAATCTGACACAACGCCGTCAACACCGGCTGCATCGCGGGCGGCGAATAAAGCCAGGCAAGATACCGCTCCGCCGACAGGGCACTCGTGGGCCCAGCGACACCATCCTCAGGCGCTCCAGGCCGCCGCGAATCAGCCATTCGACTTACCACCGCCGGGCGTCGCATCACCAGTCGTCGCAGCGCTGTCTGGCGCCGCTACAGCGATCGCCGTCGCACCGCCCGGCAACGCCGTACCCGGCGTGCCGCCGTTCGGCTCTGCTGCCCCGGCATCACCATTCACCGGCGGTTCCGCGCTGGCCTGCGATCCCACTTTCCGCGGGAACAGATCAATCTGCTCCAACTGCGCCAGCGGTGCATCAGGCGTTACCCCCAACTCAGGGAAGCGCCGCGCCTGCGGCATCACCTGCCGCTCGAGCGACCCCACCGCGGAGTTGTAGGCCTCAATGGCCGACCCCAGCCGCTGACCAACCTTCCCGAGGTGGGCCGTGAAGTTCCCCAGCCGTCGATATAACTCCTGGCCCAACCCCCGGATGAGGGCCGCATTCTCGGCGACTGCCGCCTGTCGCCAGCCATAAGCGACAGTCTTCAACAGCGCGATCAGCGTCGAAGGCGTGGCGAGGATGACGTTCTGCTTCAAAGCGGTCTCGAGCAACTCCGGCCGCTCGGCCAGCGCCGCGCTCAGGAACTGATCGCCGGGCAGGAACATCACGACGAACTCGGGACTGTGCTCGAACTGCGTCCAGTAATTCTTGCTGGAAAGTTGACGCACGCGCGTCTCGACCTGTTGGCCGTGACGCTTCATGGCCACTTGTCGTGCCTCGTCCGTAACCGCCTCGAGCGCCTCCAGGTACGCATCCAGCGGTGCTTTGACATCGACGACGAGATTGCGCGATTCCGGCATGTGCACGACGAGATCAGGTCGCAGCGAGCCTTCGTCGCTCGTAACGTTGAGCTGCTCGGTGAAGTCACAGTGCTCCGACATGCCCGCGAGCTCGACGAGCCGCCGCAGGGTCAACTCGCCCCACCGGCCGCGTACTTCGGGACGGCGCAACGCAGTCACGAGGTTACGCGTCTCTCTTTGCAGCAGCGTCTGCCCATTCGCGAGCGTCTCGATCTGAGTCCTCAGACTCGAGAACGCATCCCGACGCTCCCGCTCCAAAGCCTCGACCTGCGCTTCGGTCTTCTGCAACGCAGCCCGGATAGGCTCGACGAGTTGCGCAATAGCGGCCTCACGTTCCTTCAGTGCGCCCTGGGCGACCGCCTGATCGCGTCCGAGTGCCTCGCGAGCGAGCCGCAGGAACAATTCGCTGTTGGACCGCAAAGTCTCACCCGCGAGCGAATCAAACGACGAGCGCAGGCGCGCCTCAGACTGCTCCAGGAGTGAGATGCGATCGGCTTCCTGCCGCGCGGTGGACTCGAGCCGCACGCGCGCGGCCTCGAGCTCGATGCGGACGGTCTCGATCTGCCGTGCCGCGCGGAGTTGGGCCACCAGGAATCCCAACATCACGCCGACGAGCAGCGCGGCCAGGGCAACGACGACGATGAGAAAGGCATTCACCGTCGGGTCAGCGCTCCATGTGGGCGAGGTAGTTCACGTCGATGTCCCGGCTCAGGGAGCAATGTTCCGTGAACGGATTCAGCTGGATGCCCGTCAGCTCGCGCATTGTGAGCCCCGCCGCACGCGCCCAGCGCGCCAGCTCGGAAGGCCGGATGAGCCGCTCATACTCGTGGGTGCCCCGGGGAATCAGCTTCAACACGTACTCGGCCCCGACAATCGCCGTCAGGAACGACTTGAGGTTTCGGTTCAGGGTCGAGACGAAAACCGAGCCCCCCGGACGAACCAACGTCGCCAGTGTGGCGATCATTTGCGCGGGCTCCGGAACGTGCTCGAGCATTTCCATGCAGGTCACGACGTCGAACCCGCCAGGCTCCGCGGCGGCGACGGCTTCCGCCGCGACCACTCGATAGTCGATCTCCAGCTTTTGCTCCATGGCATGCAGACGAGCCACTTCGATCATTCCCGGTGCGAGGTCGATCGCCATGACCTTCGCGCCAGCGCGCGCGAGCGCCTCGGCCAACAGTCCTCCGCCGCAACCCACATCGAGTACGCGAGCGCCGGAAAGCGTGGCGCGGTCCGCGACGAAGCGGGCTCGTACCGGATTCAACAGGTGCAGCGGGCGGAACTCGCCGCGGGGGTCCCAGAAACGGCTGGACAGCGAATCGAATTTTCCAAGCTCGCTGCTGTCCGCGTTGGCGGTCGCATTCGAGATCATGCCGTCACTCCTGTAGAGATGCGCTCAGCCCAGCGTCGCGCCATCGCTCCGAGCTCCTGCTCGTCAAATGTAAGCAAATGTCCGCCGCGAACTGCCGCGCGCCCCGAAAGCCATACGTCACTCACCTGCTCGCGCGTCGCGCCGAAAACGATCGCGTCCGCGGGCCGCCTGGGAGCCTGGCAGGGCAGGGTGGAGAGATCCAAACAAACCAGGTCCGCGGCCTTGCCGGCCTCGATCGATCCAACGACGGAGCCCATCCCGAGCGCCGTGGCTCCGCCCAGCGTCGCCATACGCAACACAGTCTCCGCTGCGGGTGCACCGGCGTCGGCAGCAGGTCGGCCGAGCACCGCACCGGCGCGCGCACCAACGCCATCACGCACCTCGCTTCCGGCGGTATTACGCACTCCCAACCCAGCAACCAACGCGCTCACCCGCGCCTCAGCCAACACATCGAGCGCGCCGACGCTCAAAGCACTATCGGTTCCCAAGCCGACCAAAACACCGCGAGCCTCGAGCTCCCCGGCTGGACATAACCCGCCGCCGACCCGCAAATGCGACTGCTGACACGCAACCACACTGATCCCGGTCGTGGCGACAATCTCCAGCTCCTGCTCATTCAGTCCGCTCAGATGAATCGCCGTAAATCCAGGTCCGAGCAATCCGAGCTCTTTGAGGAGAGCAAGAGGACGCCGACCCGCCAGGCCCGGCGAAGCCTCTCCGGGCGCCAGATACAGAGCCACCCGAGCGTCAAGCTCATCAGCAACCCGCCGCACGCGCGCGAGTGTCTGATCGCCCTCGCCAAACGCATTGTGAGGCGCGAAATACAGCGACACCCCCGGATGGGAGCGGTACTCATCCCAAAGCTGCTCAGCCTTCGCGAGGTGCCCCGTAGCACTCTCTGCCCACACTGTCGGTCCATCCGTCACCGGAAGCCCGATTGCCGCTCGCATCCGGGCAGCGGAGGCCGCACGCGCTGCTTCCTCGGGGAACAAATACATATCCGAGAACGCAGTAATGCCGGCCCGCAGCATTTCAGCCATGGCGAGCTGCGTCCCTTCCCGCACGAAATCCGGACTCATACAGGTGCGGGCAATCGGAAGCACTGTTTCCCGCATCCACTGCGACCGCGGTCCATACACCGGAAGGCCGCGCAAAAGTGTGGTCGCGGCACGGGTGTGGGCGTTAACGAAGCCCGGCAAAAGCGCGTGGTCCGCACGAACGACACGCTCGCGCGGCTCGAAGGTGGCATTGATCTGCTCGCACGGCCCGACCGCCACGATTCTCCCCGCTGTCACGGCAACCGCGTGATCGGTGAGCGCGGTGTTATGGGGCGCGATCGGCAGCACCCAGCGGGGCTCGATCACCAGATCGACGGAGTCTTTTGGAGGCATCTGCGCGAAAAGCGCCTGGAAAAGAGGGCGGAGTATACGAGGTCTTTACGTCCTGCCCCATACCCTCCCGTATGTTAAGATTCGTCTTTCCGGTCGCGTGGAATGCGCCGACTGATTCTTTACGATGATTCTTTACGAAGGCCGGCTCGCTGCCAGGTGCTGCTAGAGACTGAATGACCGATATTGCACGTGAAATCCTGCCCGTCAGCCTCGAAGACGAGATGCGGCAGTCCTATCTCGACTATGCCATGAGCGTGATCGTCGGGCGCGCGCTGCCCGACGTTCGTGATGGTTTGAAGCCTGTCCACCGTCGTGTCCTGTTCGCCATGCGCGAGCTCGGCAATGACTGGAACAAGGCCTACAAAAAATCCGCCCGCATCGTGGGCGACGTCATTGGTAAATACCATCCGCACGGCGACTCCGCCGTCTACGAAACCATGGTGCGGATGGCGCAGCCGTTCTCGATGCGCTACCTGCTCATCGACGGCCAGGGCAATTTCGGGTCGGTGGATGGCGACATGCCCGCGGCCATGCGTTACACCGAAGTGCGCATGTCCAAAATGGCGCACGAGCTGCTCGCGGACATCGACAAGGAAACCGTCGATTTCATCCCGAACTACGACGAGACGGAGCACGAGCCGTCCGTTCTGCCGGCGCGCATCCCGAATCTGCTGATCAACGGCCAGACGGGCATCGCGGTCGGCATGGCGACCAACATCCCGCCGCACAACCTGACGGAAATCATCAACGCGTGCCTTGCGCTGCTGGATGATCCGTCGCTGCCGCTCGCGGCCCTGATGCAGCACGTCCCGGGTCCCGACTTCCCGACCGGCGGCATCATCAACGGCGCGCAGGAGATCGCGACCGCCTATCGCACGGGCCGTGGCCGGCTGTCGGTGCGGGCGAAGGTTGAGATCGAGGAGATCGGCAGAGGTGATCGCCAGGCGATCATCGTTACGGAGCTGCCGTACCAGGTCAACAAGGCGCGCCTCATCGAGCGCATCGCGCAGCTGGTGCGCGAGAAGCAGATAGAGGGTATCGCCAGCGATGGCTTGCGCGATGAGTCCGACAAGGACGGCATGCGCATTGTCATCGAGCTCAAGCGTGGCGAGGTCACCGAGATTGTTCTGAACAATCTCTACGCGCAGACGCCGATGGAAACGGTGTTCGGCATCAACATGGTGGCCCTGCAGGACGGCCAGCCGAAGCTGATGTCGCTGAAGGAGATGCTGGATGCCTTCATCCGGCATCGGCGCGAAGTCGTCACCCGGCGCACCATATTCGACCTGCGCAAAGCCCGCGAGCGCGCCCACATTCTGGAAGGACTCGCGGTCGCGCTGGCCAACATCGACGAGGTGATCGCGCTCATCAAAGCGTCGCCGTCACCCGCCGAAGCACGTGCGAAGTTGCTCGAGCGAGACTGGGGCGCCGGAGTGGTGCCGCAGTTGCTCGAGCGTGCGGGGTCCATCAACACACGCCCCAATGGTCTCGGCTCCGAGTTCGGGCTGACGGCAGCGCAGGCGGGTGCGAGCACCTACCGTCTCTCGGAAGCGCAGGCCCAGGCGATCCTCGACATGCGCCTGCACCGCCTCACCGGCCTGGAGCAGGACAAGATCATCGAGGAGTACAAAGGACTCCTGGACAACATCCGCGATCTCGAGGACATCCTGGCGCGTCCTGAGCGCCTGACGCAGGTGGTGCGCGACGAGCTCATCGAGATCCGTGATCAGTACGGCGACGCCCGTCGGACCGAGATCAATCGCGATCACCTGGACCTGTCGACCGAGGATCTCATCGAGCCACAGGACGTGGTCGTAACGCTCTCGCACGCCGGCTACGCGAAATCCCAACCTCTCACCGAATACCAGGTGCAGCGGCGCGGCGGACGCGGAAAGATGGCCACCACCATGAAGGACGAGGACTTCGTCGAGAAGCTCTTCGTGGCCAACACGCACGACACTGTGTTGTGTTTCTCGAACCGCGGCAAGGTTTACTGGCTGAAGGTCTACACGCTGCCGCAGGCGGGCCGCAATTCCCGCGGTAAACCGATGGTGAACCTCCTGCCGTTGGAGGAGGGCGAGAAGATCAACGCCCTGTTGCCCGTCAAACAGTACGACGAGCAGCACTTCGTGTTCATGGCGACGAGCCAGGGCACGGTGAAGAAAACACCCCTGACGGCATTCTCGCGGCCGCGCTCCACCGGCATCATCGCCGTGGACCTGGCCGACAATGATCGTCTCGTTGGAGTAGCCATCACCGATGGCCAGCGCGAGATCATCCTTGTCTCGAGCGGAGGCAAGGCGATTCGCTTCCACGAGGAGGAAGTTCGTCCGATGGGCCGCGAGGCCGCGGGCGTTCGCGGCATCAAGCTCGGCGAAGCGCAGGAGCTCATCGCACTCATTGTAGTAGGCGAGGGACACGTCCTGACGGCGTCGGAGACCGGCTACGGCAAGCTCACGCCTTTGGATGACTTCCCGTCACACGGCCGAGGAGGGCAAGGCGTCATCGCACTGCAAACCTCCGATCGCAACGGCACGACAGTTGCGGCCCTGCAGGTCATGGCCGGCCACGAAATCATGCTCATCAGCTCCACTGGCACGCTCGTGCGTACGCCGGTGGACGAGATCTCCGTACTCGGACGCAACACTCAGGGCGTTCGCCTCATTCGCCTCGCAGAGGGCGAACGGCTGGTGGGGATCGAGCGCATCGAGAGCCTCGAGTCCGGTGATGGCGCGGGAAGCGGCGTCGAAGACGTGAACGGTGGCATCCCGGGCGAGGGCGATGTTGCCACCGGCTCGGGCAGCGGCGAGGAATCCGGCGACGAGCCCGGCCCGGAGGCCGTGTGAGCGCATCCTGACTCTCAACAACGCCTAGCCGGAACACGCATCGATCGGCGATGATCTGCTCGTCAAAACCCAGGGCGGTGTAACGCCGCCTGCGAGCACCCCGATGCCCCGAAAGAAGAAGTCACCCCGGCCGCAACCCGCGCCGGCCCTGAAGCTGGACGAGGTCCGTGCGCGGATCGACTCGATCGACGAGAAGATCCACACCCTCATCAACGACCGGGCCCGCCTGGCGCAACTCGTCGGGATTTCCAAGACCCGGGAAGGGCGCACGGTCGACTTCTACAGGCCCGAGCGTGAAGCCCAGGTGCTACGCATGGCCCGTGAGCGCAACAACGGCCCATTGCGCGACGAGGAAGTCCTGCGACTGTTCCGGGAGATCATGTCGGCCTGCCTGGCGCAGCAGGAGCCGCTGAAGGTGGCCTTCCTGGGTCCCGAAGGCACTTTCACGCAGACCGCGGTGCTGACCCACTTCGGCCACTCGGTCCGGGCGCTCCCGTTGGCCTCCATCGACGAGGTATTCCACGAGGTCGAGGCTGCGAATGCCGACTTTGGTGTGGTGCCGATCGAGAACTCGACCGAGGGCACCGTAAACCACACCCTCGACCGCTTTCTGCTGTCCCCGCTGACGATCTGCGGCGAGGTGGAGCTGCGCATCCACCACAACCTAATGGGCCTGATGAACTCACTCGGACGTATCGTCCGCATCTGTTCCCATCCGCAGTCGCTAGCCCAATGCCGCGTCTGGCTGGACGAGCACATGCCAAACGTCGAGCAGGTTCCCGTCTCCAGTAACGCGGAGGGCGCGCGCCGCGCGCGCGATGAGAAGGGCACTGCGGCAATCGCCGGGCAGACTGCGGCGGAAGTCTATGGGCTCAAGGTGTTGGCGGCGGAGATCGAGGATCGCAGCGACAACACCACCCGGTTTCTGGTGCTCGGGCGTAAACTCTTCACCCCGAGCGGCGAGGATCGCACTACGCTACTCGTGTCGGTGAGCCACACCGATGCCCCCGGCGCGCTGTCTCGGTTGCTCGAGCCCTTGGCGAGATACCGCATCAGCATGACCCGCATCGAGTCGCGGCCGTCGCACCGGCGTAAATGGGACTATGTTTTCTTCATCGACTTCGAGGGACACGCGGACGAGCCGCACGTCGCCAAGGCGCTTGCGGAGCTGAAGAAGCGCTCCTCGTTGTTCCGGGTGCTCGGCAGTTATCCCCGGGCCGTGATGTGATCGAACTGGACTTATGACGACGAAACCGCGTTACCTGGCAGGCCCTGGCGGCAAGATCGAAGGCGAGCTCACCGTCCCCGGTGACAAGTCGATCTCACACCGCGCGTTGATGTTCGGCGGAATCGCCGAAGGTGACACCGAGATTACCGGCTTTCTGGCGGGTGAGGACTGCCTGGCGACACTGCGAGCGCTGCAAAGCCTCGGAGTGCGTATCGAGCGACCGGAGGAGCAGCACGTTTTCGTACATGGCGTGGGTCCTGACGGGCTGCGGCCTGCGTCCGCGCCGCTCGACATGGGAAACGCCGGTACCGCGATCCGCCTGTTCATGGGGCTGCTCGCGCCGCAGCGTTTCGACTCCACTTTGATAGGCGACGAGTCTCTGATGCGGCGCCCCATGGAGCGCGTGGCCGGTCCATTGCGCTCGATGGGGGCCAACATCGACACCCGCGACGGCAAGCCCCCCGTCGTGCTCCACGCTTCCAGCGGCATGCGCGCCATCGACTACGCGCTGCCCGTGGCCAGCGCCCAGGTCAAATCGGCGATCCTGTTGGCTGGGCTGCAATCGTTCGGCCGCACGCACGTGACTGAGCCCGCGCCGTCGAGGGATCACACCGAGCGGATGCTCGCTTCATTCGGTGTCGAGGTGCTCAGAAACGGCGCCACCGTTGCGATCGAAGGCGGCCAGACCTTGCGTGGAACCCACGTTCGCGTCCCTGGAGACTTTTCTTCTGCCGCGTTCTTCATCGTGGCCGGTTGCCTGGCGGCCGAGAACGGTCTGCTCCTGCGCAATGTTGGCGTGAATCCGACCCGGACGGGTCTGATCGAGATGCTGCGCCAGATGGGTGCCGACATCCGCGTGCAACTCCACACCGCCAACGACGATTCCAACGGAGAGCCCATCGCGGATATCGAAGTCCGCAAGAGCCGCCTGCACGGGATCAAGGTACCAGAGAGTCTCGTCCCGCTGTCCATCGACGAGTTTCCAGTCTTTTTCATCGCCGCGGCGTGTGCCGAAGGCGAGACGCTCGTACGGGGTGCTCTCGAGCTGCGCGTGAAGGAAAGCGATCGCCTCGCCGCCATGGCGCAAGGGCTCACCGCGCTCGGAGTGGAGAACCAACTACTGGCCGATGGCTTGTGGATCCGCGGTACGGACCGATTCGGCGGTGGCACCATCGACAGTCATGGTGACCACCGGATTGCCATGTCCTTCGCGGTCGCCAGCCTGAGGGCCCGCTCCCGGATCGAGATTCTGGACGTGGCCAACGTGGCGACGTCTTTCCCCGGCTTCGTGGACCTGGCCCGGCAGGCGGGCTTGCAGATCGAGGCGGGCTGAACGACCCTCATTGGCACGATGCCGCAATCACCCCCGTCCAAGTCGCAGTCTTTGCGCAACTCCCCCATCATCACCATCGACGGACCCAGCGGGTCCGGTAAAGGCACGATTTCCCGCGCGGTCGCCCGGCACGCCGGCTGGCACCTCCTGGACAGCGGGGCGCTCTACCGCTTGGTAGCTCTGGCCGGGGCTTTGGCCGGCCTTGGACCGGATGACCGGGAAGGGCACGCGAAGCTCGCGTCCACCATGGACGTCGTCTTTGGCGTGGACCCCGCGGGCGAGGAGCTGGTCACTCTGGCTGGGCGGGACGTGACCGCCGACATCCGCTCCGAGACCGCGGGCCAGGGGGCCTCCAAAGTGGCGGCATGGCCCAATGTGCGTATAGCGCTTCTGGACCGCCAGAGAGCCTTCGCCGCCCCTCCCGGACTGGTGGCCGACGGACGCGATATGGGGACCATTGTATTCCCCCAGGCGGACCTCAAGATATTTCTCACGGCAAGCCCCGAAGAGCGCGCCCAGCGGCGCTATAAGCAGTTGAAAGACAAGGGGTCTGGTGTTAGCCTTGCCGCCCTTTCGCGCGAGATCACCGAGCGGGATTTGAGGGATTCGACCCGAGCGGTCGCTCCTCTGATGCCGGCACCCGATGCCCGGGTGATCGACTCGACCGGGCTCACGATCGACGAGGTCGTGAACCGTGTGCTCGAGCTCGGAGCCGGCCGTCTCTGGGCCTGATCCGTCGGTTATTTCGAGCGCGGTAGGTTGTTGTGGTCGGTGCACGTGGGATGCGTGCGCCTCGTTACATTTGCCTGGGCTGCAAGGGATGCGGTTGCCAGTACATGCACGACCTCTCACACAGGCGTGCGAGTGAAGGTATGACAGAAAGTTTCGCAGAGCTCTTCGAGCAAAGTCTCGCCAACCAGCGTATTCGCCCGGGAATGATCCTGACCGGGCTCGTCGTCGATGTGACACCCGATGTCGTCATCGTCAACGTGGGCCTCAAGTCCGAGGCCGTGATCCCCCTGGAGCAGTTCAAGAACGAGCGCGGGGAGTTGGAAGTCAAGGTCGGCGACAGTGTCGAGGTAGCTCTCGACTCCGTCGAGGACGGTACGGGTGAAACCCGTCTGTCGCGCGAGAAAGCCAAGCGCGCCCGCACCTGGACCCGACTGGAAGAGGCCTTCAACAAGGCCGAGATCGTCACCGGCATCATCACCGGGCGCGTCAAGGGTGGCTTCACCGTCGAGATCGAGAACGTCCGTGCATTCCTGCCCGGCTCGCTCGTCGACGTCCGCCCGGTGCGCGACACCTCGTATCTCGAGAACAAGCCGCTCGAGTTCAAGGTCATCAAACTCGACCAGAAGCGCAATAACGTCGTCGTTTCGCGGCGTGCGGTCGTCGAGCAGGAGTTCTCCGCCGAGCGCAGCGCGCTCATGGAAAACCTCCAGGAAGGCGCGGTGGTGCGCGGCTCGGTCAAGAACCTCACCGACTACGGTGCGTTCGTGGACCTGGGTGGTATCGACGGCCTGCTGCACATCACGGACATGGCGTGGAAGCGCGTCAAGCATCCGTCGGAAGTCGTCAAGGTCGGCGACGAGATCGATGTGCGCATTCTCAAGTTCGATCGCGAGCGTTCGCGTGTCAGCCTCGGCTTGAAGCAGCTCGGGGCGGATCCGTGGGAGAACATTTCGCGCCGTTATCCGCCGCACACGCGCGTGTTCGGCAAGGTCACCAACATCGCCGATTACGGCGCGTTCGTGGAGATCGAGGACGGCGTGGAAGGTCTCGTTCACGTCTCGGAAATGGACTGGACCAACAAGAACGTCAACCCCGCGAAGGTGGTGCACACCGGGCAGGAGGTTGAGGTCATGGTGCTCGACGTCGACGAAGAGCGCCGCCGCATTTCGCTGGGCCTGAAGCAGTGCAACGCCAACCCGTGGAAGGAGTTCGCCGAGAACTACAACCGCGGCGACAAGGTGTCGGGCCAGATCAAGTCCATCACCGACTTCGGCATCTTCATCGGCCTGCCGGGCAACATCGACGGTCTCGTGCACCTGTCCGACATCTCCTGGGATCTCCCGGGCGAGGAAGCGGTGCGCAACTACTCGAAGGGCCAGCAGCTCGAGGCCATGGTGCTGTCGATCGACCCGGAGCGCGAGCGTATCTCCCTCGGTATCAAGCAACTGGCGAAGGACCCGTTCTCCGCTTACATCGCCGAGAACCCGAAGGGAACGATCGTCAAGGGCCTGGTGAAGGATGTGGACGCGCGTGGCGCGATCATCGATCTCGGCAACGGGATCGAGGGTCAGCTACGGGCCTCCGAGCTGGGACGTGATCGCGTGGAAGATGCCCGCGCGGTGCTCAAGCCTGGCGACGAGGTCGAGGCGAAGTTCACAGGCGTCGACCGCAAGTCGCGCACCATCTCGCTCTCGATCAAGGCCAAGGAAATTCACGAAGAAGCGGAAGCCGTGCAGAGCTATCGCTCCGACTCCGGCACCTCCTCCGGTGGCACGAGCCTGGGCGACCTCCTCAAGGAGCACATTGGCTCGGGAGATCGCGGCTAAGGGTCTCGCCCGTTGGATTTCGATCACGGTCTTGTCTTCCGGCGCGCGCGAGCGCGCCGCCACTTGAACGGAGCCCGCCGCAAGGCGGGCCCTGTAGGCTCGCGCACGGGGCGTGAAGAAAAGCTATGACAACCACCATGACGAAGTCGGAACTGATCGAGATCATCACGGCGAAGCAAAAGCATCTGCCGGCCAAGGACGTGGAGCTCGCGCTGAAGCAGATTCTGGAAATCATGAGTGATGCGCTCTCGCAGGGGGAGCGCATCGAGATCCGCGGGTTCGGCAGCTTCTCGCTGCACTTCCGCCCCCCGCGCCAAGGACGTAACCCCAAGACGGGCGAAGCCGTCGCCCTGTCCGGGAAGTACGTTCCCCACTTCAAACCCGGGAAGGACCTGCGCGAGCGCGTCAACGACGGCGCCGACCGGCCCATCCGCGATTAGCGTCGACGCGGAGGAGGACGGCACCGCCTACACGCGGTCGCTAGCCCCTTCAGCGGTCAGTGGGTCGCTTTGAGGCGACCGGCGCTCCTTCAGCGGTCAACGCAGCCCCTACGGGCCATCGGCACATCCCCTTCAGCGGTCAACGCAGCCCCGTTCAGCGGTAGGCGCGGGACCCCAGAGCGGCAAAAGCCACGCCTTTTGCCGCGGCGTTAGTGCACCACGACCCTTTAAGCTGCGCGTGCCGAAAAGCGCCAAAGGCGACTTTTCGGCAATATAGTAACCCTTTAAGCTGCGCGTGCCGAAAAGCGCCAAAGGCGCCTTTTGGGCAATAAAACGATGTTCGAGCTGCCCCCACTTCTGCTCGCCCTGGCGTTCGTCCTGATCGGCGTTGCGGCCTGGTTTCTCGGCCGCCGCATGGGTGCCGCGCGCACCGTTCGTCTGCCCCGCGACTACTACGTCGGCCTCGATCACCTCATCAATGACCGCTTTGATCACGCCGCCGAGATCTTTGCGCGCATGGCCGAGGCGGATGGCGATGCCGCCGAAATCCAGTTCGCGCTGGGAAGCCTCTTTCGCCGTCGCGGCGAGGTCGACAGGGCTATAGCCATCCATTCGCGTTTACGCGATCAGGGAAGCGCCGGGCTGCGCGACAAGGCGGCGTTCGCCCTTGCCCTCGACTACCTCAGCGCGGGCCTCATGGACCGCGCTGAGCGCCTCCTCGAAGAGCTCGCGGCATCGCGGGAATATCGCAAGACCGCGCTCGATCACCTGGTCCGGATCTACGAAGCGCAGGGCGACTGGGCCAACGCTCTGAAGGTTTTTCACGAATTGCCTCCCGCGATACAACTCGAGCGGCGTCGCGTCGCGGCCCACTATCTCTGCGAAATCGCGGAGCAGGCTCTCGTGCAGGGCGACACGGAGCGGGCTCGTACACTGCTGCGCCAGGCACTCACCCATCACGCCGACTTGCCGAGGGCTGACATCCTCACGGCGCGTATCACCGAGAGTGCCGGCGATCCTGGCGGTGCGTTGTTGCTCTATCTGAAGGCCCTGGAAGTCTCGCCGGGCCTCGCGCTGGAAATCATTCCGCGCGTGCTCGCGCTGGCCAAGCAGGTTGGCCAAACCGACATGCTCGGCGAGCTTGCGCGGCGACTGCAGCATACAGGCCGGGTCAGCGCACGCCAGCTCGTCTGGCTGCTCGCTACTGCTCTGCCGCCGCAGGACGTACGGCGTCTGCCAGGGATTACCGGAGAGTTGGGAGCCGACATGGAGACCCCCGCCGATGCCGCATCGCTGGGTACGCTGCTGACACGGATCGGCGACTCTGGCGGCCGCTATCAGTGCGATGACTGCGGTCTGAACAGTGTCGGCTGGTATTGGCGTTGCCCCAAATGCCGCTCCTGGGACAGCATGCACCCGGCCGTATTCAAATGGGCCGAGCGCACGACCCTGTCATGAGGTGCACACCTGTGGCATGTACCTTGCTCTAAACTAGACAGTTGCCATAGATCATTCACTCAGCCATCGCTGGAGACGCTTGATGAGGACGATTCCGAAGTCGGTTATTCGCACCGCCGTGTTTCCGGTGGCGGGGCGCGGCACACGCTTTCTGCCGGCCACCAAGGCGAGTCCGAAGGAGATGCTCCCGGTCGTCGACAAGCCACTGATCCAGTACGCGGTCGAGGAGGCACTCGCCGCGGGCGCCCAACGCCTGGTGTTCATCACCGGTGCATCCAAGCGCGCCATCGAGGACCACTTCGATTCCGACCAGGAGCTGGAGCACCTGCTGGAGGCCCAGGGGAAGAGTGATCTCCTGAACCAGCTGCGCAGTGTGCTTCCCTCGTATGCCTCGTGTATCTATATCCGGCAGCCGGCACCGTTAGGCCTGGGCCATGCCGTACTGTGCGCGCAGCCCGCGGTTGGCGCGGAGCCTTTCTTTGTGCACCTCGCGGACGACCTGATTCGTAGTGACGTCGCCTGCCTGCAGCAGATGGCCGAGGTGTACGAAGCCAAGAAGGCGAGTGTACTGGGCGTACAACTCGTGCCGCGCCAGGACACTGAAAAGTACGGCATCGTTGCCGTGGAGGCTGACAAATCCTCCACGAGCCGGGTGCGCAGTATCATCGAGAAGCCGAAGCCGGCGGTGGCGCCCTCCAACCTGGCTGTCGTGGGCCGTTATGTGTTGGCGCCGTCGATCTTCGAGCACCTGGAAAAGATCGGGCAGGGCGCGGGCGGCGAAATCCAACTGACCGACGGTATCGCGGCGCTGATGCGCGAAGAGGCGGTCTATGCCCACCGCTTCACCGGCAAGCGCTACGACTGCGGCAGCAAGCTGGGCTACCTCCAGGCCACTGTCGAATTCGGCCTGGCCCATCCGCAGCTCGGCAAGGAATTCCGCAACTACCTCAAGCACCTCAACCCGTCCTCGGTGAGCTCCAAGGACGACCCGGCCAAGGAGCGCGCTCATCCGGCGGGGTCGGGCAAGGGCAGCCGTGGCAATGGACACGCACAGAACGGCAGTGGCGCGTCGAAGCGCGCCGGCGGACGTCGCAAGTCGGGCCGGACGTCCTCAGCCCGCGCTCAGGGGTAACCAGATACTCACCAACGCCCCGCCACCGGGGCGGTTGGTGATGCTCAATCGTCCGCCGTGCGCCTCGACGATCTCGCGACAAAGGGTGAGGCCGAGTCCCGTCCCCGTCGGCTTGGTGGAGTAAAACGGCAGCAGGGCATCTCGTAAAACGTTGTCCGGCAGCCCGGTGCCACGGTCCACGACTTCGATGACAAATCCTTCGCGCTCCTCACGGATGGTCACCGCGACCTCGTCGGCAGCGGAGCCGGATTCCACGGCGTTTTTCAAAAGATTGATCATCACCTGCTCGAGCTGGCCGGCGTCGAAATGGGCCTGGCGCTGGGGCAGGGGACCCACGGCGCGAAAGCGCATCGTGCCCTCGAGACCGGCGATGAAGTCGGACCAACTCACCGGCCCCGGTCGCGGCCGGGGTAGTTTGGCAAAGCGTGCATAGCCGTCGATGAACGAAGTCAGGTGGGCGGTCCGCTCGCCGATCGTCGTGAAAACACGCTCCAGTTGTGGAGGACCCTCACGTGCCAGGAGGCGGCCGGAGTGCACCAGGGAGGAGATGGGAGCGAGCGAGTTGTTGAGCTCGTGAGCGATCACGCGGATCACCTTCTTCCAGATGGTGACCTCCTGTGCCGCCAGCTCGCGCGTGAGCTGTTTGAGAAGGATCAACCGATGCGACTGCGCATTGAGCAGAAAGCCGCGTTGTGAGAGGTGATAGACGTGCTGCTCGCCGGCGACGTCCATGGTGAACAGCGTGTCCTCGGGGGCGCTCAGCGCCTCGCGCAACGGCGCCGGCGCGTCCGCGACGAGACCCGGGAATTCCAGTCCCTCGAGCTTACGGCCGTCATGGAAGAGCTGTCGCGCGGCGATATTGCTGTAGACGATGCGTCCCGCCGAGTTGGTGAGGACCATCACGAGGGGGGTCGTCTGGATCACCGTATCGAGCAGCAGTTCCCGTTGGTAGAGGTCGAGGCGCTCACGGCGTAAGAGGTCGCCGAGCGAGTTGTAAGCAACGACCAGCTCCTTCAGCTCGTCCTGAGGAACGGGAGAGATGCTCATACTGAAGTCATGGTCGCGCAGGCTCATTACGCCATCGCGCACGGCGCGTACGACTTGAGACCAGGTGCCCGTCGCCCACTTTGAGCCCCACCATGAAATCGGTAGAGCGACAGCAATACCTGTCACGGCCGTTATCAACGGCGATCCGGTCCACTTGAGGGTTACCGCGGTCGCGATGCCCGCGGCGACGATCGTGCCGAGCAACGTGACTACGAACACGCGTCCCCTCAGAGACGAGGCCATCATGATATGGACGGCTTCAGGCCGAGCTTCTCCATACGGCGGTATAGGGCCTGGCGAGACAGTCCAAGCTCACGAGCGGCATGAGCAACGACTCCTTGCGCGCGAGCCAGAGCTTGCTCGACCGAAGCTCGATCGAGGGCCGGCTCCTCGATGGGTTCCACGGGGAGGTTGAGTGCGGACGCACCGATCGCACGCACCTGCGATAGCAGGCAGGCGCGCCGCATGACGTTCTGCAACTCACGGACGTTTCCCGGCCAGGAGTACTGGGTGAGCGCACGTTCCGCCTCGGGCGTCAGCGAGAATCCTTCCTGCAGGAAATGTCGTGCCAGGGCCAGAACATCCTCCCGGCGCTCCGCGAGGGCCGGAATTTCCAGCTCGATGACATTCAGGCGGTAGAAGAGATCCTCGCGGAAGCGGCCTTCGCGGATGGCCTGCCGGAGGTTGGCATTAGTGGCGGCTATGACACGGACCCGTGTCCGGCGCGTGGTGTTGGAGCCCAAGCGCTCGAATTCCCCCGTCTGTAGCACCCGCAGCAACTTGGCCTGGCCACCGCCGGACAGATTCCCCAACTCATCCAGGAACAGCGTCCCGCCGTCGGCCGCCTCGAAGCGGCCGATCCGCGCCTTGGCGCCCGTAAAGGCCCCGGACTCCGTGCCAAACAGCTCCGCCTCGATGAGCTCGTTCGGCAGGGCTCCCAGGTTGACCTTCAGGTAGGGCTTGCCGCGCACGGTTGAGTTGGCTTGCACGATGTCGGCCAACACTTCCTTGCCGGCGCCATTGGGACCCGTTATGAGGACGGGGACATCCGCATGCGCGACCTGCGTCGCCATGGCGACGAGCGTATGCATTGCCTGACTTTGATAAACGATGGAGCAGAGATTGAACTGCTCCGCCAACGCATCCCGTGCCTCGCGTCGCTCAGCACGTATTTGCTGAGCCTCAGCGCGTGCGCTGCGCAGGTCCAGCAGGTTACGTATCGTCGTCAACAGACGATTGTCGTCCCATGGCTTGGCGACGTAGTCAGCTGCGCCGGCTTTCACGAGCTCAACCGCGGTTTCCAGGTGAGTCCAAGCCGTCAGTAGGATGATCGGCATGTCGGGAGCGCGCCGGCGGATCTCGTGAAACAGGGCGATCCCTTCCTCACCGCTCGTCGCCTCGCGGCGGAAGTTCATGTCCTGGATCACCAGATCGACGTTGTCCGCCAGGGCCTCGAGGCCCGCCACGGGGGTCGCCGCCCCAACGACCTCCGCGCCATGCAAGGACAGCAGCACCTCGAAGGCGGTTCGCACGCCCTCGTTGTCATCAATGACCAGGACCGTCCTGTTCGCCAGAAAGGAGCTCATGGTTGGATGTTAACAGCATGGAGCGCGAGCGTCGCCTCAGGCCGTGCGCGTCGCAACCGACGGCGATACGGTGGCGGCCCTGCGGGCCGGCTGCCATGCGGCGAGTTGCCCGACGCCCCACAGCCCGATGATCCCTCCGACGAGGTAATACAGATCGAGGCGCGGCAGAGCGTATTGGACCGAGAGCCAATATCCAACGGCGAGCGCCAAGGCACAGCCGATGACGATGCCCGCGGTGGTGACCAGCGCGTTCTCGACCAGGAAGTGCCGGATGATGTCGCGCTTGCGCGCACCGACTGCCCGCCGTGTGCCGATCTGTTTCGTGCGCGTGGTAACGTTGAAGGTGGCGAGGCCGAAAATGCCGAGCGCCGCGACCGCCACCAGGAGGCAGGTGACGAAGGTGAGAAAGATCACCGTGATACGATCCGTTTGATAGCTCCGTTGATGGTACGTGTCGATAGATCTAGTCGCCTCGATGACCCGGTTGACGTTGGAGCTCGCGAGGTGTTCGGTGGCGATGCGCATCACCTTGTCGCGCATCCCGGGCTTGGTGCGCACCAGGTATACGAGGCCAAACACACGAGGCAGTTGGGGCAGGAAGAAGACGCGCTGCTTGTAAGTGTCGTGGTGGAAGGGGCCCTGCATGTTGGCAACGATTCCGATGATGGTCGCCGGACGGCCCATGAAGTCATAGGTTGACCTGCCGACGGCATGGCCATCGGGAAACAACGCCTTCGCCAGGGCTTCCGTAACAATGACCTGGGACATGGGGCGCAGCAGATCCTCTGTGGTCACCGGCGCGAGGATCTCATCCTTGCGGAAGGCGCGGCCGGCGACTAGATGGGTCCCGAGCGTCTCGAGGCCCCGCTCGTCCATCTCATACTGGGCCGCCCATACGGAGTCAGAGGTTTTGCGCCCGGGCCTGGTGTAGAAGAACAACGACGAGCCGCTGCCGCTTTCGGGCACCGCGTTCGAGGCCGAAGCGGAAATGACTCCGTCCAGGCCGCGCAGATAGGTGAGATCCTCGTTCAGGGACGTCTCGAAGTTGTAGCCCTTCGTGAATCCTTCGAACTCGATCGCGAACAGGTTGTGATTGTCGACGCCGGTGGGGGCGTCGAGCAGGTCGATCCGCTGTTTCACGACGAAGGCGGCATTCACCAGGATGGCGAGTGCCAGGGCGATCTGCAGCGCGACGAGCACTCCGCCCGTGCGGTTGCGGAGCAACGCCGACATGATGGGCCGTATGTTGAGACTCATGATGTTTCCCTCACTGGCTCTTCAGGTAGACGGCCGGGGGCAGGCGACCCACCCGCCAGGCCGGGTACAGTCCCGCGGCGAGCGCGGCGAAGATCGCGAGGGCGATCGTGATTCCGACACTGAACAGGTCGATGTGTGCTATGTCCTGCGCCCCGCGCTCATCGAATTGCGCGTAGATTGAGTTCAGCGCGCGCAAGGCCCATAGACCGGCTCCGGCGAGCGCCAGTCCGAGGACCGCGCCCACGGCAGAGAGCATTCCCGTCTCCACCAGGTGTTGGGTGAACACCTGGCGACGGCTGGCGCCGAGGGCGCGGCGAATGCCGGTCAGTGCCGCGCCGTTGAGATATTTGGCCAGCAACAGGCCCACCGTGTTGATGAGACACACGGCCAGGAACCCGAACGCCAGGCCGACGAGGATCCGCTGGTCAGTGCCGACGACTCCCTCGTCCACGAGCCATTGGCCAACGTCCGTGAGGCGATTGTTGCGGGGGCGCCAGAAACGGCCCGCCTTGCGTTGCTCGGCCCAGTAGCCGTCGAGGTAGGCCTGCATACGCTCACGCGCGGCCGCATTGGGCAGCTCGACCCACATCTGGATCCAGACGCAATCGGAGCCGAGATAATCCGCGAAGCTCCCGGATTTCTCGATGCGCCAGCAGTTGTGGTTGCCGAGGGTAGGAATCTTCTGCAGCGCCTCGGTCCACCCCCATGGGATGTAGGCGTCTTCGGGTGAAACCAGGTGACCGTTGTTCAGATCATAGAATTTCGGTTGGGGGAACCAGTCATTGAGCACGCCGACAATGCGGAATTCCACATCGTTCCAGCGGATCGTGCGCCCGACACTGTTGATTCCGCCAAACAAGGTCTGGTTCTCTTTCTTGCTCAGTACGATGAAGGGCTGTGCCGGATTGTCGGCGCTCGAGCTCCAGCCCCCGCCGTATAGAAAAGGCACGTCGAACATTGCGAAGAAATCCGCGGAGGTGATCCGGGTGATGACCTGCAGGGGCTGTCGCTGCGCGACCCCTCCGGTCACGACGCCGGAGTCCCTATGCATGATGACGTGTCGCATCGGAATCCGGGAGTCCGCCAGGCGCACGGCATCTCCAAACGACAGGAGTGGCGGTGGCAGATCGGGGTGCGCTTGATCGTAGGGGACGTTCGGATCCCACGAATCCATCGTGACTGCATAGAGACGATTGCTCTTCCACCAGATCGGATTACCGGACATCGCGTGGTACATCGTGATCGTGATGATGCACGCGGCGATGCCCAGGGCAATTGCTCCGATCATGAGGGCCGTAAGTCCCGGCGTACGCCGGAAGCTCAAGAACGCGAGCCTGATGTTGTAGGAAAGCATGCTGTAACCTCCCTTACGCATGCCGTGGCGCGGTGGCTGATTGCGCTGTGCGCGCGACGCTCGGCTCGTAAGCCTTGAAGTCTGAGATCTGTCCGTCGACCACGTGCACGTTACGCTGGGCCCGACGGGCAAGTTCCGCGTCGTGCGTCACGAGAACGATCGTTGTGCCCATCTCGTTGATCTGCTCCAACAGGTCCATGACCTGACGGGCCATCAGGGAGTCGAGATTGCCGGTCGGCTCGTCCGCCAGCAGGAATGCCGGGTCGCCGGCGATGGCGCGCGCAATGGCGACGCGCTGCTGTTGACCACCGGAAAGTTGGGATGGCATGTGCCTCATGCGTGAGCCGAGTCCGACCAGCTCGAGCGCGCTCGTGATGCGCTCGTTTCGGTCCGAGCTTTTCAGGTTGCGATAGCGTAGCGGCACGTCCACGTTGTCATAGATGTCGAGGTCCGGGATGAGGTTGAATCCCTGGAAGATGAATCCGATCTTCTCGTTGCGCAGGCGTGAGCGCTTGTCGTCCGACAGGCGGCTGACGTCCGCGCCATCGAGCTCGTAGGTGCCGGTATCGAAGTTTTCCAACAGGCCGGCCACGTTGAGGAAGGTGGTTTTTCCCGAGCCCGACGGACCTGTCACCGCGACGAATTCACCCGCGGCCACTTCGAGCGAGAAATCCCGCAGCGCGTGTGTCTCGATGAGATCGGTGCGATAGATCTTGCTGATATTGCGCATCTTGAGCATGGCGGGTCCTTCTTACTTCCCGATGAGAAGCTCGGGAGCATCGTTGAATTCACGGGTATCCGAGATGATGACGCGGTCCCCCGGAGTGAGGCCGCGGATGACCTCGACGTCTGATATCGACGCGGCACCCAACGTCACGGGTGTGCGGATGGCCTGGTCACCCCGGACAACGTAGACGGCCCGTGTTGCCTCGTCGATATTCGAGCCGCGCGCGAAAGTGACCACATCGTCGCGCTCATCGAGCACGATCCGCACGGAGGCGCGCTCGTTCTGACGCAGACCGCGCGGCTGGGTGTTGAACTTGACCCGGCCTGTGACCTGGTTGTCGCGCACTTCGGGGGAGATCGCAGTTACCGTGCCAGCGACCGTCTGGCCTCCGAGGGAGATCTCGGCGGGCATCCGGGGTTTGATATCGCCGGCAAACGACTCCGTGACCTTGAACTCGATCTCGAAGTTTGTCAGGTCTACGACGGTCACAAGCGGTGCGTTCTCGGCGACCCGGGTCTTTTCCGGCTGCGCCAGGTTGGCCACGATGCCGTCAACCGGGGAACGCACCGTCAGTTCCTGTACCCGATGCTTGAGATCGGCGACGACGAGCGCTTGCCGATCGCGCTCGAGCCGCTTGGTGCGGAGATCGAGGACTGCGCCATCGCGCTCGAGGTTGGCCGTGTCGCGGGCGTGGTCGAAGTTGAGTTTTGCAGTGGTGACGTCGTCGATCGCACGACGATAGTCACGCTCACTGATGGCATGCAGATCCCAGGCCCACTGCGCTCGTTTGCGCTCGCGCTCGGCGGCCTCGATGACGACCTGCGCAAGGTCTGCCTGCTGCTTGCTGGTGAGGAGCTGGCGCCGGATCTCGATTTCCTGGTGGGCGAGCGCCGCGTTCAGGCTGTCGAGCGTCGCCTGCTCCCGTTGATACTCGTTATTGAGCTCTGGGCTGTCGAGCGTCGCCAGGGCGGCGCCCTTGGTAACCGCATCACCGGCGTGAACCGAGTAGCTGATCGTCCCTGAGGCGATGGCGAACAGGGTGGGGTTCACCGGAGCGACCACCGAGCCTTGCGCTGCCACATCACGGACGAAATGTCCTCGCTTGACCGTAGTGATGTTGAGCAGATCGGCGGAGACCAGGTGGCTCGACCGGGTCCAGGCGTGTATCACCCAGGTCAACACCAGCACCAGTACGAATGCCGTGCCGCCAGCAATGAGCCAGCCGAGCCGCCGGCGCCGTTGTGCGCCGGCGTCGGTGATCGCAGTGTCCTGCGCCGCCGTACTCCGCACCGTCGCGGTGGGAGAGGAGGGGTCGCTGCCGATTCGCCTGAGTTGAGTAATTTTCATGCGTGATCCCTTGCGGTGATCACAACATTGCAGCCGGCGTGCCAAC
>DAITMW010000002.1:30929-33022 GCA_036834945.1 Steroidobacteraceae bacterium
AATTTTCATGCGTGATCCCTTGCGGTGATCACAACATTGCAGCCGGCGTGCCAACTTGTTGCGCTTGCGTAAGTGACTGAAAGGACAGGGGTAACGCCTGCCGATTGTCTGCCGCAGCGGCCTGCTGAAGTGTCCGGTCGACGGACACCGGACACCCGGCCGGACACTGGTGGACGGACACTCGCACACTGACGGACGCACACCAGCGCACGGGCGTGCGCACTCGCCGACGGCTGCGCCGCGGGCCCTCGCAGACGCACACCAACGGGCACTCCTGGGGCGTGCAACTGAATGTTGCACTGCTGTTGCGCTCGAGGCTCGCTTCGCTCCCGGCTCGGCTTGCATGGCCCGTGGCCGGGCAGGCAAGCTCGCCGCTGTTTTCAAAGGAGGAACCGATGGCCAGTCGCCGTCCGCCGAACGAGTCCCGTCCGTCTACTGTTACACCTTCCACCCCACCTGCTTCTGCTCCCGACTCCCCGACACCCGCGAAAGCCGCGTCCCCGCGCAAGCCCAGGGCACCGAGAGCGAAGAAGGTGACGGCGCCTGCGACACTGGCGCTGATCGAGATTTCCGAGGAGGTCCGCCGTGGAATGATCGCCGAGGCCGCCTACCTCCGCGCCGAGCGGCGCGGCTTCGCCGGCGGCCCTGACAAGGAGCGTGAGGATTGGCTAGCCGCTGAGGCAGAGGTTGACGCTCTGTTGAAAGCAGCGCACGGCAGCTCGGCGCAGTAAAGGTCCGAGCGCCTGTTCCGACTGACGCTGGCTCGCAGCCAGCGCGAACGTTCGCCGGCGCCACTATCGGGCGCGGCTCCAGCGGCCGGTCCCAGTCAGCCTTTCCAACGTCACTTCTATTTCGGTGCTGGCGGCGCCCCAGGCGGTCGTGGCTCCGGCGGCCGCAACCCGTTGGAATACGACACCTTGCCATCGGGCGCGACGAACACCGCGTCGTACTCCGGCATCCGATTGATGATCTCGAGCGCCTTCTCAGGCCCGAGAACAAACGCCGTCTTCGACATCCCGTCCGTCTGTGTAGCCGTCGGACCGATGACCGTCGCACTACGCACTTTCCGCGCCGAGTGACCCGTCTTCGGATCGATGATGTGGTGATACCGCACGCCGTTCTCGTCGAAGTAGCGCTCGTAGTCACCCGACGTCGACATCGCCGCGTCCTTCAGAGGGATGCGGGTAACAACCTTCGTCGGGTCGTCCGGATGCCGGATGGCGACGAGCCAGTCACGTCCCATGTGATCACCCATGATACGCGTGTCACCACCGGCGGTCACCACCGCGTGTTGGATTCCGCGATTCTTCAGGATATCGATGCCCCGATCGACCGCATAACCCTTGCCAATCCCACCGAGGTCAATGTGCATCCCCTTGTGCTCGAAGAACACGGTGTGCTTCGCGTCATCGAACTGCATGTTGCGCCAGTTGACAGCCGGCAGCGCCGCCTTGATCTGCGCCTCCGTCGGCCGTATGTGCTCGGGAAAGTTGTACATGTAACCGACACTGGCGTAGGTGATGTCGAAAGCGCCTTCGGTGATCTCGGAGAAGTGCGTCGACAGCTTGATGAGATCGAACAACTCCTTGTCGACCTGCACCGGGTAGTCGGCCCCGTGCTGATTGATCTTCGACAACTCGCTCTCGGGCTTGTAATGACTCATGAGGTCATCGATACGCCGCATCTCCGCCATCACGGCATCGATCGACCCCTCGCCGTGCTGCGCATCGGTGTCCCACAGCTCGACGTAAATGCGGGTGCCCATGATGGCATCGGTGCGCTTGTACCATTCGGCGTGAGCCGCCCGCGGCAGTGCGCCCGCGAGCGCCAGGCAGGTCACCAGGGCGGCGATACGAATCCCCATTGCGCGCAAGACCTCAAGTTTGGCGAAGCCTGTAAGGGTACTACGCTTGCGCCCGATGTGCTCGCGCCGACAGGGCAGCTCTTTCACTGCCTTTGATGCTGCAGTTCCGCCTCGATGGCTTCAATGCTGGGCAGCGAATCTTCGAGGTCCGCAGGAAGCGACTGTACAAGCTTTGTCGTGTAGCGCGTCACTCCGACCGGAGATGCGATATTGCGTAACGCGTATTCAG
>DAITMW010000002.1:33122-40052 GCA_036834945.1 Steroidobacteraceae bacterium
GTCGTGTAGCGCGTCACTCCGACCGGAGATGCGATATTGCGTAACGCGTATTCAGCGATGACTCTATTGTGTGTCTTGCATAGGATCAGTCCAATGGACAGCTTGTCATCGACGTGCCGAAGTCGGTCGTCCACAGCCGAAAGATAGAAATTCATCTTTCCAACGTATTCGGGCTTGAACCTCGTCGTCTTGAGATCGATGACAATATAGCAGCGCAGTTTCAGGTGATAGAAAAGCAGGTCGATGTAAAAATCCTCCCCACCTACCGGAAGGTGAACCTGCTGTCCTACGAAGGCAAAACCGGTGCCCAGCTCGATCAGAAACTTGCGGATGTGAGTGAGTAAACCGTCCTCCAGCTCCCGCTCCACGGCTTGCTCGCGGAGCATCAGAAAGTCGAAGTTGTAAGGGGTCACGCACGATCGCGTTGGCAAGATCGGATTGTGGTGGCGGCAAGGCAGTCTTGAAATTCGTTACTGCCTTTCCTTGTCGCGAATACAGCTCGGAGTCGATCCAATGCACGAGCATGGCTCTCGACCAACCGTTTGCTGTAGCTTGCTGCGCGTACCACAGGCGCTGTGCCGTGCCATGCAATTTCTCGAGGAGTATGACGTTGTGTCCCCAGGGAATTTCTGCCACAGCCTGTGGCACAAATTCGTGTTCCACATCTGTCGGTGCTTCATTGCGCTCCCAGGCCAGCCGGAAAGCGCGCATGCGCCAGATGTTTCGAGGCGAGAACCCTTCAATCCCGGGAAAGTCGTTCTGAACATCTGACGCCAGTTTCTCCACGACTGACTTCCCCCAACCCTCGACTCGTTGACGGTTGACGATCAATCCACCGATATCCCAATAGAGCCGAATGAGTTCTCGGTTGATCGATAGCGCCGCCTTGATCTGTGACGTCCGTATACGGGCTTTGATATCCGTAAGGAGTGCCCGGTAGCCGCTGACAGACACCTCAGGCAAACCTGCGGGATGCGATCGATTTCGCTTTGTTCTTGGCATGTACGATGCGACCTGGCATGACAACCCGGACGAGTAATCTTAGTCTACAAAGAGAAATGGAAACCAACATCAACTTTCTGCTCTGAGGCAGCCAGCTTTGCGTGGGAATTCTTGTGCCGGGCTTGCGTGCGAATACAGCCTGCGGTGCAACCGCAATCGGCGCACGGTCTGGTCGCGAGCGGAAGAAGGTCGATATTGGCTGGTGACAATCTGCATCAATGGTCGCCGTTCTGCGCGATGTTCAAATTGACGCTTGGCGCGATTCGCAAGTGCGCTTCGCGCCAAGGTTTTTTTGTGAGCCTCGCGGGCCGAGCGGCGCTATACTGCGCGACTTTTTCCACGGGGGTCACCGACCATGTGGTTTAAAAATCTGGCCCTCTACCGGCTGCCCGCGGATTGGAACGTCTCCGCCGCGGAGCTCGAAGAAAAGCTCGGCCAGCGCGCGTTACAGCCTTGCAGCCCGCTCGAAATGCTGAGCCGGGGCTGGGTAGCCCCGTCCAGCACGGGCCGTATGCTGCATACCGTGAATGGACAGCACCTGCTTGCTCTGGGTGTGGAGCAGAAGCTGTTGCCAGCGTCGATCATCCGCCAGGAGACCGCGGCTCGCGCGGAAGTGCTCGCCGACAGCCAGGGTTTCCCGGTCGGCCGTCGGCAGATGCGCGACCTGAAGATGCGCGTGACGGAAGAGCTGCGAGCACGTGCGCTGACGAAGCGCCGCACGACGCGCGCGTGGATCGACCCGATCAACGGCTGGTTTGTCATTGACGCCGGTAGTGCGGGTAAAGCCGAGGAGGTGGTCGAGGCACTGCGCGACCTGCTCGGCAGCTTTGCCGTGCAATTCGTCGAGACGCAGCGTACACCGCATACTTCGATGGCCGCGTGGCTGACCCACGGTGACGCGCCGAGTCCGTTCGGCATTGAGCAGGATCTCGAGCTGCAGACGGCCGATCCGAACAAGGCGACCGTTCGCTATGTCCGCCATCCTCTCGATGGAAAAGAGATCAAGGCGCACCTGGCCAGTGGCAAATACCCGACGCGGCTCGGCCTGACCTGGAATGGCCGTATCGCGTTCGTGCTCACCGAGAAGCTCCTCATCAAGCGGGTGGAGTTTCTCGAGATGACGAAGGACAGCACCGACGGGGAAGAAGTCAACAAGGAAGAGCAGTTCGACATCGACTTCACGGTGATGGCCGGTGAGCTCGCGAAAATGCTCGACGACCTCGTGCAGGTATTGGGTGGCGACATGGCTCGCCAGGAAACCGCCGCGGCGGCGTAATTCCGCGCGTGGTGGGACGTCGGGTCCGCCACGCGATCCGCCTCGCGATAAACAACTCCTGACATCTGACTTTTTGAGTAAACACAGAGTTTTTTGCTCTGTGATGTTGCGGTGCGCGAGGCCTAGACTGTGTTCTGTCTCCTCCAGACACACCGGAACACCTGTCATGAACAAGTTTGAAGAAGCGCGCCTGGCGCTGATCCGCCTCAATGAATCCGAGCGCAAGGATGTCATAGCATGGTTTGAGAGAGCCCGGTTCCGTAGCGACGATTGGGACAGGGTCGCGGAGCCGCAGCCTGTCTATGCGACGCCGCTGCCGGAGTTGATGACGCTGGAGGAGTTTCTGGAATTCCAGGAGCAGAGCCCCGTGCCGTACGAGTTCGTGAACGGCATCATCCGGCAGATCGGCGCACCCTCGGTGCCTCATTGCCTGGTTGTCCAGAACATCTTCCGGGCGATCGATCCTCATTTGCGCAAGGGGCCCTGCATCCCGTTCTGCGCGGGCGGCCAGGCTCATCTGGCCTCGGGCACGGATGAGGTCATCTACAAGCCGGACCTTTTCGTGTCTTGTGACGCGGATGCGTGGGATAAGTCCGGCATTCCCAATCCCCGGTTCGTAGTGGAAGTCCTTTCTCCCTCCACCGAGCAGATCGACCGCAAGGAAAAGGCAGTCAACTACCGCCGCTTTACGTCGATGGAGGAGTACGTCATCGCCTCGCAAAAACAGGCCGAGCTCATCATCTATCGCCGTGCCGCCCGCTGGTTGCCGGAAATCGTGAGCGGCCTGCACGCCGTGGCCGACTTCCGCTCCCTCGGCGTGTCTGTGCCGCTCACCGCGATCTACGAGGATGTCTTTCGCGAGCCGGCGCGGTCGTCCGGCGACGACTAACCGGCAGCTAACGACTGATCGAGCGCGTCGAGGATCAGGTCAACCTCAGACCGCGCGATCGTCAACGGCGGCCGGATCTTCAGCACATTGGCCTCACGCGCGGTCGTGCCAACGAGCACGCCTCGACGCTTGAGATCGTTGACGACCCGCGCCGCCTCCTGACGGGCAGTCCGCCTCGTGCCGGGAGGGGCTGGCCCATCGGGCCCCGGTGCCGCCAACTCGACCCCAACAAACAACCCGGCTCCCCGAACCTCTCGCACCCAAGGATACCGTGACGCCAACCGCATCAACCCCTCGCGCAAGTGCTCCCCACTGGCCCGGGCATTAGCCAGCAACCGTTCTCGCTCAATGACCTCCAGCACCGCCAGCGCCACGGCGCAAGCCACCGAATTCCCGCCAAACGTATTGAAATACCGCGTCCGGCGCGCGAATGCATCGAGCAGGGCAGGTCGGGCGGCCAGCGCCGAGATGGGATGCCCATTGCCCATGGGCTTTCCCATCGTCACCAGGTCAGGCACCACCCCATGCCGCTGAAACCCCCACATGTGCGAGCCGGTGCGCCCGAACCCCGGCTGCACCTCATCCGCAATGAAAAGCCCGCCCGCCGCCCGGATCTCCGCGACCGCGGCCGCGAGAAATCCCGGCGGATCCACCGCAATGCCATCGCTCGAAAAGATCGTATCGACCAACAGCGCCGCCGGCCGAACACCATCCGCCCGCATCGCTTCGATACAGCGCCGAACCCGATCACCAAACGCCGCCGCACCCTCCGGACCGAGCGGCGGCGCTACCGCGTAGACCCCCGGCCCCAGAGGAGCACCATCCTCAGGCGACATCCCCGCAATAACATCAGTGGTCCCGTGATACGCATAGTCCGTGACAATGGACCCGGTACCCCCGGTCACCGCCTTACTGATGCGCACCGCGAGATCATTGGCCTCGCTCCCCGTGCACGCGTAAACGACATTCCCGATCACGGGAGGGAACGTTGCAAGCAGCTTCTCCGCCAACGCCAGCGGCTGCTCCCCCAGGTATCGGGTATGAGTGTTCAGAGTCCGCGCCTGCCGCGCCAACTCGTCGACAACATGAGGATGGCAGTGCCCGACGACCGGAACGTTGTTATAGGCATCCAGGTAGCGGCGCCCCTGAGCGTCGAACATCCAAACACCTTCGGCACGCACGATGTGCAGAGGCTCATCGTAAAACAGCACATACGTCGGCCCCAACGCACGTGCGCGACGCGAGAGGAGGTCCGCGTCGGTATCCGCCCCGGTCACAACGGCATATCCGTAGCCAGCAACTCGCTGGCCAACCGCACCCGCGCCCGGATCACCGCCGGCTCTAGGTCAGAGTAATGAGCGCCAGTCGGATTGCGCCGCCGATGCCACGAGGTGATCAGAATGTCCGACAGGATCCTCCCGGCAATGAGCGGATTGAGCAAAACGAGCTCCATGGGCTGCAGAGGCGTGATGTCATGATAGGCCATCACGATATCGGCGATCGAGTCACGCACCGACCCGAAGGCGCCACCACCTGCTCCCGGGGCCTCCACAATCTGGTCCGCGGCAACAATCGCCACGTCCGCCACCAGCGCGGTATGCACCAAGTCACCGAAATCGATGACCCCGGTGATGACCGTCTCGTCCGCCGGGTCCACGAGCACGTTCTGATCATTCAGATCGTTGTGAATGACCTGCTGCCGCAGCCGCTGAAACCGGATCACCAGCAGCATCTCGATCCGCTCGATCAGCCCGGCGATCGTGTCCCGCTCCGCCAGGTCGGGCAATTCGCCCAGCAGCTGCAGTGTCTTGCCAACATGGCGCAGATCCCAGATCAGGGGACGACGGGCCGCCGGATGGGTGAAGTCACGAAGCGCGAGGCCAAGTCTGGCGGCCATGAGCCCATAGGCGATCCGCTGCGCCCGAGACCGCGTGGACGACCGCAAGGTCTTCCCCGGCATGTAGGTCAAAACGCGTATGGCCCGCCGTGCGCCCGACCCATCCTCGTACCAGCACTGCGTATCACCCTCACGGGTACGAACAACACGAGGACAAGGAAACCGCGGATCCACGCGCTCCAGGTGCAAAAGGGCGGCAATAGGCAGATCGCCGCTCGAAGCGTCTTCCGCCCCGTTGGCGAGCTTCAGGACGTATTGAGCGCCATCGACGCACGAGAGCTTGAAGTTCTCGTCACGCTCTCCCGTCAACCGGGTAGCGGTCCCGTTCAGTCCGTAGTGGGTGCGTGCGAGTTTCTCGACATCGGCAACATCCACGGCAACCTCGTGGGCAACCATGGTAGCCATGAAAGCATCCAGATTCCCACGCGCCATGTTCCGATGTCACCTTTAGTCAGTAGCCGCTTCCACAGCTGGCGGCTCCGTTTCAGTCGAGCGCAAGGTGGTCTGTGCCAGCGCAAGCGCAACAACCGCGCAGCCCGCAATCCCAGCGACCATCGGGAGGGCTGGCCCATTCCCCTGGGCCGTGCCGTTCAGGAAACTACCCACAAACAGCATGATGACCGCTCCGGTAACAAATTGCACGGTACCCATGAACGCCGAGGCCGTCCCAGCGATCTCGCCGTGATCCTCGAGTGCCAACACGGCGGTAGTCGGGATGACCATACCCAGACACCCGTAGCCGACGAACAGGAAGGCGGCGAGCACGTCCAGCCGATCGATCCCGGAAGCGAACACCGCCAGCAAGGCCACCATCACTATCGCGTAAACAGTGACCGCCGCGCGCACCAGCCGGCGCAACCCGAAACGCGACGCAAGCCACCCGTTGAGCTGCGCGACGGCGAAAAACGACGCAGCGTTAGCGGAGAAACAAACGCTGAAGAGCCGAGGCGAAAGGTGATAGTGCTCGATGAGCACGAACGGCGAGTTCGACAGATAAACAAAGAAGCTCGAGATGCCAAAGGCGCCAATGAACGCCAGGCCCAGGAAGTGCCGATCACGGAGCAACAACCCATATGCGGCGAGGGCAGAGCGCACGCTACTGCCGGCGCGCTCAGCAGGCGGTCGCGTCTCCTTGACAGTAGTGAGGATGGCGCAGCCGACGACCGCGGCGATGAGCACGGCCCAGAACACCGAGCGCCAGCCGGCAAGTTGGATGACGAAGCTACCAGTCAGCGGGGCCAGAATCGGCGAAATACTGAACACGAGCATCAGCAACGACATGAGCCGCGTAGCGTCGACACCGGTGTGCAAGTCACGGACCACGGCGCGAGGAATCACCATGCCCGCGCAGGCGCCAAATCCCTGAACGAATCGAAACGTGATGAGCACTTCGATGTTTTGGGCGAGAGCGCAACCTACGCTACCAAGCGAGAACAACGCGAGCCCCATATACAGAGGCACCTTGCGCCCGATCATGTCCGAGAGCGGACCATAGAACGACTGCCCCAGGCTGAGCGCAATGAAGAAGACCGTCAGGCTCATCTGCACCGAGCGGGTGTCCGCCTGCAGACTGCGGCCGATCGCCGGCAAGGCCGGCAGGTACATGTCGATGGCGAACGGCCCGATGGCCGAGAGCAGTCCGAGCGTGATCGCGTTGCGCAGAAACCGGGTTTCCATGGGGCAAAAAATTCTGGCTGCGCCCCCAAGGGCGCCATTGCTTTCGAGTGAGTGAATGGGAGATCGCCGCTAGAAACAGCAAGAGCGGCGGACGAAGTACATATTTTAGGGGTTTTTACATGACGGCGCGAGTGTCGAAGCAGGCCGTTTGGAACCTGAAGCCGCTGGGTGAACGCCTAGGTCGCGGTG
>DAITMW010000002.1:40152-69315 GCA_036834945.1 Steroidobacteraceae bacterium
TCGCGGTGTGCGCCTAGGTTCGCGATGTGCGCCTAAGTCGCGGTATGCGCCGTTTCGGTGCCGGCCGCGTCCGGCTCTCCACCGGGTGCATCGTGAGTGTGCATCCAAGCCACCAGGTCCTCCGCCGGCAGCGGCGGGCTCATGTAATACCCCTGGGCGTCATCGCAGCCAAGGTGACGCAGCAGATTCCAACCCTCCAGGTCCTCGACACCCTCGGCGACGACCTTCATTCCCAGGCTGTGACCGAGCTCGATGGTGGAGCGCACGATCGTCGAGCTGTCCGCGTTCCCGATCATGCGCGAGATGAACGATCGGTCGATCTTCAGCTCCTGCACCGGCAGCTTCATGATGTACGACAACGAAGAGTAGCCCGTGCCATAGTCGTCGATGGCGAGCCGCAGCCCGAGCGCCGCAAGCCGGTCGAGCACCTTCTGGGCATGCGCGGGATCTTCCATGAAGCCGCTTTCGGTGATTTCCAAGCACAACAGGACGGCCGGCACGTCATGCGCGGTCAACATCGCGGCGATCTGATCCGGCAGGTCGCGATTCATGAGGTCGCGAGCCGATATGTTGACCGAGATCTGCAGACGCAGACCCGCGCGACACCATTCACCGCATTGGCGGATGGCCTCCGCCAGCACCCACTGGGTGAGCACCTTGATATAGCCAGTGTGTTCGGCAAAAGGAATGAACAGTGCCGGACTGACGATACCGCGCTTGGGATGATGCCAACGCAACAGCGCCTCCACCGAGTTCACATTCGAAGAGTGCAGTGAGACCTTCGGTTGGTAGTAGAGCCGTAGCTCATTGGCCTCCACCGCCTGGCGTAATTCCCCGAGCAGCGAGAGATGCTCCTGCTGATGCGTGTCGTAGTGAGGATCGTAACTCTGGCAGCCGCTCTTGTTCCGTTTCGCGGCGTACATCGCGATGTCGGCGTTACGCACCAGGGTCTGCGCGTCCGTACCATGTTCAGGGAAGTGCGCGATCCCGATACTCGTCCCCACATCGAGAGGCTGTCCCTGATAGAGGATCGGTAACTCGAGTGCGGCAATGATGGCGTGCGCCGTCTCCTCCACGCGCTGCGGCGACGAGCCAGTGAGCAACACGGCGAATTCGTCGCCCCCGAGACGGGCAATACAAGACGCTGAGACGGCGATCTTCTCGAGACGCCGCGCAACCTGTTCCAGAACGTGATCGCCGACGCTATGACCGAGTGTGTCATTCACGTACTTGAAGCGATCGAGATCCATCAGAAGGATGGAGACCCCGGTTGAGCGAGCAGAGCCGATAGCCGTCTCGAGATCCTCGGAAAAACGCGACCGATTGGCCAACCCCGACAGCGGATCCTGATAGGCGAGCGTCAGAATCTTCCGCTCGCGCTCCGCGATTCCCTGCCGCATGTGGTTGAGGCTGGAAGCCAACACGCCGATCTCGTCGGAACGCTCGATCTCGACCGGGCTCGAATAATCACCTTGCTCGATCCGCGCGGCGGCGCCTGCGATCTTGCTCAAGGGCCGGGTAATGTTGAGCGCGATCACGATGCTGCCCAGGATGGACAGCCCCAGGCTGGTGAACGCGAGAATCGAGAGCGTATTACGCAGGCGGTCAAATACCGACAGCGCTTCCGCAAGCGAGCGATGGAGTACCGCGACGACCTGCAGGCCATGGCCATCGCCCAACGCGACGACCCGGATCTGGTGCGCCACGCCGGCGAGGGTCGCGGTTTTCGAAACGAAGGAGGTTGCCATCACGGGCCGGTGCGGCATCGCCTCGAGCAGGTCCGCCTCGCTGGCCGGATCGACGGTTGCGGCCAATGACCGCCAGCCATCCGAAGCACCGTACTGCAGGAAGGAGACCTCCAGGGACGTGAGCTGCTTCAGGTCCCGCGCGAAGGTATCGTCCACCGGGAGACCGACCACGACCCAGCCGATCGACAGCGGCGCCATCACAGGCACCGCACCCAGTTGGAATGTTTTGTGCGACAGTTGCCCGATTTTCACCTGAACGGCGGCCGAGCCCGGCTGTTGCAGCAACTGCGGATATTCGAAACGGCGCGGAACGCTCTGGGGCGCGAGAGTGTCCGCAACGACCTGCCCGTCGAGTCCGACGAACAGCATCGCGCCGGCGCTGATCCGCGCACCATGATTCGCGAGAGCCGAGGTAATTGTGGCCGGGTCGTGCGTCGCGGCGGCTTCCCGGAACGCGAAGTCGCCAGCCAGCAACCGCGCATCCTCGGTGAGATTCTGTGCGTTTTGTGCGAGCAACCGTTGAAAGACGCGCTCACCGACGCTCAGCTCGTCTTCGATCTTCCGATGAGCGTTACGCGTATTAGCGGCATTCACCAGCGCAAAAGCCGCGAGCTGGACCAGGACCAGCAACGCGACAAAGAAGACGATGATGCGCGTGCGAAGACGCTGGATCCGCATCAGTGCGTGGCCTTACCCGTGCCAGCCGCCGCGCGGGCGCGTAATTCCGGGAGTGGGGAGCCCGCGGAGTCCACTGCAACGGCAACACGGTTGTCACCGTCGGCCGTAATGTGAACCTGGCTCGTGCTCGGTTGGAATTGAGAGCCCGGATACCAGACGCTGACGCGATAGTCGCCGGGCTCGAGTCCCTTCAGGACTCCCGTGCCGCCCGGGGCGGTCTTGGTGAAGTAGGGCGTGTCGACGATCACCACCCAGGCGGCCATCATGTCGTGAATGTTGCAACCCAGGACGACGAGCCCGGGCTTGTCGAACAGCACCGGCGGGGCTTGTTTACCCGAGTAGAGCTTGGTCGTGAACGCCTTGGGCTGCGAGAACGAGTAGATGGAGTGCCGAAAGTTGTCGCTGTTGGGAAAGCTGATTTCGGTGTTGGTGCGCACCACGGTGACGAGCGGCACGAACTCCTTGTTGACCTGATCGATCTTGGCGTGCGCCACTTCGGAGCCCGGCTTGGCGGTGCCCCCGACCGGTTCCGCGTAAACCACCGCGTCCTGGAGTGGCTGGTCACCCAGATCGTGTACGGCAACCTCCAGGTCCGCGGCAGAGGCGGAGGTCGCCAGGGCGAGCAGGGCAAGCGCGCGCAGCATCATCAACGCTCCACGACGTCGCGCTTGATGGGCGCCAGAATTTGCAGGAACTCATTGCGCTCGCGCAAACCGATGCCCAGGCGCCGCATGCAGTCCCGCAGCACCTCCACCAGGCCGTAGAACTCGGCTTCGTTGATCCCGAGCCCGGCATGGGCATCGTGCATGTCGTCGCCGCCGTACTTGCAGCCGCCGCCGGAGAGCTCGCAGAACTTCACCGCCACCAGGGCCTTCAAGCGCGTCAGGTTCACCTTCTCAAACGGCCGCTCGGTACGCGGGTCCCTGGCGACGTGATCGATCATGTCGGCCGCGAGGGCCTGAACGTTGCGCGCGCCTCCCATGCGGACGTAGAGCGACCCGGGTACCGGGGCCTCCAACTCCGCGATCGGTGGGGGTTGGTCCGCGGCCGGGCGCGATGTCTGGGCGTGGGTTGTTTGGGAGCCGGTGACGCACAGAACCAACAGGCAGCCGTACATCACCGGCGACCCCCGCATGGGGAAAATGGGCATGGCAGGAGGAGCATCCGTGTGATGTAGCGCACATTACCGGCAAGCCCTGCGGCGGCCCGTTAAACGAGTCGCAAACTTCACGGAATTCCGGCAGATCCATCCGCACAATGCCGCCGGTTGTCCATCCCCGGGAGCACCTCCGCGGGAGGGTGTGACGCAGCTCTCAAGTCGAAGGCGAGGATGGATTGGATGATGTTGTCGGGGATAGGCGTTTGCCAGCGCTACGCGGCTCTCATTTGCGGTGCGCTGGTACTGAACGCGGTACCTGTAGCACACGCCGCGAGTGGCAGATTGCTCGCCACCGGTGGCGTCACCGAGTTCGAAGGCAGTGGAGGAGGTGGGCTCACTCCATGGGCGCTCATTACCGGTCTCGGGACGGACTCGCAGGTTGGTGCGAGTGCGGACTGCACGTACATCAAGCCGCAGCATTTCGCCCTGACCAGCTGCGGCGCGGCCCTGGGGATCGACAACCGTGTTGAGATCTCCTATGCCCACCAGGCATTCAACCTGGACGACGTGGCTCCCGGGAAGTCGATCGGGCAGAACATTTTCGGCGCGAAAGTCCGGCTCTGGGGGGATGCCGTCGTCGACCAGGATCGCTGGTGGCCGCAGGTCGCCGCGGGATTGCAGTACAAGCGGAATGAGGACTTCGATTTCATCCCGCGACTGATCGGCGCCCGCAGCGCCAACGGCACGGACTTCTACGTAAGCGCGACGAAGGTGTACCTGGCCGGGCCGCTCTCGCGTACCTGGCTCGTGAATGTGACTTTGCGCGCGACCAAGGCAAACCAGTTCGGAATCCTCGGCTTCGGTGGCGATCGCAGTGATGCGTATTCCTATGAGCCCGAGGCCAGCCTGGCCGTGTTTCTGACCGACTCGCTCGTGTTGGGTGGCGAATACCGCCACAAGCCCGACAAGCTGTCCGCCTTCCGGGAGGAGTCGGCGCACGACGCCTTCCTGGCGTGGTTTCCCTGGAAGTACGTATCGCTGACCACCGCTTACGTCGACCTGGGCAACATCGCGACCCATGCGGGCCAGCATGGTTGGTATCTCGCCCTGCAGGGGAGTCTGTAGAGCGGTGCATCCGACTCCCACCAGTGCGAACGGCGGCCGTCGACCGCGCTTCATGGCGGAAGGTGAGCTCCTGGTCATCGCCATCTTCTTTCTCACCGCTTTGACGTCGATCGCGGTGACCCGTAACGCCGGCGGATCTTCTCTCCTTTGGCCGGCGAACGCAGTCGCCGCGGCACTGCTCGTGCGCTGGCCGACGTTACGTTGGGGCCGTGTTTTCGTCGGCCTTCTCGTTGCGGGCGCCGTGGCCAACGTGTTGGGGGCCAATGACGCGCCGGTCGGCTCTCTGGCGATATCGGCTGTTGATGTGCTGGAGGTCGGCGTGACGGCCTACCTGTTCCGCGGCTCTGTCCGGCTCCCGTTTCCGAACATCAGCTTTGCGGCCGGTGTCCGGATGATCGGACTGTTGGGCATCGGGCTGCCGGCTTTCGCCGCCATCCTCGGGGGCCTTGCCGTCAGTCTGACATTCGGAACCTCCTGGGCCGAAGCCGCTGTCAACTGGTTCATGGCGACCTCGGCAGGCGCGATCCTCGCCGCACCGGCGATTTATCTGTATAGCCCCAAGGCACTCCGGCGCCTGACCTCGCCGCAAACCCGTGCCTTGAACCTCACGCTGGCTCTCGGCTGTTTCATCGTTACCTACTGTGCGATCCGGTTTTCAAAATTCCCCCTGATCACCCTCAGTGTCCCGCTCATCGTGGTTGCATTCCGGGTCGGCGCTTTCGGCGCGTCACTCATGTGCGAGGCTGTAGGGTTGTCCGTCGTGATTTTGTGGGCGGCCGGTGTGCGTGCCGCAGGCCCGGCCGTACCGCTCACTGCCGGAGGCGTGTTGGCCGGCATGCCTTTCCTGGCTCTCGCGGCCATCATGATTTCGCCCATGTTCATGGGTTTCGCGGCAGATGATCGCGACCGTGCGATGCGCGCGCTGCGTTTCAACGAGCAGCGTTTCCGTCAGTCCTTGCGACACTCACCGACGGGAATCGTGATGCGCGGCCTGGACGGCAAGATCACCATGGCGAATGACGCGTTTCTGAAAATGTTTGGCTACACGTGGGAGGAGTTGCGTGGGGTCGTTACCGAGCAACTCGTTCATCCTGACGATGAAGTCGAATCCAGACGCGATATGCAGACACTGATCGACGGTAGCGCAACGTCCTATGTGGCTGAACGCCGCTACCGGCACCGGAACGGCTCCTGGCACTGGGTGCGTGTTGCCGTGTCTCTGGTCGACGGTGATGACGGCGCTCCCATGCATTTCATCGGTCACGTCGAGAGTCTCGAGGAAAGGCGTCGGGCCGAGCGAGACCTCGCAGAGGAACGTGAGCGCCTGCGGACTACACTACGTGCGATCGGGGAGGCTGTTATCACGACCGATCCGATGGGCCAGATTACGTACGTCAATGCCGCTGCGGAGAATCTGATCGGGCAACGACTCGACGCGATCGCGGGACGGCGCCTGGATGAGGTCATCGTTCTCACCAATCCAGCGACCCTGAAGGCGACCCCGAGCATGTTCGCTCTGTGTGTGGCCAGAGGTGCTCCGGTGCGGAGGACGGACCGCTGTCTGCTGCATAGGCCTGATGGTAGCCCGTGTTACGTGATTGACACCGCATCGCCCGTAAACGATCCCGACGGAGCCTTGGGCGGCGTAGTCGTCGTCTTGCACGATGCGACGGCGGTGGTCGAGCGCGAACGAGAACTCAGCCACCGGGCGGCCCACGATCCGCTCACCGGACTGACGAATCGCTTCGAGTTCGAGCGGCGTCTCGGCGAATGCTTCGAGCGTTACCGCCACATTGAGCGTACCGCGACCTTGTTGCTTATCGACCTCGATCGTTTCAAGGCGGTGAACGACACCGGCGGCCATGCGGCAGGCGACGAGGTTCTGCGGCGCGTGGCACAGACGCTGTGCGCCATAGTCAGAGAGTCGGACACTGTCTCCCGCCTGGGCGGCGACGAGTTTGCCCTCCTGGTCACCCACTCTGACCCAGGACGAGCGGAGTTGGTGGGTACCAAGGTGTTACGTGCGGTATCCGACCTCATCGTCGATTGGAATGGGGCGTGCCACACAGTCGGGGCAAGCATCGGCATCGCTTCCCTCAGCCCCGCGATCTCGAACGTTTCCGAGTGGATTGCCACGGCCGACCGGGCTTGCTACGAGGCGAAACGGGCGGGCCGCGGCCAAATGCGAATCGCCGCCTGAGGCAATCCGTGTTCCAATAGGGACATGGAGACTCGCAAACTGACGGGCGCCGAGGCGATTGTCGAAGGCCTCATCGCCCACAAGATCGACACCGTATTCGCGCTGCCTGGCGCGCAAATCTATGGACTCACGGACGCCTTGGCGAAGAGCCGGGACCGGGTCCGGACGATCGGCGCGCGCCACGAGCAGGCTTGCGCCTACATGGCGTTCGGGTACGCCCGCTCGAGCGGTAAACCGGGTGTGTTTGCGGTGGTACCCGGCCCGGGCATCCTCAACGCCTCCGCCGCGCTGCTGACAGCGAACAGCAGCAACCAGCGGGTGCTGGCACTGACCGGTGACATCCCGTCGAGCCTGAAGGGTCGCGAGCGTGGAGCGCTCCACGAGCTGCGCGATCAGCTCGCCATGCTCCGCTCACTGACAAAGTGGGCCGACCATATTGAGCACCCCGCTCAGGCCGGTTTCCTGGTGGCGCGAGCCTTTCAGGAAATGTCATCCGGCCGCCGGGGAGCAACGGCTCTGCAAGCCGCGTGGGATTACTTCACGACGCCGGCCGGTGTCGGACCGCCGATCACACTGCCGTCGTTTCCCGCTCCTGAGATAGACCTCGACGCGATTGACGAAGCTGCCAGGATCATTGCGTCCGCACGTGCGCCGATGTTGGGCGTTGGCTCCGGAGCACTGGACGCGAGTAAGGAAGTGACCGCGCTGGCCGAGATGATCGGCGCGCCCGCCGTGAGTTTTCGCGGGGGTCGCGGCGTCGTCTCCAACGACCACCCTCTGGGCCTCACAATCTCCTCCGCGCAGCGTCTATGGCCGCAAACGGATGTCGCGATCGTCATCGGATCTCGGTTCGAGCTACTCGACATGCGATGGCGCTATCGCCCGCCGGGATTGAAGATCGTCCGCATTGATATCGATCCCGCCGAGCTGCGTCGACTGCCTGCCACGGTTGGCATCGTCGCTGACGCTGCCGCGGGTACTCGTGCGCTGATGAAAGCGCTGAAGAAGCACGGCACTCCCAAACACCGACGGGACGACGATATCGCCGCCGCCAGGGCTTGGGCGGCCAACGCGCACGAGGCCGTCCAGCCGCAGGTCGACTATCTGAACGTGATCCGCGATGTGCTGCCCCGGAATGGCTTTTTCGTGGATGAAATCTCCCAGATGGGATTCGCGGCGATGTTCGCGTTTCCTGTCTACGAGCCGCGTACGTTCGTCACGAGCGGACACCAGGGGACGCTGGGTTACGGGTTTCCAACGGCGTTGGGAGTCAAGGTCGCCTTTCCGGACCGGCCGGTCGTTTCGGTGACGGGCGACGGTGGTTTCCTGTTCGCCGTGCAAGAGCTCGCAACCGCCGTTCAGTATGGCATCAACCTCGTCACGCTCGTATTCAACAACCAGAGTTATGGCAACGTCTACCGCGACCAACAGCAACAATTCGGCGGCCGGGTGCTCGGCTCCGAGCTGGTGAATCCGGACTTCGTCAAGCTGGCTGAGTCATTCGGTGTGAGCGCCTGCGCGGTCGACTCACCGCAGGCCTTGCGACCGGCATTGGAGCGGGCTCTGGCCGCGGACCGACCGATGCTCATCGAGGTGAAGGTGGCGCGTGGCGCCGACAGCGATCCGTGGAAAATCATTCAACCCGATTTTGCGTAGTTCATGACCGCGCTGTCCGCAACCCAGCGAGCCCGGGCCGATGAGTTGCTGGATGCCCTGTTGGATCTGCCCGCCGAGGAGCGTGGGTCATACCTGGCGCGTAACCCTGGCAACGACCTGGCCGTGGTTCAGGAGGTCGAGAGTCTCCTGAAGGCCACGCAGAAGCTGGGAAGCTTTCTGGCGACCCCCGCCCGGCTGGGCGGAGGCGAGCTCCCGCATGAGCCTATTCCAACTGACATGCGCGTGGGCGCGTGGCAGATCACGCGGACCATAGGGCGCGGAGGGATGGGTGTCGTATATGAAGCGGTGCGTATCGACGGCGACTTCACGCAGCGAGCGGCCGTAAAGCTTCTACGGCACGAAGCGATCGAGGAGCTCGGGCGCTTTCATGCAGAGCGTCAGATCCTGGCGCGCCTGGAACATCCGGGCATCGCTCGTCTCTACGACGGAGGAGTCGCTTCCGACGGCCGTCCCTACATGGTGATGGAGCTCATCACGGGCGAGCCGATCACCGATTATTGCGCGCGTACCCATGCAACCTTACGTCAGCGGATGCACCTGTTCAAACAGGTGTGTGAGGCGGTTGCGTATGCCCATCGCAACCTCGTGGTGCACCGGGATCTCAAGCCCGCCAACATCCTCGTCACCGCGGTAGGACAGGTCAAGCTCCTGGATTTTGGTGTTGCGAAACTCATCGCGGTCGACGATCGGAACCTGACGCGTACGATGGGCGCGCCGTTGACCCCTGCCGCAGCCGCTCCGGAGCAATTGATCGGCGGCCCCGTGACGACCGCCACCGATGTCTATGGGTTGGGTCTGCTGTTGTTCGAGCTTCTCACGGGTACACGTCCCTGGTCCCCGGCGGGAGAGCCGATTGCACACGCGATGCGCGTCGTTCTCGAAAGGCCGGCGCCCGCTCCGAGCGCGATGGCTGCCACACTCCCCGACGCACCGTTGTCGCCGCGACTGCTACGTGGCGACTTCGATGCCATTGTGGCGAAAGCCTTACGCAAAGAGCCGGCGCATCGATACGAAACGGTCGATGCTCTGCAGCTCGATGTCGAGCGCGCTGTCAACGGTGAGGCCGTCACCGCGCGCTCGGGTGCTCGTCTGTACCAGTTCGGCCGCCTGCTTCGCCGATATCGCTGGGGCGCGATCGCCGTTGTCGCTGTTGTGGTGTCACTTGCGGTGGGACTCGGTGCCGCCGCCTGGCAGGCGAGGAGGGCACAGCTCGAAAGAGACATCGCAAGGCGTGATGCCGCGCGAGAAGAGGCGGTTCGCTACCAATTGACCCGGCTTTTCAGATCCGCGATCGCCGATCGCAGCGGTGGGGGAACGCCCACGGCAAAGGAAATGATCGACGCCAGTGCGCAACGCGTGCTGCGTGAGTACCGCGACGACCCTCGCCTCGCCGGCGAGATCGTCATAACACTGGCAGATCTATACGGCAATCTGGAGGACATCGAAGGCGGCGCGGGACTGCTCGAGGGCTTTCTCCGTGAAGCGGACCCGAAGTTGGACCCGGTCGACGTCGCCGATGCCCGGCAGAAGTTTGCCAACATCGAGCTCGCGCGTGGCCATGTCGAACGCGCGGCACAGCTCTTGACGCAAGCCGAGAGCTTCTGGGCGAGCGTTCCACAGCAGTATGCGGAAGAGCGCCTGGAGGGACTCGGCATTCGCGCGAGGGAGCAGCGCGCGGCGGGTGATATCGAGGGTGCTATCGGCACAACGCGAGAGGCGATCGCGCAACGGATCTCTCTGTCCGGACGCGTTCATCGTGAAACCGCGGTGCTCTACAACTCCTTCGGCCTCATCCTCACGGCGGCGCATCGTTTTCCCGAGGCACGCACCGCGTATGGTGAGACCCTCGCCATCTACCGGGCACTCGGTTTGGGTGATGAGCTGGATGCCCAGGTCGTGTTGGGAAACATGGGCATCGTCGAGATGCGCACCGGTCATCCGGTCGAGGCCGAAAAGTTGCTCACCGACGCCATCCGGCAGCAGCGCTCGCTGGCCGGAAACTCGGCGGCGGTGGCGGCATCGATGGGTTATTACGGTGAGTTGCTCGTGATCACCGGTCGCGCCGCGGCTGCGTTGCCGGTGTTGAGTGAGGCCACGGACATCGGTACGAAGTATGCCGGCTCGTCGAGCCCGGTGGCGGTGCAGAATCGGATGTTCCTGGGCCAGGCACAACTGGCGACTGGCGACCGGGCCGCGGCGCGCAAGACGCTCACCGCCGATCACGATGCGGCGCTGGCCCAGTATGGACCCAACAATCCATGGACGCTGCGTATCCGGTTGGCACTCGCCCGCCTCACGATGGAGGAAGGACAGGCAACTGAGGTACAAGACCAGTTGAGCTCGATCATTCCGGCGCTGCGGGCGAAGGGCCTGCAGACCCTGGGCGACCTTGCGCGGGCTCTCGAGTTACAAGGCGAGCTGTGGACCACCCAGGGCCACACAGCACAGGCGATCGCGGCTTTACGGGAAGCGGTGTCGCTGGGCGAGCGATCGGGCGATGCGCCTTGGGAGCTGGCAATATCGCGGCAGCATCTGGCGGAAGCACTCGCGGCTGCGGGCGGGCCGACCTCGACCTAGCCGCCCAGGCCTCCCAGCTCGCGAAACAACCATGCGCGTGCCTTGAGCCAGTCACGCTGCACGGTTCGCAACGACATACCCAGCGCACGCGCCGTGTCCTCTTCTCCATAGCCGCCGAAGAATCGGCACTCCACCACATCCGCCAGGCGCGGCATCTCGGCGGCAAGCCTTTGTAGAGCCTGGTGCAACATGACAAGACCTTCGTCTGTGTCCACGCCCAACGACTCCGCGCTCGACAGGGTGACGTGCGGCTCGCCACCACCACGTTTATCCGTGAGGCGGGCAGCGGCGTGATTGATGAGGGCGTGACGCATGGCGAGAGCCGCCGCACGCAAAAAGTGCGCTTCGTCCGCGAAGCCTCCAGATTGGCGCAGGCGCAAATAGGCCTCATGCACCAGCGCGGTGGTCTGCAGCGTGTAGTGACCTCCGAGGCGTGATCGGGCGCGTTGGGCAATATGTTTCAGCTGATCGTAGAAGGTTGGCAGCAGCTCCGCCGCGATTCGCCGCACTTCCAGCGGGACCGGGCAATCCGCGAACGGTTCATCAGCAGGGGACTTGGTGCCACTCATCGTTCGATCTTACCGGCATCCCATGTGGCGGGAATTGGCCTCCTTTCCGGTTATAGAGAATACAGCGTCCCGCAGCCGGGCGCCCTCAGAGGTATCTCAAAGGCATGTCCGTCAGTCACGATACACCGGCAGGAGTCCGTGCGGCCGGTACACCCCCCGGACTGCTCGGTCGGCTGAAGGGCATGCTGCTGTCACCGCGGGTCGAGTGGTTGCTCATCGCGTCGGAATCCACGGCGACGGCGCGCCTCTACACCGGCTTCATCATGCCGCTGGCCTTGCTCGACGCGCTGATCGCTTTCATTCACGTCTCGATTGTTGGGACCACTGAGCCATTGATCGGCACCGTGCGCGTGCCCGTCACGGGTGGACTGATCACCGCGACGCTCGTGTTCGGCTGCGGCCTGTCAGGTATCTTCGTGGTCGCCTGGATCATCGACGCACTGGCACCAGCTTTCGGCGCCGTGCGCAATCGACGCCTCGCCTCGGCCATCGCCGCCTACGCCTCGACGCCCATCTGGCTGGCGACCGTCTTCGTGCCAATTCCAACTCTGTGGGCGCCGCTGCAGGTGTTGGCTGTTATTTATCACACCTACCTGTTATATCTCGGTCTGCGGCTGTTGATCAAAGCGCCGCGCGACCGGGTGTTGGGTTATGCCACGACCATCGTGCTGTGCTCGATCCTGCTGGAAATCGTGTTCGCCATGGCCAGTACCGCCCTCGGCGGCGCGACCCACCTGAATCCCTATCACGCCTTCGGCTGAGCTTCAGCTCGAGGGCCTGCGGAAATCGCCAGACCGCGACAGATGATGCGTTGCAGCATGTCAACTTTTTGATTGCATCACCCGGGGTATGCGTACACACTCATCCGACATAACCCCTTCACAAAACTACAGGAGACTCGCCCATTCGGGGGGCCAATGCTCATCCAGGGGTACAAACACGCGCGCCTCATGGAAGAGTCCGAAATTTCCCTTGCCGCGGCCGCCCGAGAAGGCTCGCCCGCGGAAATGCTCGTTGCCAGCAGGATCATCGAGCACCCAGGGGCTTACCGGATCTGGGAGGCGGAACACGACCGGCTGCTGCGCGGCATATCGGGGCATAACCGGCTGGCCGCGCAGATGGGCGCGCTACGCGCGGCCACGTTTACGCTTATTCATCGAAAAGCGCTGTTCGAATACATTCGGGAACGCCGGATCAGCGGCCCGAAGCGTCATCGTCTGTTCGCGTTGTTCTACGGCGCCCGCGACTACTCGAATTCAGTAATCGCCGAGCACGCCAGTTTCGTGCGTTGCAGCTCCAGTCACATCTGCGCCGAGCACCTCGCCGCGCAGTTGATGCGTGACGCGGCATTCGAGGAGCCGATGCAGCTCTACGGGGAGTGGTACGCAGACTACTTCCGCGTGTTTTGCGACGTGGCGCTGGCGGAAACGCAAGAAGAGAAGCTCGCGCTGGCACCGGTCGAAGCGTTGAAACCGCTGCTCAAACACCGCCTGCGCGAAGCCCGGGACGCGATTCTCGAGCTTCCCGAAGTTCCCTCCACTGTGTGGCGCGAAGTCGAATTGCGCAAAGCCACCGGCGAAACCCAGAAGTTGCGCCGGCTATCGGTCGAGCAGACTCTCGACGGCTTCGGCCTGGAAGATTCGGACAAGCGCCGCGGCCGGTCGCGGCGCAGATAACACTCCACACCGGCCGCCGCACCTCAGTTGCGGTCGATGATCACGATCGGGTCGAGTGACAGGTTCCCTACGCTCACCGTGTATTTGAAGGCGACGGCGGGATTGCCTTCGGGCAACAACGTGCCTGCGAACTTCTCGGTCGGACCGACGACGTCGTTTGGCGGCTCCTTCCCCGTAAACGGCCAGCGCGGCAGGCTGACGACCGGGACATGGTTGACGCGTGCCGCCGCTGCCGGTGCACCGGCCGGGGGGTGCCCGGGAGTTCCCGCGACCGGCTCAGCCGCCAGACGATAGAACTGCAGTGTGAAGGCCTTGACGCCTTGCCCGGCACGCCAACAGATATGGTCCCCGGGCTCTGCCGTCACGTTGCCGCCGTTGACACCGACAATCAGCGTGTTGCTGGTGATCGAGATTTCGATTTCTATTGTCTTCGCCATGAGAAAACCTTCCTAGGGATTGGGCATGACGCTGGCGGCGAGCACTCAGGGCGAGTTGCTCGCGGCCAGCAGGTGTTGGAAACGTTGATCCTGGAGGAAGTGCGCGAATTCCGGCTCGGCGCGCACCATCTGCTTCGGGTAGCCGAGCCTGATGGCGCGATTGAGTCGCTCGAGCGTGGCTTCGGTGTGGTGCTCTTCGAACTCGGTGAGGGCGGCGTAGTATTGGACGTACACATCGTCCTGGCCCAGGGCCAGGGCACGGTTGAGAGCCGGCGCACTCAGAGCGCTCTCACCGAGGCGGGCATGATAGAAAGCCAGTTGAATCCACGTCGTCGCATCCTTGGGGTTCACCGCGACGCGGCTTTGCGCGAGCTTGATGGCATGCCGGTATTGTTGGGTGGCCTCGCTGCGTTCGGATTCCATCTGGTAGAGGGCGTCGGCGAGGTTCCCCCAGACCCGATGATCCTCGGGGGCGAGCTCGGTCGCCTTGCGGTACATGCGCACGGCGTCCGCGAAGCGGCCCATGAAGTAATAGACGGTGCCCGAGTTGGAATAGCCGCTGCGGCTCGGAGCGATCTTCAACGAGCGATCGAACGCTGCCGCCGCGGATTGGAACTCTCCGTTGAAGAGCTGTGCGCCGCCGAGATTGCTGAATGCGGAGGCGCTTCCCGGCAGCAGCTCGGCCACCCGTTTGAAATGGGGCACCGCGGCGGCGATGCGCCCGTGTTGCAAGAGGAAATTACCGAGCGCCGTATGCGCCGCCGCATAACTCGGCTCCGCTTCGACTGCGCGGGAATACGCGATCTCTGCTTCCGCCGGTTTGTGCTGCCCTTCATAGGCATCGGCGAGTCCGATGTAGGCATCGGCATCGGAAGGGTCTTTGCTGATCACCGAGTGCAACAGCACCGCCGCCTCGTCCGATCGACCGGTGACGAGGTACAGGTGCGCGAGGCCCATTTCGACCTCCCGCAGTGTCGCATCGAGCGCCAGGGCCTGTTTGCAGGCGCCTTCGGCCTTGGTCGCCAACGCGTTGTCGCGTGAGTTCTCATAGCCGATGGTGTACCGCTCGCACAAACCCGCGTACGCGGGAGCGAACTTCGGATCGATGGCGAGCGCCTCGTGAAACATCTGCTCAGCGGTGTTGAGCGTCTCGGGCGTTGGGGATTGGTGTAGTTTCGCGATACCCGCCAGGTATTGATCGAAGGCCGCGATCTGTGCGGTCGGCGGCTGTCCGATGCGCTGCGCCAGGTCACTGGAGAGCACGACCTGCAGCGTGCCTATGATGGAGCGCGACAGGTCATCCTCGATGACCAGCAGCTCGTGCCAGTTTCGGTCATAGCTTTGTGACCACACGTGGTAGCCGGAAGCCGCGTCGACAAGCTCCGCCGTTACCCGGATGTGGTCGCCCTCGCGAAGCACGCTTCCTTCGAGAACGTGCCGTACTCCTAGGGCGCGGCCGATCTCACGGATGTCCGCGCGACTTCCTTTGTACGCGAACGCGGAGGTCTGTGAGGCCACTCTCAGGCCGGGGATGCGGGCCAGGCGGCTCGACAGCTCCTGCGCGAGTCCATCGCCGATGTACTCGTTCCCGCCACCCGGACTCAGATCCACGAGCGGTAGTACGGCAATCGTTTTAGGCTGCTGCACTAACACGGACGGACCGCTCTGTGTTGTGGTCGGTGCTGGCTTCTCGCGTGGCCTGTCGAGGTACCGTGTAAGAATCGAAGCGCTGATCGCCAACACGACAATGACCAGCCCGGTACCGATCGTCGTCAGCACGCGCCACGCGGTAGACCGCGGTCGCTCGGCAGGTGGGCCAGGGGGTGTGGGTAACGCCGGGCTCGGCGCGGGTGCAGTCGCAGCAACCTGCGACGGTGGGGACAATTCGGCGGCTGGATCGATCGGTGTGACCTGCGCGACCAGACGGTAGCCCCGTCCACGGACGCCCCCGATGTAACGCGGCGACTGCGAGTCGTCCCCGAGTGCCTCGCGGACCAACTTGACGCGTTGGCTGACGGTTTCCGGGGAGACGACGAGCCCCGGCCAGACGCGCTCCATGAGCTGGTCGAAGGTCAACAGATTCGGGGCCGCGCGCGTCAACGCCAGCAGCAACTGGAACGACAATTGCGACAGGGATATGGGGTCGCCCTCGACGCGGGTTACCTGCTGGCGCCCGATATCGATCAACAGATCCCCGACCCGGTAGCCCTTGGGCTCCAGGCTGGCAGAAGCGGCGTTGTCCGATCCCATGCTCGGTGTCTCTTCCTCCGAGCGAAGCGTGATAACTGTCTTTAATCATCATCTTACCCTGGGATCCTGCGTTGGCGTCATTACCATTCGCTATGTACCGGGCCAGAAGGAGCCCACCCAGCCCCGGTAGCCGGGTGGTCTGGTGTCCTTACTCGTCGATCCGCGGACGTGAGCTCTGCAGAGCGGCGAACCTCGGGAGCCCCTTCCGGTTCTGATGAACCGCGCTCAGCAGCGGGTTGTTCACCTTCGCGATGGCGGCATCCACCGCCGTCTGGCAGCACTGGGCGTACTCGCCCTTGTGCGCGAACTCATCCGCCGGCGCGCAGACCAGGCGGGCGGCCTTGGTGATCCGGTCGTAGAGGACGTTGACCCCGGCCAGGGTGTTCACATTGAGGTCGGCGAAGTTGACCTTTTCGCTGCGGATCTCGTCCTCGTGAGGATTGGCACCGGCGGCGGCGGAGGCGAGGGTGATGAGAGCCAGCCAGGCGGTCGACTGCTTCATGCGGAGGGAGGTGCTCATTGCGGCATTCCTGTTGTGGTGGAAGTCGCCGGCACCGTAGGCGCCCGAGGGTCAGCGGCGCATGAAGCTCGCTTGAAGGTTCATGAAGATTGGGTGATGACGGGTGATGCAGGCCCTTTACGGGCGTTTTTTGCACCCAAAGTGAGCGCGGCAACCAGTCCGGCCCCCCAACTCAACGAGGCGGCCAGCATCATGACGAGCCGGATCGTCTCCACATAGGCATCCTTGACCACCACTCGGACGTTTTGTTGATCCTGTGCCGAAAAGGTCGCCGGCACTGAGGGCGGAGCGAAGGCTTCCCGGCTTTGCGCAACGACCGCCTGGACTTCCGTGGAAGCTCCCACTGTGGACAAATGTCGGTCCAGTGAATGGCCGAACGCGCCCAGGGCGATCGTGCCCAGCACCGCGACGAACAAAAGGGCCGCGATGGAGGCGACCGCATTGTTGATGCCGGAGGCGACTCCCATCTGCCGCTCGCTGACACCGTTGACCACCGCCGTGGTCAGTGGGGCGACGGTGATGGCCATTCCAAGACCGAGCACCGTCATGGGCAGTAGAAATATCCAGTAGTCGGAGGCGCCCCCGACGAGCCCCAGCAGCATGAAGCCCAGACCCGTGATGACCGGTCCGACGATGAGAGGGGCACGGAACCCGAACCGATCCGCGAGGTGCCCCGACCATCGGGACAGGACCGCCAATATGATCGTGAAGGGCAGATAGATCGCTCCCGCCGCGGTCGCCGAGTAACCGTGAGCCTGGATCAACAGGAACGGCAAGAAGAACAACGCGCCGTCGAGCGCTCCATATAAAAGAAGCGTGAGCAGATTGATGCCGCGGAAGCTGACCGAACGGAACAACTCGGGCGGCATCATGGGGGAGGCACTGCGCCGCTCCACACGGATGAATGCATATAGAAGAGCGGCACCCGCGATGACCGGTACCACGACGACGGCTTGGCCCCAGCCCCCGTGTGAAGCTGCGATGAATCCGTAAACCAGCGAGCCCAGTGCACAGAACGCCAGTACCGAGCCGGTCCAATCGAGCCCTGGCGGCGCTGCTGGATCACGGCTCTCGGGCACGCGCCGTAACGCGATCCAGATCGTGGGCAGCGCGATCACCGGATTGATCAGAAATATCAGGCGCCACGAGGCGTGGTCGACCATCCAGCCGCCAAGCAGTGGTCCGCCGCCCGCGGCAACCGCGGAGGCGCCCGACCATATCCCGATAGCGGCGCCTCTCTCCTTTTCATCGTAGGCAGCGCCAATCAGCGCGAGCGAGCAGGGTATGAGTAGCGCCGCACCCAGGCCCTGAACCGCGCGCGATGCAACAAGCACCGAGATATGCGGCGCCAGACCGCAGCCGATCGATGCGATGGTGAAGATCGTGATGCCAATAAGAAATACGCGCCGCCGGCCGTATTGGTCCGCCGCGGCGCCGCCTACTAATAAGAGTGCCGAGATGCACAGCGTGTAGGCATTGATGATCCATTGCATCGCCGGAAGTGTGGCGTCCAGCTGCGCCTCGATCCTGGGGAGAGCGACGTTGACCACCGACTCGTCGACGAGAGACATCGACGACCCGAGCACAGCGGCGGCCAGCACCCACTCTTTGCGCGCCACGCAGGCGGGCACGGTCCGTGAAGTCCTGATCGCAAGCTGTTCACAAGGTCGTGGCGACTGCCTGGGCATCCGCCATTCTAGCGCGGCCGCATGGCCACGCTCAGGCCCATCAGTCCCGGATCTCGAGCGCGCGGTTCAGACTCAGCGCCGCCAGTGTGCACGCAGCGCCGGAAAGCAGATACACACTGACATAACCAAGCCCGAAATGGGCCGACAAACCCAAGGCGACCAGCGGCGCGAATGCAGCGCCGACGAGCCACGCAAGGTCCGAGGTCAACGCGGCACCGGTGTAGCGATAGCGCGGCTCGAAGTTGGAAGTGACTGCGCCCGCGGCCTGGCCATAGGAAAGACCGAGCAACGAGAATCCCAGCAGGATGAAAATATCCTGACCCAGTCGCCCGCCGCCCAGCAGCGTTGGCGCAAAGCCGCTGAATACCGCGATGAGCACGGCCAAAGTCCCCAACGTCGTGCGTCGCCCGTAACGATCGGCGATCCGGCCGGAGGCAATGATGCCGATCGTCGCCAGGACGGCGCCGATGATCTGCACGACCAGGAACTCACTGATCGACTGGTTCGAATAGAGCCGGATCCACGACAGCGGAAAGACCGTCACCAGGTGAAACAACGCATAGCTGGCCAGCGCTGCAAATGCACCGATGACGAGTGTGTCGCCCTGCGCGCGAGTCATCTCGACGACGCTTGTTGGTTCGAGCTCGTGTGCATCCAGCAACCGCGCGTACTCGTTCGTCGCCACGAGGCGTAGCCGTGCGAAGAGGGCGACGACGTTGATCGCGAAAGCGACGTAGAACGGATAACGCCAGCCCCAGTCGAGGAAATCCTCCTGCGAGAGGCTCGAGTAAAGATAAGCAAACAAGGCGCTGGCGATGGTGAAGCCGACCGGTGCCCCGATCTGACCTAACATCGCGTACCAGCCGCGCCGGTTCGCTGGCGCATTCAGTGCCAGCAGCGAAGGCAGTCCGTCCCAGGAGCCGCCGAGGGCGAGACCCTGGCCAACCCGGAAAACCGACAGGAGCACGATGGACATGCCGCCCAGGCTGGCGTAGCCGGGTAGGAACGCGATGCCGGCGGTGGATATTCCGAGCAGGAACAGCGCCAGAGTCAGCTTCGTCTCGCGCCCATAGCGGCGTTGGAGCGCCATGAAGGCGATCGAGCCGACCGGACGGGCGATGAACGCGAACGCGAAGATCACGAAAGCATACAGAGTGCCTTCGAGACCGCGCTCGAACGGAAAGAACACTTCGGGAAACACGAGAACCGAAGCAATTCCGTAAACGAAGAAGTCAAAGTATTCAGAAGCGCGGCCGATGATCACGCCGATGGCGATCTCACCCGGGGCGACCCTGGAATGTTCCGGACTATTGGTGGCAAGTGACGTCATGATGGCAGCGTGACTATCGCATTCAACGCACGGTGCGCGCGATAGGACAAAACGTCCAATCCCAGCCCGCATCCGTTGGCCCTACAGTTGCGGGCATGTCAACTTTGCGTTCATGCGCCCGCCTGCTGCTGATTCCTGTGACGGCTGCACTGATTTCGGGCTGTAACACGGTGCTGCTGCACCCCGCCGGTGCCGTAGCGAAACAGCAGGGCCACCTGATCGTCGTTTCCACGCTGCTGATGCTGATCGTCATCATTCCCGTGATGGCGCTCACAGTTCTGTTCGCCTGGCGCTACCGAAAATCCAACACCCGCGCCACCTATACGCCGGACTGGGATCACTCGACCCAGCTCGAGCTCGTGATCTGGGCGGTTCCCTTGTTGATCATCATTGCCCTGGGAGCGGTCACCTGGATCAGTACTCACACACTCGATCCGTATCGCCCGCTGGGAAAAAACGCTGTGAAACCGCTCACCGTCGAGGTCGTCGCGCTCGATTGGAAGTGGCTGTTCATCTATCCCGAGCAGGGCATCGCGGTCGTCAATGATCTCGCGGCACCCGTGGACGTACCGATCCATTTCAAGATCACGGCCTCGTCCGTCATGAATTCTTTTTTTGTTCCGGCGCTGGCGGGCCAGATCTACGCCATGCCGGGCATGCAAACGGAGCTGCACGCAGTGATCAACCGCGCGGGCGACTTCGACGGCTTCTCAGCCAATTACAGCGGAGCGGGATTCTCCGACATGCGGTTCAAGTTCCACGGAATGACCGAAGCCCGTTTCAATGATTGGGTGCGTGAAGCCAGGGCGAGCGGCCGGACGCTCGATCGCGAAAGCTATCTGGAGCTCGAGCGGCCCAGCCAGAACGTTCCTGTGCGTCGTTACGCGAATGTGTCGGACGGCCTGTATGACGGCATCGTGGCTCGGACTGTAGGCGGCGGCGACTCCGCGGCCATCGTCAGCACCCAGGGCGTCGTGGGAGTGAAGCCATGACTCACTTAGGACTGACACAGTTGCTGCTGGGCCGACTGAGTTGGGATGCGATTCCGTATCACGAGCCCATTCTGGTCTTCACCTTCATCGGTGTAGCGCTCGGTGGCGCGGCCCTGTTCGGCACGCTCACGTACTTCCGTCTCTGGGGAGTGTTGTGGCGCGACTGGATCACCAGCATCGACCACAAGAAGATCGGCATCATGTACATCGTGCTCGGTCTCGTGATGCTGCTGCGTGGCTTTGCCGACGCGCTCATGATGCGCTTGCAACAGGCGATGGCCTTCGGTGGCAACATGGGATACCTGCCGCCGCACCACTACGATCAGATCTTCACCGCGCACGGTGTGATCATGATCTTCTTCGTGGCCATGCCGTTGGTCACGGGCCTGATGAACTTCGTGGTGCCGCTGCAGATCGGCGCGCGCGACGTTGCCTTCCCGTTCCTCAACAACTTCAGCTTCTGGATGACGACGTTCGGCGCTGGCCTGGTCATGATGTCGCTGTTCGTCGGTGAGTTTGCCCGCACCGGCTGGCTCGCCTATCCGCCGCTTTCGGGGATCGCGGCCAGCCCGGATGTCGGAGTGGATTACTATATCTGGTCGTTGCAGATCGCCGGCGTAGGAACGCTCCTGTCCGGCATCAACCTCATCGCCACCATCATCAAGATGCGGGCCCCGGGCATGACGTTGATGAAAATGCCGGTGTTCACCTGGACAGCCCTGTGCACGAACGTGCTCATCGTGGCCGCGTTTCCGGTGTTGACGGCGGTGCTCGTGCTGCTCTCACTCGATCGCTACCTCGGCACGAGCTTCTTCACGAACGACCTCGGCGGCAACGCCATGATGTACGTGAACCTCATCTGGATCTGGGGTCACCCGGAGGTGTACATCCTCATCCTGCCGGCTTTCGGAGTCTTCTCGGAGGTCGTCTCGACCTTCAGCGGCAAGCGCCTGTTTGGTTACGCCTCCATGGTGTACGCGACGGTCGTCATCACGATCCTGTCGTATCTCGTCTGGCTGCACCATTTCTTCACCATGGGATCGGGAGCGAGCGTCAACTCGTTCTTCGGCATCACGACCATGATCATCTCGATCCCCACGGGCGCGAAGATCTTCAACTGGCTGTTCACCATGTACCGCGGCCGGATCCGCTTCGAGCTGCCGATGATGTGGACGATCGGGTTCATGATCACCTTTGTGATCGGTGGTATGACGGGTGTGATGCTCGCCGTGCCTCCGGCGGACTTCGTGTTGCACAACAGCCTGTTCCTGGTGGCGCACTTCCACAACGTGATCATCGGCGGCGTGCTGTTCGGGATGCTCGCCGGCATCACCTACTGGTTCCCGAAGGCCTTCGGCTACCGCCTCGATCCCTTCTGGGGCAAGTGCGCCTTCTGGTTCTGGATCGTCGGCTTCTGGTTTGCGTTCATGCCGCTCTATGTGCTCGGGCTCATGGGTGTGACGCGACGTTTGAACCACTTCGACGACCCGTCACTGCAGATCTGGTTCCAGATCGCGGCCTTCGGCGCTGTGCTGATCCTGTTGGGCATCGTCTCGCTGATCGTGCAGTTCGTGGTGAGCTACGTGCGCCGCGACTCCTTGCGGGATGTGACGGGCGATCCGTGGGAAGGGCGTACGCTCGAATGGTCCACGTCATCGCCGCCGCCTGCCTATAACTTCGCGTTCACTCCGCGGGTGTACGACAACGACACCTGGGCGGACATGAAAAAGAACAACTACCAGCGGCCGCGCGAGGGATTCATTCCCATTCACATGCCGAAGAATACAGGCGCGGGTTTCGTGATCGCCGCCTTGTGTGCCGCGTGCGGCTTCGCGCTCATCTGGCACATGTGGCTGCCGGCGATTGCGATGTTCGCGGCGGTGATCGCTGCGGCGATCATCCACACTTTCAACTATGACAGGGACTACTACGTCCCAGCGGAAGAGGTAGCTCGCGTGGAGCGTACTCGCACGCGGCTGATGGCTGCTCATGTTTGATACTCACGACGCCCCGGCCGCCACGGCGCGACGGTTCTATTTGACGGAAGAGCATCACCCCGAGAACGGCACGCTTCTCGGGTTCTGGATCTATCTGATGAGCGACTGCCTGGTGTTCGCTTGTCTGTTCGCCATGTATGGCGTGCTCGGTCGAAACTATGCCGGCGGTCCGACGGGCGCGCAGCTCTTCGATCTGCCGCTCGTCGCGATCAATACGTCGCTGTTGCTCCTGTCATCGATCACGTACGGCTTCGCGATGTTGGAGATGCGGAACGACCGCCTGCGCGGCACGATCACCTGGCTGGTCATCACCGCCTTGTTCGGAGCGGGATTCATCGGCATCGAGCTCCACGAGTTTGCCCATCTCATCGAGGAGGGCGCAGGCCCGCAGCGTAGTGCGTTCCTGTCATCATTCTTCACACTGGTCGGTACTCACGGTCTGCACGTGACCTTCGGCCTGATCTGGCTCGCCACATTGGTCGTGCAGCTCGGTCAGCGAGGCCTCGTTGAAGCCAACCGCCGTCGGCTCATGTGCCTTTCGATGTTCTGGCACTTTCTGGACGTGGTGTGGATCGGAGTGTTTACCTTCGTGTACCTGATGGGAGTACTGCCGTGAGCGAGCACGTAGCTGACCACGCCTCTCACGGTAGCCTGAAAGGCTACGTTACGGGTTTCGTGCTGTCGGTCATCCTGACGGCCATCCCGTTCTGGCTGGTCATGGGCAAGGTTTTCGACCGCCCGGGCGCCACAGCGGCCGTCCTGCTGGGGTTTGCGGCCGTGCAGATCGTCGTTCACATGGTGTACTTTCTCCATATGAACGCAAAGTCCGAGGGCGGTTGGACGCTGCTGGCGCTGATCTTCACGCTCGTGCTCGTGGTCATTGCGCTGAGCGGCTCGCTTTGGGTGATGTATCACCTGAACGAGAACATGATGCCCGCCTCTATGCCGGACATGCGTCATATGCCGTGACGCCCGGCCCGTCGGTCCCTCGGGCCGTACGGCCACGGTCCGCACTGGCATTGTGGGCAATGTCAGTGGGTGCGTTGATCCTCTTCGCGAGTTTCGTGTGGCTCGGGACCTGGCAGGTGCACCGCCGCACCTGGAAGCTTGACCTGATCGCCCGCGTCGAGCAGCGGGTGCACGCCCCAGCGGTTCCGGCCCCGACCGCGTCCGAGTGGCCCGAGGTCACGGCGGCCAACAGCGAATATCGCCACGTGCGGGCGGCCGGCACCTTTCTGAATGAGTCGGAGACTCTGGTTCAGGCGACGACTGAACTGGGTGCGGGCTACTGGGTCCTGACGCCGCTCCGGCAGGGCGACGGCACCATCGTCCTGGTGAACCGCGGCTTCGTTGCGCCGGAACATCGTGATCGCCCGGCACATGGGGCGGCCGAGCCGACCACGCCGGCCACTGTCACCGGACTGCTGCGAATGACGGAGCCCGGCGGTGCCTTTCTTCGCCATAACGACCCCGCCGCCGATCGCTGGTATTCACGCGACGTGCAGGCAATTGCCGCGGCCCGGGGCTTGAGCCGCGTCGCGCCTTATTTCATAGATGCCGACGCGAGCCCTGGCGATCGGAAGCTCACGGCCGCCGCGAACGGCTCCGACGTCGAGGTCGGCGCCAATGCAAACGCGAGCAACTCGACCAGCCCGGCGGCCCCCATCGGTGGCCTCACCATCATCCAGTTCCACAACAGCCATCTGACCTATCTGATCACCTGGTATACCCTTGCGCTCATGGTCGTAGGAGGCATGTGGATCGTGATGAGGGAAGAGCGCCGCGCGCGCCGGGAGTCCGCTGGCCAACGGCAGGGCTCGCCATGACGCCAGCGGCAACTCTTGCGCACAGTGTGGCCAAAGAGCCTGTAGCCACGCTCGCGGGAATAACGGAGTCGGGCGCGGCTCCCTTCGACGACCCGAGCGGCCGCGAGAACATGCAGCAGCTGATCCAGCTTCGCTGGATCGCCGTCTTCGGCCAGGTCATCACCATCATCGTCGTGAACTTCGGCCTGCGCATTACCTTGCCGTTGCACGACATGTCCGTCGTGTTGCTCTGCCTGGTCGCCTTCAATGCCGCGAGTCTCCTGCGCCTGCGCTTCTCGCGCGAAGTCACCAACAGCATGCTGTTCGTCTCGCTGTTGGTCGACGTGAGTACCCTGACCGCACAGCTCTACCTCAGCGGCGGCACCACCAATCCCTTTGTCTTCCTCTACCTGCTGCAGGTCATCCTGGGTGCCGTCCTCCTGCGGCCCTGGTCCGTCTGGACGATCGTGGGCATCACCAGCTTCTGCCTGGCAGGCCTGACCGTGTTCTACCGGCCGCTGGCACTGCCCCCGTCCGACTATGGCAGGCTGTCCGGTCCCTACATCCAGGGCCTGCTGTTATGTTTCGTAGTCAACGCCGCGCTGTTGGTCATCTTCATCACCCGAATCAATCGCAACCTGCGTGCGCGTGACGCACGGCTTGCATACTTGCGCGAGCGGGCCGTCGAGGAAGAGCACATCATCCGCATGGGACTGCTGGCCTCGGGTGCCGCACATGAGCTCGGCACGCCGCTCTCGACGCTGTCGGTCATCCTGGGCGACTGGCGCCGCATGCCGCCCTTCAACTCCAACCCCGATCTCCTCCAGGAGATCGACGAGATGCAGACGCAGGTGACGCGCTGCAAGAGCATAGTCAGCGGCATCCTGCTATCGGCCGGCGAAGCGCGCGGCGAGGCACCCGCCGAGACGACAGTACGAACCTTCCTGGACGACCTGGTCGCCGAATGGCGTGCGACCCGGGGAGTGACCCAACTCAACTATCACAACCGGTTTGGTCCCGATCTCACCATTGTTTCCGATTCCGCCCTGAAACAGATGATCCACAACGTGCTCGACAACGCGCTCGAGGCCTCGCCGGATTGGGTCGGTTTCGATGTGATTCACGATGGCGACCTGCTGACGATGGTGGTGACCGATTCGGGTCCCGGATTCGCGCCCGCGATGCTCGCGCAACTCGGCAAGCCCTACCAATCCACGAAGGGACGGCCGGGCGCCGGCCTGGGATTGTTCCTGGTTGCCAACGTTGCGCGCACCCTCGGAGGCAGTGTGGTCGCCCGGAATCGCCCGGAAGGCGGCGCAATGGTGACGCTGAGCCTGCCTCTGGCGGCGATCACGTTGGACGAGGAGGGCACGACCGATGGAAACAACTGAGCTGCCAACCGAGCGTCTGCTGCTCATCGTCGAGGACGACGCGGCGTTCGCCAGAACGCTGAGCCGCTCGTTCGAGCGACGCGGCTATACCGTGCTGCTCGCCGCGGATCTGGAGGAAGTCAACAAGCTCCTGCAGTCCCACAAGCCGAAGTACGCCGTCGTCGACCTCAAGCTCTCGGGCGGCGGCTCCGGACTTGCTTGTGTGCAGACGTTGCACACGCACGACCCGAACACCCTGATCGTCGTACTGACCGGCTACGCGAGCATTGCGACTGCGGTTGAGGCGATCAAGCTGGGTGCTTGCCACTATCTCGCCAAGCCTTCGAACACCGACGATATCGAGGCGGCGTTCGGTCGCGCCGAAGGCAATGCGGAAGTGAGTCTCACCGAGCGACCCACATCGATCAAAACACTCGAGTGGGAGCGCATCCACGAGACGCTCGCGGCCACCGGATTCAACATTTCAGAAACGGCCCGAAGGCTCGGGATGCACCGGCGGACGCTGGCGCGGAAGCTGGGTAAACAGCGGGTCAAGTAGGTGGGCCCGCCGGTGTTGCCGGCGGACCCAACCTGATTTCTTCTTGTTATTGGATGGTGTAGCTGTACGGGAAGGCGGCTATCTCGTCACCCGTCGGCTCGCCGTAAGGCGGCACTCCGTTCTCCAGTGCGTCGAGGTAGAGGGTGCCGCTCACCACGGTGCCAGAGGCGCCGGTCGGAGTGACGGTCACAGGCACTGTCACCGTCTGCCCGGGCGGGACGACGAACGCCGAGAACTCCGCGGTCGCATCGAGCGATAGCGACCAGAGATCCCCGCCCGGCGTCGTAATGGACGTATCGAACCCCTTGGTGGTGACAGCCATATTCGTGTTCACGAATCCGGCGGGAGCGGGGCCAGCGTACGGACCAATCTCGGACGGTGTCGCGAACCAGAAGCCCGGTTGCACCGTACCCCCCGTCGGGGTGTAGGAGCCGGAGGCAGTGTTGTTCTTGCCAGCGGCGCCGACGAGATCCGGATCGCCCTGGAACGGGCCGTAGTCGAACATGATGGGCAGGGTTCCCGCGGCCGTGACCTTCACACTCTTCGTTTGTGTAGGCACGACCCACTGCGGCGAATTGCCTGTCAACGGCAGCGGATAACCCGCACTGCTCGGTGGCGGGTTGACGTTGGACAGGTTGATCGTCGTATAGGTGTTCAGGCGCGCATCGAAGAAGAGCGCCTGGGCCGCCGGACCATTGTTCGTGACTTGCACGGGCATGGTGACCGGTACTCCAGCGGGCAGAGTGGCGGACAACATCTGCGTCCCACCTGGGAAGGCTACGCTCAGCCCGGTGTTATCCAACTTCACGCTCCCGCTGTAGGGCTGGGAGATCTCGTTGCCGACCACCGGGTTGGCGAAGTCGACAATGAGGGTCCAGGTGCCTGGCTTCGGATTGAGCGTGAAGGCGCTCAGGGATTTCATGGCCGAGGCAGTGCTGCCGAAGCTGTTCATACCGAACCCGAGGGCGGCTCCGTCAGGGGCGATCAGGTAGGCACCGACCGGGTCGGTCGGATCATTCGTCAGCGACACGTCCGCCCTGATGCTCTGGTGACCGGGGCCTACGTTGAACTGGTAGTACTGCACCTGTCCTTGTCCGGGTGGCCGTCCGTTGCCGCCGGTCAGCGTGCCACTGAAGCCGCCACCATGCGCGACGTCGATCATGCTACGCAGCGTGACGGGGATCGAGTTGCTCTCGAACCCGATGAAGGGGTCGGATCCCCCACCCGTTGAAGTCAGAACGATGGACCCGGAGGTATCGCCCGCCGACATGGGTGTCGTTGCGGTCACGTGAACGGTCTGGCTCTGCCCGGGCGCGAGCAGCAGCGCGCTGGGCGAGACCGATCCGAACGACGTGAACTGTTGTGTCGAGACTTCCCACGGGATGGCGCCGTTCGTGCCGCCAACCGAAGCGACATCGCTGAAAATAACGCCGGTCCAGGTTCCCTGCGTGGGCTGCCGGACGTCTACGCTTCCGTAGTTGCCCACGCCTTGTGGGATCGAGTGCGCTGCGAAGCGGCCCTTCGGGTCCACGAGGATGAGGCGTACCCGGGCGTTGTTGTTTGCGCCAGGCTTCGCGGGGTAGGCGATCTGCGCGAACAGGCGGTCCTGGTTACGTCCGACATTGAAGTTGAACACCGCATAGTTGTTCTGCAGCCCCTGGTAGTTGGCGAATTGCGGGCTGACACCGTCGGTGAGCGTCACCGAGCCTTTCTGGACATTCTGCGCGGGGCCGAAGGTGCGACCGCTGACCGCAATGAGTTGTGGTGCCACTCCGGTGTTGGTCACGGTCACGGGCCAGGTCTGTGACGTTCCCGGAGCGCTGACCGCGTTCAGCTGGTTCTGGGAGAACAGCAACGTCTGACCCACCCGGCCGCCACTGCCGTTGTTGATGGATTGCGCGAGCTGCACGGCCTTGTAGGCGTTCACGATACCCGCGCCTTGCTCGTTGGCGGGCACGCCGAGGTCGGTTGCCGTGCTGGTGATGATCTGCTTCACCAACGCCGGCGATGGCGAGTTGCCATGATGGCTCTTGCGATAGGCCTCGATGACCAGCGCCGCGGCTCCCGAAGTCAGGGGCGCGGACTGACTGGTGCCGCCCGCTTCCTCGACATCCGAGGGCTCACCCTTGAAGTTCACGCAGCCCGAGAAGGTGTCGCTCGCTTCGCAACCGGAGAAGCCGATATCGCCCGGTGCGACGACGTCGATGGTGCCCCCATCCTGGCTGAAGCCACTGGAGCTGAGCGAGCTGATGTTGTCGTTCAGCCATCCAGTCGTGGCGAAGTAACGGGCCCCCGCGTAGTTCACCTGCGCGTAGCCCCGGAAGGTCGTGGAGCCGCCCACCCCGATGACATTCGGGTCCGTCGACGGCGAGCCGATCGTGTTGGTAAATCCGGCATCGCCGCTCGAGACGACGACCGTGATACCGGCCTTGACGGCTTCCTCGTTGAACAGCTTCGTGGCGTCCAACGCGGTCACATCCGGGAAGGGGTTCGAGCCGAACGACTCGTTGATGACGTCGACGTGCGCTACGTTGATGGCGTAGTCGATGGCCTCGAGAAAGTTCGATTCGGTCGTATCCTCGAAGGTCCCGAACACGTCGAGGCCGACGAGTGAGGCGCCGGGGGCCACGCCTTCGATGCGCACGTTGCACGCAGCCGGCGTGGCTTGCGCGCTGAAGTTTTGCAAATTGTAAGTGACCAGACCCTGGCCGGCGATGGAGTTGGCATCCAGAAACGCCTCATCGCCGCTCGTGGGTTGTCCTGGCCCGTCGCCGGTGAAGTCCTGGTAATCGACGAACACCGATTTCCCATTCTTGCGCAGGAAGTTGACGCTGTTGGGATCGAGGCCGTCGGCGATCCAGGCGAC
>DAITMW010000002.1:69415-73953 GCA_036834945.1 Steroidobacteraceae bacterium
TTGGCCCTGAGGTGCTCGATTTCGGCGTCGGTTACCGTCGCCGCGACGGAATTGACGGTCCTGAACTGCTTGATGCGCTTGCTGGTGAGACGGCTGATCTCGTTCACGACGCTCGCCTGGTCATTGAGCGCGGCGGCGCCGGAGAACTTGTTCTTCATGATGACAATGACGGGATGACTCGTCCCCGTCGCGAGGTGCTGGACATCCGCCGCCGATAAGGCGCCACCCAGCGTCGCGGACGAAAGAAGCATAGAGAGAACGGCACAGCCGCCCCCAAGCACGATCGAGGGTTTCATGACTTCCTTCCCTTAAGTTTCTGATTGATTCTTTGCGCTCCGCTCCCCATCAACTCATCGGTAGCGACGCAACGCCCGGAGCGCAACGTCATGCGTTTGTCACTTGCCGATCAGGCGACCATTCCATGGGCGCGCCTAAACGTACGCTCATGACAAATCATTCGTCAACGCTACCAATGAAATAATGTTTACCGCCAAGCTGCCTGGCGTTGCCAGCGTCGGATTGTTGGTGTGGATGACAACCTCGTAATGTGTAAAGAACATCGACGCTGCGCAAACGAGATTGGATTGCAATACGAAAGTTCGCCCCCAACAATCCATCCAGTATCAGAACCGGTGAACATTCAAGGGGTAGGCCGCCATGAGCACATTTAACCTGACACCTCCCACGGAAGCGCAGCGCCGCGAGATCGCCGCGGGGCTCGACAGCAGCGAGCGTCGCGTTCTGCTCGAGCACGGCACTGAAGCGGCGTTCTGCGGTGTGTTCCTGGATAACAAAAAGGACGGCATCTATACCTGCCGCTTCTGCGGACTGCCGTTGTTCCGCTCCAATGCGAAATTCGATTCGGGAACGGGATGGCCAAGCTTCTTCCGTCCGTACGACGAGTCGCACATCAAGCGCCTGCGGGACACGAGTTACGGCATGGTTCGTGTGGAAGAGGTGTGCGCGCGGTGCGGAAGCCACCTGGGACACGTATTTCCCGATGGACCGCCGCCGACTGGGGAACGGCACTGCCTGAATTCCGTCTCGCTGTCCTTCACGGACACCGGTAAGCCGTTGCCCGACGTGCTGGGCCGCGGCGCGCCGGAAGGTAAGCCCGACGCAGGCGCCTAAATAAGTAAAGTGGCGCCCCGTTCCCGGGGCGCCCGCCTGGCGCCGGCACTTCTGCTATCTTGTGGCGCCAGTACAGTCCGCTCCATTCCGCCGCTGATGATTACAGCTTCATGACCGAGGCCGCGTCGTCGGAGTCGTCACGGGTCCTGGGATTCTGGACCTGCACGGCGCTGGTGGTCGGCAACGTCATCGGCACCGGCATCATTCTGCTGCCGGCATCACTGGCACCTTATGGCCTGAACGCGCTGTGGGCGTGGCTCATCACCATGCTGGGATGCACCTGCCTGGCCCTGGTTTTCTCCGGGCTGGCACGCACTTTTCCGCGGGATGACGGCCTCTATGGCTACACGAAGCGCGCCTTCGGTCCCGCCGTCACTTTTTTCGTGCTCTGGTGTTACTGGTTCTCCACCTGGGTCACCAACTCCACCATTGCGACCGGCGTCGTCGGTTACCTGTCCATCCTGGTCCCCGGCCTGCAAAAGGGCTCCTGGCTGACGCCGTACGTGGCGTTGGCGCTGGTCTGGCTGTTCGTCCTCATCAATTGCATGGGCATCCGCGCGGCCGCCTGGATGCAGATGTTCACGACCGCACTGAAGCTGTTACCGCAGTTGGGCATCATCCTGTTGGGCCTGTGGCAGCTCATCGTTCACCCGGCGGCGTATACCGCCCACGTACCGACCAATCCGCTCACCTTCCACGCTGTGCTGGCGAGCTCGACACTGGCGCTGTTCGCCATGTTGGGTATCGAGTGCGCCATGATTCCGGCCGGCAAGGTTCGTGACCCGGGACGAACCATTCCGCGTGCGACGATCGTCGGTACGTTGGTTACCGGAGTCATCTCTCTGTCTGTGTCGATGATCCCGCTCCTGTTGATCCCGCAGGCGCAACTTGCGTCTTCCAACTCGCCGTTCGCCGACCTGTTCAGCCAGTACGTCGGGCCGCAATACGCGCGTTGGCTGGCGCTGCTGATCGTCGTAGGAGGCCTTGGCGCGTTGAATGGCTGGACGCTCATTGTCGGTGAGATGACGCAATCATTCGCGCGGCACGGGCACTTTCCCGCCGTGCTCGGCAAGGTCAACTCCCGCCAGGCGCCCGCGGTGGCTTTTCTGCTGACCGGGCTGCTCGCGAGCGTCATGCTCGTGCTGAACTACAACGACTCCCTGGCTGATGTATTCACCTTCCTCATCAACGTGGTGACGGCCTCCAATCTGCCGATTTACCTCACATGCTGCGTGGGTGTCCTGGTCCTGTGGCGGCGAGGGGAAATCCAAAGCGTCGGCCGCCGCCAGCTCGTCTGGCTCGTCGCCGCGGTGCTCGGCACCGCTTACTGTGTTTGGGCTTTTGCCGGGATTGGCTTGAAGCCCTTTCTATGGACGTTCGCGCTCGCCGCCGCCGGGATTCCGTTCTGGTGGCTGTCGCGGTCACCTCATCGCGACGCCGCGCAAGCAGCCCCTTAGTTTATACTTGGGCAATGTCCGATTCCCGATGGCGCCTGCTGGTGTGCCTCTCCGACGTCCCGTCCGCTCGCATCCTGACCGACCAACTGGCCGGTGAAGGGATCAGCGCCCGTGTCGTCACGGATGCCGCAGTGATGGGACAGGCCGCGCCGTGCCGCATCTTCGTCGATGCCACGCAGTGGTATCGGGCCCGGACCCTCCTGTCACAGGAGCAGCTCACCGAGTCCGAGCTCACTTTTCTCGCGACCGGCGAATTGACCGCCGACGAGGAGCCGGCCCCGGCTCCGGCCACCGGAAGCCGCTAACCGTAGTTCGACGGCGAGACGCCAAAGCACTGTTTGAAAGCCGCACTGAACGCGGCCGGGCTGTCGTAGCCTACCGCGTGGGCGACGTCTCCAATACTCTTGCCTTCCGCCAACAGGGATAGCGAGGTGAGTAGCCGGCTGTGACGGCGCCATGCCGAGAGACTCAGTCCGGTCTCATCCGCGAACAGGCGCTCGAACGTGCGCAAACTGGCTCCGCCGATCTCGGCTGCAATGATCTCGACCGGGCGCCCATCGGCGGGTTGCGCGGTGAAATAGTCCGCAAGTTTGCGAGCGCGCTCGTGCTGCGGACGTGGCAACGAGAAGGACTCGGGTTTCGCTGCCGGCAGAGCCTCCTCGAGTATCGCCAATGCATGCGCGTGCCGCGGGCCACGTTTGGAGGGTTGCGGAACACCGCACAGGAGCAGAATGAGCTCACGGGTCAGGTTGTCCAGACCCAACACCTGCGGAGTTGAATCGGTACGCAGGGTGCCGGGCTCGAAGTAGAGCGTATGCAGGTAGAATCGGCGCGGCGAGTAGATCGAGTGCTCGACTCCCGCGGGTAGCCATAAACCCTTCAGAAGCGGATGCACGACGTACACCGTGTCCGTCTCCACTATGGCCGCGCACTCGGAGATCAGAGCGAGTTGGTCCCAGTCGTGCGAATGCCGGGGGATGCGTCCCCCATCCGGGTAGCCTTCGATGTAGGAGCGCAGCGTCTCGATCGAGCTCACGGCGTCGTCTCAGGCGCCGGGGTCGACGCCAGTTTCGTATTGGATCGCGCACGCGATGTTGTCTTCGGTATCCGCGAACTCGACGAGCCGGCCCACGGCCGGAATGTCGATGATCGCCGAGCGCAGCTGGCCGCCGGCGGCTTCAATCGCGGCTACTGTCTCTTTGATCGAGGTCACGCTGATTGAGCAGCGAAACGCGTTGATGGCACCCGGCGCCGCCGGTCCACGCCGCTTTGCGATCAGGCCGCGTGACATCCCGTGCTCGACCGGAGGCCCGGTGAAGATGTGGTAGAACTCCGGTGGACCCCCGACTTCAAAGCGCCAGCCGAAGACCTGTTCGTAGAACTTGCGAGCCCGCTCTACGTCGCTCGCGAAAATCTCGAAGTGCGCGATGTGATTGGCCATACCGGACTCCCCGCCGTGGTTGCGGCCAGATTAGCACTGGCATACCCGCGAAAGTTCGACAGGTTATTGCGGAAATCCGACAGAATGCATCACTGCCCGTCGGGCAGTTTCTCACGCGCCTCCATGTCAAAGAAATCCGACAGTTGCGGCCGGGCAGGGTAGTTCACGCCCGCGAAAGCCGCGGATTCGCGCGACCGGGGATCCATACCGAGGCTCTGGGCCGCCGCCACGATCTCCTCGTCCGAAACGTCGATCAACTCCTGGGCCAACGCGTCCAGGACGCGCGCCACTGCCGACTCCGCGGAGGCCTTGGTCACTTTGGCTCGCATGTCAGGCCCTCCCGCAATAACGCGCGCCTCATCCGCTTTCGCGCGGAGTCGTAGTCGGTCTTCGATAGCCGCGTCGCATGGCGGATCTGCTCCGCGGAAAGCCCTTGTGCCAGGCCTTCGATGATCTGCAACGCAGTCGGATCATCGGTAAAGAGACGTTTGATGGCCGCGAGCTCTTGA
>DAITMW010000002.1:74053-83532 GCA_036834945.1 Steroidobacteraceae bacterium
AGGTCCTCCCACGTCACCTCAGGCGGCAGCCCCCGCGCATACAAGCGTGCAATACTCTTGAGGCGCAGTAGATCCATCGCACTCACGAGCTCGAGCGCGAGTGCCGTTTGTGCCGGTCTCAGGACCCTTTTATCGACCAGTGGCGGTATCTGGGGCATTCCATAAGAGTATGCGCACCAGGAGGGCGTCCTCGGACATCAGCCTTCGATCGGAAAGGTCGCTGCCTGTCCTCGCTGCACTCCATTGATGTCCACGAGCTGCCAGACGACGCCGTCGCGAATCCAGAACCGGCGTCCGGATCGGGCAACACGCATTCCACGGTAACCGTTCATGAAGCCGTTACGCGTTACCGCATCCAGCAGCTGCTGCCGTTCGGCCTGATCGGCGACTTCCGCGGAAAAGCGTGATCGTAACGCGGTGAATTCATCCCACGAATATTCAAAACATCTTTGCGCGGCCTCGTTGGCGTAAACGAAGCGCGGATCAGGCTCAGTGTTATGAGCCACGACGGCGAAAGGGGCTTCGTGGTAGAGCCAGCGGGGTCCGCTGCCGGTCGGAACGAGGGGCGACCCCACCAGCCGCGCATAGCTGCCGGTCAGCAGGTCGAAGAACTCGCCATCATCGGAAAGATTCATACTGCTTTGTTGGGGCCGATCACCGTCGACTCAACTCAAGACCATGTTCCCCGAGCGATCGGTGGTGACCCGCAGTCCCTCATAGTCCACGACCACAGGATGGCTCGTCTCGAAGTGACTTTCGTGAGTGGCGCTGACAACGACCACACCGCTGCCGGCGGCTTCCGCGGCAGCGACCCCGGCCGCCGTGTCCTCCCATACCAGGCATTTCTCCGGCGCTACATCCAACAACCTGGCGGCGTACAGAAAACAGTCGGGAGCCGGCTTGCCACGGGTCACGTCTTCGGCGGTCACAAGGACGGGCGGCGGAGCAATCCCGGCGGCAGCGAGGCGCCTGAGCGCAAGAGCACGGGGTGCCGAAGTAACAATCGCCCACCGCCGCGGTGGCAGCGAGCTGACAAACTCCTTTGCGCCTTTGATGGCCACGACGCCTGCGACATCGGCGATTTCGCCTGCAGTGATGAGCGCGGACTCGCGTTCGATATCCACGTCCGGCTTGAGTAAACGAATGCTCTCGGCGACGCGCCTTCCGTGGATCACGCGCAGAACGTTTTCGGGATCGAGCCCATGCGACAGTGCCCAACGCCGCCAGACGCGATTGGCGGCCTCGATGCTGTCCAACAGGGTACCGTCCGCGTCGAAGAGAAAGGCGGCGAAGGACCGGCCCATGGGTCCGCCGGGCCGCCCCGGAAAGAGGTTGTGCTGTGACATGCTCGTGTGATCAGGCGTAACGGAACAGCGCCTTGAACCCGTAGTCCATGTGCGCCTGCATATGACAATGAAACAGACTCAGGCCCGGCTGGTCGGCCACCAGGTCGACGCTCACGCGGCCGTACAATGGCACGACGACCGTGTCTTTCATGATGCCGCTGGTGGGCTTGCCGTTGACATCGACGAGCTCGAAGACATGCCGGTGCAGGTGCACCGGGTGGGAATCGTCGGTCCGGTTGCGGAAGTTGATGCGATAGCGCTGTCCCTCCTGCAAGACAAACTCCCGCTCGTGCGGGTACGGTTTGCCGTTGATCGTCCACAGGTTGTAAGGGCGCGCCCCGCCCGGGACTTTCTCGAATACCATGTCGATCACGTGCGGCGGAGCTTTGCCACTGCCTGCCTGGGCTTTGCCGAAGCGCGTGTAGTCCCAGAACACGCCCGGCTGCGGCACCCACTGCGGCTCGCGATGTTGGCTGGCATATTCAATGACGACGCCGAGCCCGGCGCTGCGGATCATGTCGTCGACCGACCCCAGGATCCACACACCGGGGCGGTTCATCTCGACATAGGCGTCCACGCGCTCCCCGGGGCCGAGTGTGATCACCCGCGCCGGTCCTGGTGTTGGCACCGCGTTGCCATCGAGAGCGAGGACGTGGAATTCATGGCCGGGCAGGGCAATCGTCTGATTGCCGAGCGCGCTGGCATTGAGCAGGTGAACGAGCAGGCGGGTTCCTTGTCGGACGCGGATCGGCGGGCCGGTACCCAACGCCTTGTCATTGATGGAGTACACCTGCGAGATCGCTTCGAGGCCGTTGGCACGCGTGTCCAGGCGCGCTGGCTTCTCCGGCTGTGGTCCTGGAGGTGCGCCCGCCTCATCCATGTCGACAAACTGGTCCGTATAAAACGGCTCCCAGTCGCGCAGGGCGATGAAGATCTCCTGGTCATAGTGTCCGGGGTCCGTGCCGGAGTCGATCATGAGGAACCCGTACTGGCCCGTATACGTTCCCCGATGCAGATCACCCATCGACATCGCATGAGAGTGATACCAGCGAGTTCCCGCAGGCTTCGGCGTGAATTGATAACGTCGCCTCCCACCGGCGGGAACAGGTGGAGTGCCTTCTTCTTCCGCGCCGTCGACCGCCGCCGGTATCAGCAGCCCGTGCCAGTGAACGAATTCAGCCGCGTCGGTGTCATTGATGACGTCCACGGTCACCGTCTTGCCTTCTTTCATGCGCAAGATAGGACCCGGAGAGGTTCCGTTATAGCCAATGGTGCTGATGAAGTGGCTGGGAGCGATCTCGAGCGCCACCGGGGCAATGCGCAGAGTGATGTCGGCCTTGGCCGAGGTGCCCTGCGTCTGTGCCCTGAGGCCGGGCATCATCGCCTGGCAGAGCATCGCGCCCGCGCAGGTTACAAAGTCGCGGCGCTTCATCCTTTTCCGATCGAGGCCAGCAGGTGGTGCCGTTCGCGCAAAATGCTCTCACGCCACGTTCAAGGGTACAAGATAGACTCCACAGGCAGGCCGGAGGACCCATGGGCCAGCTCCATCGACGTTTGCGGATTGCAGCGCTGTTGCTAGGTCCCGGTTGCGGACTGCTGATGCTCTATGGGATCGCCGCGTACGCCCAGAGCCGGTGGTACGACCGGTTCGATTACTCGGACGCGCAGAGTCACGAGAAGGCGGAGTTCTACTGGTCCCGCCTGCGCTACACCTCCAGCGGCGGCCGGAGCAATTTCGGCTTCGGCTACGGATATGGCGGCTGGGCAGGTTGGTCCCGCGACTATCCCAAGGCGGACCGCCAGTTCCTGCTTGCACTGAAGCGGCTCACCCGCATCCAGATGCGTCCCGTCGAGCAGGTCGTGGACCTCGACAGTGACGACATCTTCAACTACCCCTGGGTCTATGCCGTCCAGGTCGCCAACTGGACGTTCACCGATGCCGAAGCGCAGCGGTTACGGGAATACCTCCTCAAAGGAGGCTTCCTGATGGTGGATGACTTTCACGGCACCGCCGACTGGGACCGCTTCATGGCCGGCATGCGCCAGGTGTTGCCCGACCGGCCTGTCGAGGATCTGAGTGACGACGATGAGATCTTCCACGTGCTCTACGATCTCGGTGCCCGCTTCCAGGTGCCGGGCGAGCAGTATGTCAACACCGGGCGGACTTACGAGAAGGACGGTTATGTCCCCAAGTGGCGTGCGATCCGCGACGAGAAAGGCCGGATCATGGTGGCCATCTGTCACAACATGCACCTGGGTGATGCGTGGGAATGGGCTGACATGCCGGAGTATCCGGAGAACTTCGCCTCCATGGCCTACCGCGTGGGCCTCAACTACATCGTCTATGGCATGACGCACTGACGCGGCTGCGGCACTTCCTGCGTGGCAGATGTTTGAATTCCTCTTCAAGTATCCGCTCGCGGCTTTCAAAAAGGGCGAGCTCGTCCTGCTCGGTAGCTGGCCGCACTGGCTGCTACCGGCCCTGATCCTTCTCACGGCGGGCGCTCTCGCGCTCCTGTTGTACGCCGGCCGCTCGAGATTCGCGCCGGTGTTGCGTGGCTGGCGCCTGGGGTTGGTCTGGCTCCTCGAGTCCCTCACGGCGGCCGTGTTGCTGACGCTCCTATGGCAGCCCGCGTTGCTGGTCACACAGTTGCAGCCAAGGCAGAACATCATCGCCGTGTTGGTCGATGATTCGAGCAGCATGGGCCGGTCCGAGGGTGGATCGACGCGCGCGGAGCAGGCAGTCAGTGCGTTACAGTCCGGCGTCCTGGATAGACTGCGGCAAAACTTTCAGACCCGCCTGTATCGCTTCGACACGGGGCTCACCCGCATCTTCGAGCCCGCCCAGGTGGGTCAACCGGTCGCGCCCGCCACGCACATCGGTGCCAGCCTCGAGCAACTCCTGACACAAAGCGAAGGACTGCCTCTCGGTGCGGTCATCCTCCTCAGTGATGGAGGTGACAACTCGGGCGGCGTCGATCGCAACGTCATCGAGGCCCTGCGCAACCATCGGATTCCCGTCTACACGGTAGGCTTCGGTGCCGAGCGGTCCACCCGCGACCTGGAAATCGAGGACGTGGTAGTGGCCTCACGGGCGTTGGCGGGCTCACGTCTGAGCGCCACTGTGAAGTTTCAGCAGCAGGGCTACGGCGGCGCCCGGTCGACCTTGAGCGTTCGGGACGGGGCGCAGGTGTTGAGCTCACGGGACATCTCCCTTGCGCCGGACGGCCGGGTGCAGACGGAAAACCTGCTGTTCAACGTAGGACCTGCCGGCGCCAGGACACTCCGTTTTGCCGTCGAGCCCCTGTCAGGCGAGGCAAACCGGACCAACAATGCACTGACACGCCTCGTGAGTGTCGAGCAGGAGCCGCGTCGCATCCTGTACTTCGAGGGCGAGCCGCGCTGGGAATACAAGTTCATCCGGCGGGCGGCGGAGGATGACCGCATGATCCAGCTGGTCTCGATGCTGCGCACGACGGAGAACAAGATCTACCGCCAGGGTGTCAGCAACCCGCAGGAGCTGGCGGACGGATTCCCGACCCGCGCGCAGGACCTGTTCGGCTACCAGGCCCTGATCATCGGCTCGGTGGATGCCGGCTATTTCACACCGACGCAACAGCAGTTGATCCGCGACTTCGTCGATCGACGCGGGGGTGGGCTCCTCCTGCTCGGAGGCCGCCAATCACTGGCGGACGGTGTCTGGGGTGGGTCGGAGGTCGCTCCCGCGCTGCCCGTCATTCTTCCCGACGGCAAGGAGACCTTTCATCGGGATCCCGCCACGGTCAGCCTCACTCCAGCCGGGATCGACAGCGTCATCACGCGCCTCGTCGACGATTCGACCACGAACGTCGAGCGCTGGAAGAAGTTGCCCTACCTCATGGATTACCAGGATCCCGGAAAGCCAAAACCCGGCGCCACGGTGTTGGCCGAAATGCGCGGCGGTGAGCGGGAAATGCCGTTGCTGGTCACAGAGAACTATGGACGTGGTCGAACCGCCGTGCTGGCGACAGGCGGAACGTGGCGTTGGCAAATGAGCTTGCCGCTCGGTGACAGGAGCCACGACTTGTTCTGGCAACAGCTCTTGCGCTGGCTCGTATCGGGTACGCGTGGGCGTGTGACCGCATCCGTTCCCAAAGTAACCTTGCTGGACGACAGTCGCACGGAGATAGCGGCCGACGTACGCGATAAGGACTACCACCCGGCTGCCGATGCTCGCGTGACGGCTCGAGTGATAGGTCCGGGGGGCCTCGCGGCGGCGCTCGAGCTGAACCCCGTGCCGAATGCGCCTGGCCACTTTCAAGCCGCGTGGTCTGCGCCGACTGCCGGTCTCTACGTCGCGGAACTGACCGCGCGGCGGGGGGCCGAAGAGATCGGCAGCGACGTCGTGACGTTTCAGCGCCAGGATGGCATCGCGGAGAGCTTCCACACCGAGCAGAATCGAGCACTGCTGGAGACTTTGGCGACGAGCACTGGCGGCAGGTACCTGCGACCCGCGCAACTGGTGAACATTGCAGGCGAGATCCCGTATTCCCAGGCGGGCATTACCCTGCAACAGATCAAGGAGCTGTGGAACATGCCCATCGCGTTCCTGCTGATCCTGGCACTGCGGGCCGGCGAGTGGCTGTTGCGGCGGAAGTGGGGGGTTGTATGAGACGGCTCCTGGCTGCGCTTGTGCTGCTGACCACGAGCCATGCCCGCGCCGACTCCTATTATGTGACTGTGGCCGGCCTGGGCGGCGAGCCTGACTACGAGCAACGCTTCAGCCAGCAGGCCGCCGACCTCGAGCGCATCTTCAAAGCCGCCGGTACCACGCCGCATGTTTTCACCCTGTCGGGAAAAGAAGCAACACGCTCCCATCTCACCACGACCCTCCAGACCATCGCAGGGCAAGCCAGGCCCGAAGATGACTTCGTGTTGATTCTCATCGGCCACGGCAGCTTCGATGCAGTGGAATACAAACTCAATCTCCCGGGGCCCGACATCTCGGCCACGGCGCTCGCACGACTGTGTGACCACATCGCCTCCAAGCGCCAACTCATTGTCAACACGACCAGCTCCAGTGGCGGCTCGCTGGCCGTCCTGGCCAAAAAGGGCAGAGCGGTCATCACCGCGACGAAGAGCGGCACCGAAAAGAACGCCACCGTTTTCGCCCGCTACTGGGTCGAGGCCCTGCAGGACACCAGGGCCGACGTAGACAAGAACGAGACCGTGAGTGCGCTGGAGGCATTTCAGTATGCAACCTCCAAGACCGCGGCGTTCTACGATTCACAAAAGCGCCTCGCAACCGAGCACGCCGTATTCGCCGACCAAGGCAATGGTGGCGCAGCAGTGCGTGTTGCAACGTTACCCACTGGAGCAGGGCGCCTCTTGGCCAACCTGGCGTTGGTCCGATTCGGCACGGAGCGGACCGCCGGTGCCAACCCCGCCAAGCGCAGCCTGTTGGCGAAGAAGGAGCAGTTGGAGGCGCGGATCGATACTTTGAAGTACCAGCGCGCCGCGATGTCGCCCCAGGAGTACAGGCAACAGATGACGGAGTCGCTGGTGGCGCTGGCCAAGGTGCAGGAGGAGCTGGAGAAATGATCCAGCGCTCGAAGTCGCGCGATCCACGGCGCGCTAGATATGCCGCGTGGCTGCTGATGACCACCGCTGGCGGGGTTGCCGCTGGCGCCGCGACGCTGGCGGTCGCTGCCGCCGCGCCTGCCCCTGGCGCCGCGACGTCGGCTGCCACCGCCGCCGCGCCTGTCGAACGCTGCGCGTTCCAGCTCAAACACGGCCACAACTCCGAAGCCCGCTCCTGCTACCAGGCCCTCATCCGCGACAGCTCACCCTACCTGCGCGCCGAAGGCTACTGGGGCCTCGCGCAATACTCCGAAGCCAACGAGGAGTTCCGTGCGGCGGTCGCGCAAGCTCCAGCGAGCGCCCTCTACAAAGTCCGCTGGGGCCGCATGCTCCACGAGCGTTTCAACGACCAGGACGCGATGGATCTCTTCAAGGAAGCCCTCGCCAAAGACCCCAACAACGCACAGGCCTACATGGGCCTGGCGTTGGTCAGCGCAGGGGGGTTCTCCGATGGCGCCGTCGAATCAGCCCGCAAGGCCCTGCAACTCGATCCCCAGTTGACCGAAGCGCACGAGCTGCTGGCGAGTCTCGCCCTGGAAGACTCTCAACCCGGGCAGGCGGCCGCGGAAGCCGACCAGGCGTTGAAAACCAACCCGGACGCGCTGGATGCGATGGCCGTCCACGCCAGCATCGAATTGCTGGACGACCGTTCACCCGACGCCTGGCTCGGCAAGATCACCGCAATCAATCCGACCTATGGTAATGGCTACGCCCTGGCGGCCCACCACCTGATTCTCAACGGACGTTATGTGGACGGCGTCGCGTACTACCGGAAAGCCATCACCGCGGACCCGCAACTCTGGTCGGCCCGCTCGGAGCTGGGCATCAATCTGATGCGCCTGGGACAGGACTCCGAGGCGCGCGAGCAACTGCGGAAGTGCTACGACAAGGGCTATCGCAACGGCGCGACGGTGAACAGCCTGCGACTGTTGGACAGCTACAAGAACTTTGTCGTCCTCAAAGACGCGACGACGATCTTGAAACTCCACAAGAAGGAATCCGAACTGCTCTACCCGTACTTTCTGGCGGAGCTGAAACGCTCCATCTCGGTCTACGAGCAGAAGTACCACATGAAGCTCTCCGGGCCCGTGCAGGTCGAGGTCTATCCGGATCACGACGACTTCGCCGTTCGTACACTCGGAATGCCGGGATTGGGAGCCCTCGGCGTGACCTTCGGCAACGTGGTCGCCATGGACAGTCCCTCGGGTCGCAAGCCCGGCGACTTCCACTGGGCTAGCACGTTGCGTCACGAGCTGAGCCACGTGTTCATCCTCGCGGCGACAAACCACCGGGTCGCGCGTTGGTTTACCGAGGGTCTGGCTGTCCACGAGGAAACCCAGTCCTCGTCGGAGTGGGGCGACCCCATGACACCGGACATCGTAGTCGCGTTGCGTGACAAGAAACTGCTGCCCGTCGCGGATCTCGACCGCGGCTTTGTCCGCCCCAAATATCCGGCGCAAGTGCTGGTCTCCTATTTTCAGGCGGGCCAGATTTGCGACTACATCCAAACTCGTTGGGGAGCGGCCAAGCTTCTCGATATGGTGCATGCTTTCGCGCATGTCGTGAGCACCCGGGAGGTCGTCCAGAAGAGCCTCGGCATGGCCCCGGAGGAGTTCGACAAACAGTTTCAGGCGTGGCTCTACGGGCGAGTACAGAACACCCTCAACTCGTTCGATGAGTGGCACCGGCGGCTGGCGAGCCTCGCGAAGCTCGACCACGACAAGCGCTATGACGATGTGATCAAGGAGGGCGACGCCGTCATCCGCCTGTATCCGGCGTATGTCTATGATGCCAACGCCTATGAGTTCCTGGCGGAAGCGCAGCTGGCCAAGGGTAACAGGCAGGCGGCCGCATCCGCGTTGGAGGCGTATATGAAGGAGGGCGGCCGCCGTCCCGCGGCCCTCGAAAACCTGGCGCAGTTGCAGGAGTCACTGGGCAACAGCCAGGCCGCCGCCGCCACCCTAGATCGGATCAACTACATAGATCCCGCCTTCAATGAGGACCTGCATCGCCGCCTGGGCGCGCTCTGGCTGGCGCAGAAGAACTACCCGGGTGCGATTCGCGAATATGGAGCTGTCGTGGCGTTCAAGCCGCTCGATGTCGCCGCCGCTCAGTACGATCTCGCCCATGCCTACTTCGAAGCCGGCCAACGTGACAAGGCCGAGGATGCCGTGCTGGCGTCGCTCGAAGCGGCGCCGAACTACCGTCCCGCGCAGAAATTGCTCCTCCAGCTCAAGAGCCCCTGAACATGAATACCGCAGCAGCCTCCGAGTTGAATTCCAGCGATCTGCAACAGCGCGTCGAGCGCTTCCATACCGTCCGCGACCGCATCATGGAGCAGGTGCGCAAAGTCATCGTCGGCCAGGACGAGGTGCTGGAGCAGATTCTCATAGCCCTGTTCGTCGGTGGCCATTGCCTGATCACCGGTTTGCCCGGAACGGCCAAAACGCTGATGGTCCGGACCATTGCGCAAACGCTCGGTCTCGAGTTCCGCCGCATCCAGTTCACACCCGA
>DAITMW010000003.1:0-1324 GCA_036834945.1 Steroidobacteraceae bacterium
CCGGCAACATGGCGAAGATCATGCCGGGCGATGTGGTGTTGGCTCTCTCGCTGGCGGGCGGCGCCGTTCGTGCCGTGGGTGTCGCGTTGGGACGCGCACGTGAAGCGCCGAATCCATTCGAGCCTGGCGCAACGCCCAAGCAGTCTGGCGGGGCGAGAGGCTGGCAAGTCGCAGTGCGATTCGCCGAGCTGACAAAACCATGGCAGCCCAGGGATCATGCGGCCGAGCTTGCGCGTCTGCTGCCGGAAAGGTATTCGCCGCTGCGCGAAAGTGGCTATCCGAATCCCGCGGTGTACCTGGCGGCCCTGCCACGCAAGTTGGCGGCGGCGGTGCGCAGGCTGATCGGCAGCGAAGTGGACACTATCGTCGAGGAAATAACCCAGCGAGCCGGCGTCAATTTTCAGGACGAAGTGGCGGAGGAGCTGCTGCTGCAACGAACCGACATCGATCCAGGTGAGAGGCTCGAGTTGTTGCGGGCGCGGCGCGGGCAGGGGGTTTATCGCGCCAACCTGGAGTCGGTCGAGAATGCTTGCCGGCTGACCGGGCTGTTGGATCGGCGGCATCTGCGTGCCATCCACATCAAGCCGTGGCGAGTGGCGAGCGATGCCGAGAAGCTCGACAAGTTCAACGGGTTGTTGTTGTCGCCGCACCTGGAGCATTTGTTCTGCCGCGGCTACATCTCGTTCTCCGACTCCGGCGAGTTGTTGGTGTCGCGCTATTTGAATCCGGCCGTGTTGGACAAGTGGGGGCTGCAGTTGCCGCGTTATGTGGACGCGTTCCGTCCGGAGCAGTGCCGCTATCTCGAATATCACCGCCAGGAAGTGTTCGAACGTCACGTCGGCGGGCGGCGGAAATCTCAGGATTCCGACGTCGAGGATACCGTCGAGGCGGCGCCCGGCGCGCCGGTGACGGTTTATGGAGAGGAGTGGCCGGCCGCCTAGGGCGTTTTTTCGGCCGCCTCAGGCAGTTTTTGCGCTTAGGACTTGCGCGCCCCGGGGTACCTGTATAAATATACATGTCCGCGCCAGCCGCGCGGCCCCCCGGCATCGTGCAGGAGCATACCGCCATGACTTTAACCCCCGGCGTCTTACTCGATACTTCCATTGCGCAGCTCCGCACCCTGGCTGCTTTCCTGGCCGAGGAGATGGGGGAGCTCCGGGACAAGTCCGAGCCGGCCAACCTGGAAGCGCGGGCCTGCAAGGAGATTCTCCTCACCATCAGCGTCCTGATTCCGAAGCTGCAGGCGGCGCGCTACGTCGTGGCTGACGACGGCATCGGATTCGGTGGACGGTGCGTAAGCTGCGACGGCGGTTGAGGCTCCCGC
>DAITMW010000003.1:1424-9867 GCA_036834945.1 Steroidobacteraceae bacterium
TGATCGCGAAGCTGTTGCAGTTTGCTGATGCGGTCGTCCAGGAGCGCGCGCCAGCTGGCGGAGAGCCGGTTCCAGTCGGCGGCGGTGGGAGTACGGCCTTCCGGAAGGCTTTTCAGAGCCGCGCTGATAGATCCCAGTGGAATGCCCAGGCGCTGGGCGACCTTGATGAACGCTACGCGACGCAACGTCTCACGCGGAAAGCGCCGTTGGTTCCCGGCGTTGCGCGTGCTTCTGATCAAACCCTTGGCTTCGTAAAACCTTACCGCGGAGACGGCGACGCCGCTGCGCGCTGCAAGCTCTCCGACGGTCAGGGGGCGGGTAATTTCGCTGGGATGAAGCATGCTCACATTTCTGGCTCTTGACCTCAAGTTAACTTGAGGTTTTAGCCTTTCTCGCGCCGAACGACAACCTCTACAGCGGAGAAAATTGCATGAGCAGAGGCGACGGACCGATTGCCGTACTCAACGTCTTTACGATCAAGCCGGGTTGGCTCGATGCCTTCGTGGAAGTACAGCGTACCGCGCTGCCCGGGCTGGGGCGCCAGATCCCGGGCTTCCGTGGAAGCCGCCTCTATCGTGCGGTCGATGGCACTAACGCTGCGATGATCAGCGTGTTCGATTCGCAGGAGCACTTCAAGCGCTGGAGCGGCTCCGAGGCGTTCATCGCCCATCGTAACAAGATCTCCACCATGATGGAGCGCACCGCGCCGGGCATTTACGAAGTGGTGTACGAGTCCGGCAGCATCGAATTCCCGGTCGTCGAATAATGACCGCCAAACGCCGTCGGTTATTCCGGCTCCTGCCGCGCGAGCGTGCGCTCGATGCGCCGGTCGGGGACGAGCCACATCAGGGCAACCAGCACGTAAATCACCTGCGAAATGACCGGAGACGCGAACGCGGAGAGAATCGCGATCGAATAGAGGATCGCGGATGCCTTGCCCTTCCAATCCCGGCCGACGGCATCTTTCAACACGGAGTGACCGCCCTGGGCCCTGATGATCAGCTGCTGGAGAATCAGGTACGCGACGCCGGTCATCAGAAGAACGAATCCGTACAGGGAGGACGGCGCACCGGCGAAATGGTTCTCACCCATCCACGCCGTGGTGAAGGGGATCAGTGACATCCAGAAGAGCAGGTGGAGGTTGGCCCAGAGGACGCCGCCAGTGACCCTGCGGCAGGCGTGCAGCATGTGGTGATGGTTGTTCCAGTAGATGCCCACGTAGATGAAGCTCAGCACGTACATCAGAAAAGTGGGTGTCGTGGACCTGAGGGCAGCGAAGTCCTCGCCATGCGGGGCCTTCAGCTCCAACACCATGATGGTGATGATGATCGCGATCACGCCGTCGCTGAATGCTTCGAGGCGGCCTTTGTTCATGGAGGGGTCCTGTGAGTGAACTATCGCGGAATCGGGTGCTCAAAGCGGAAGCATGAACGAAAACGGGCAGGGACGGGAGTGGCTGCATGCGCGTGGCCATATTCGTCGCCGTTGTGGCGGCGCACGTCATCGTGTTTTTGCTTTTTCCGGTAAGTTGGCGGCGGGCGTCACAGGTGAAGGAGGAGGAGCCTTCGCTCGTGCCCATTTCGTTGCCGCCACTGACGGACGAGGCCGTGGCTCCACAACTGCCGGTCCCGCCGCAATCGCAGGTGGACCCATGGCAGGCGCCCTTGTTGTACCGCGGTGAGCGAGGGTTTACAGCCGATAGTGCCGGCCCGCGCAAACGGCAGGCGCAACGCCACCGAGAAACGCAATCCGCACAGCCCGAAGTTGCCGGATCCCAACCTGCCGAATCCCGACCAGCCGAATCCCAACCTCCAGTCGAGCCAACGCAACCAACTCCAGACTGGCGGGCACAAGCCGCCGAGACAGCGCAGCTGAGCGCCCAACATATCGTCGAGGCCGAGGAGATCGCGAAGCGCCAGGCCAACGCGCTGACGGCCCACATCAAACCTCTCGCACCGGATCGCGTCCGCGGCCCGGGGTTCGGTTGGGACTATGCGTCTACCCATCGCATCAGCCCCATGCCGGGCGGTGGCTTCGTCTATGCCTTCAGCGATCACTGCCAGCTGATGATCTTCCCGATGCCGTTCATCGGCTGCCGGATCGGCAAGACTAAAGCCAACGGTGACCTCTTCAAGTACCTGCATCCGCCGGTGAAATTCGGCGCCTGGGACAAGCGGGATCAGGATCCCTGAGCAACAGACGCGGCCGAAACCGTCGGCGCGGGCGACGTGGTCAGGGGGTCGACGACGCGCTTTATGCCATGCCGCCGCTGACGGAAATGATCTGCGCGGTTACGTAAGACGCCTCGGGTGAGGTCAGGAAAGAGACGAGGCTGGCGACGTCATCGGGGACGCCAGCGCGATTCATGGGTACCAGGCGTTCGATCGCCTTGGCATCGAACAGCCCTTCGCTCATGGGCGTGTTGATGATGCCGGGGGCTACCGCGTTTACCGTAATACCCCGGGTCGCAACCTCTAGTGCGAGAGCCTTGGTGGCGGAATTGAGGGCACCTTTGGCGGCGGCGTAGTTGACCTGTCCCTTGTTGCCGATGAGGGCCGCGACAGACGACACGTTGACGATCCGGCCCCAGCGGGTGCGGATCATCGGCATCAGGATGTGGCGGGTGACGTTGAAGAACCCGTTGACCGACACGTCGATTACGCGATGCCACTGCTCGGCGCTCATGCCAGGCAACACGGCGTCGTCATGAACTCCGGCGTTGTTGACCAGCACTTGGATCGGACCATCATTGAGCACCGGATCAAGTGCCGCGTGGCTTGCGGCGGCGTCGGTGATATCAAAGCACAGCGCGTGCGCACGTCCACCGGCCGCGACAATTTCCTGGACCACCTCGTCAGCAATCGCCTTGCTCCGGTTGGCATGCACGAATACTTCGTGGCCGTCGCGCGCCAGGCGACGACAGATCGCCGTACCAATTCCCCCACTACCGCCCGTTACGAGCGCTCGCTTGCCAGTTGTAGTCATTCTGCAGTCCGTGGACTCGTTGTTTCCCGTAGGGCCGCATTAAATACGATAGTGGCGCGTCCTGCGAGCAAAACACGCTCGTTCGTCGACACCGTAAAGTCATATAGCACCGTGTGCTCGTCACCCGTGACGAGCTCGGCAGTCGCGACGAGATCGCCTTCGATGTCGTCGAGCCGGTTGGCGTACAAACTGACGTTGCGTACGCTGGCAAGGTAGCCAGCAACCATGGCGCTTTGTGTATGAGAGGTTATTCTCGACGCGATTAACGCCCCGTGAACGGCCATCGCCTGTGCGGCGTACTCGATGCCACAAACGGCGGCGAGGCGGTTGTGCGCGCGGAGCGGGTTGGAAGCGTCGCGATGGGTGGAGCTCCGGCACTGTACGCGAACGGGATTCCAGGACAGCACTTCGTCGAGCAGGCACATGCCGCCCTGGTGCGGAATATGGCGCTCAATCCAGGCACGATCTAACGCCACGCTGACACCTCGATGGCAATCCGTTGGGTATCGAGATAGTCAATGACTACGCGGCCGGGCTCCTCGCGGGCGAGCTTGCGGAGCAGAGGCAGGCTGCGCGCCGCCGGAATGGCCGTTCGCAGGGTCTCGAGCTGAGGGTCGGGCAGAGTATCGGCGGAGGCGCCGGAGAGAGTCGCCCTGATCTGGGCGACGGGCGAATCGGCGGTAGGGGCCAGGACCATCGCGACCCCAAAGGCATCGGGAATGGGCCGCGTGGTGCGTAGGGGCTCCGGATAACCGGCATCGTATGTGGCGAGCAGGACTGGTGTCCGATCCACGGAAACCTGCGTCAACGCTTCCAACAGGCCGGCACCGAAGCTTGCGTCAAAGGCACACAACACGCTCGCTGCCGGCGTCGCGCCCGCGGCGATGCTCCAGTAGCCCGACGCGGCGTTGTGCACGGAGTTATGGAATCGCGTCGGTGAAATCTGACGGTCGTTGGTTGCGAGGGTCGCGCAGATTTCGTGGCAGTTGTATCCGTCCCCGCCAGACGACGAGAAGACAGAAGGCAATTCGGCGGCGATGGCGCCGGCGCGCGAAACTGCCTCGAAACCAATGGCAAGCGCCAGGCGTACGACGGCGCCGGTGCGGCGGCGCTCAGCGGGTGGGAGCGCCGTAGGGGCTGGTAATACCGTGGCCCGCGGTAAGTAAGGGGCGAGACCGGCGAGAATAGGCGCGCCGCTGGCCCAGTCGTCGAACCCCGGACCCAGCAGGCCAATGCCGCGCACGTAAGCGCTCAGCTGCGTCACTGCGCTCTCCCGAAAATCAAACTGCAGTTCGATCCGCCAAAGCCGAACGAGTTGCTCATCACCCGCATGATTTTCTGGCGGCGGTTCTCGAGCAGGTAGTTGACCTTCAGCGCCGGATCCACCGCTTGCGTATTGAGCCCCGCGGGCATCAGCCCATGTTGCAGGGCGAGACCGCAGATGACCGCCTCCAATCCGCCAGCCGCACCCAACGTGTGCCCGGTGGCTCCCTTGGTCGAGCTGGAGGGCACTTCAGACCCGAGGGCTGCCGCGACTGCGCGAGCTTCCGCGCTATCGTTGCTTGGCGTCCCGGTTCCATGGAGGTTAATGTAGTCGATGTCGGTGGGTTGGAGGCGCGCCGTGGACAACGCTTGCAACATCGCGGCGCGTGCGCCGAGCCCGTCCGGATGGGGGGATGACATGTGATAGGCGTCGCCCGACTCGCCGATTCCGAGCAGCAACACCGCGTCCGCATCGAGGCTCGAAGGGGGACGTTCCAGGAGCGCGAACGCAGCGCCCTCACCGATGGAGATCCCATCCCGCGCGGCATCGAAGGGTCGACAGGGGGATGGCGAAACCAACTGCAGCGAGTGAAACCCGTACAAAGTCGTCAGGCAGAGCGAATCGACTCCGCCCACCACGGCGGCATCGATGAGTCCGGCCTCCATCATGCGGCGCGCGGATCCAAATACCTTCGCGCTCGACGAACAGGCCGAGGACACCACTACGGCGGGTCCCTCGAGCCGCAGCGCATTACGCGTGTAATCGGCTACCGAGAATGAGTTGTGAGCGCCGCGATAATGAAAGTCCGGAGGCAATGCGCCCGTAGCCGGATCCCGACGGCGATACGCGAGCTCGGTCTCGAGGATTCCCGAGGTGCTCGTGCCGAGAAACACTCCCACCCGTTTCCGGCCCAGCCGCCCGGCCAACTCCTCGACCGCCGTCGAGAATCCATCCTGCCGCAACCCTAGTTGCGCAAGACGGTTATTGCGGCAATCGAATTCCGCCAGCGCGGCAGGCAGGCGCTCTTCATCAACCCCGGGTACCTCGCCAATGTGTGTGTCGAGCTCGACGGTTTCGAACTCGCAAGGAGCGAGCCCCGTGCGCTGAGCCTCCAGCGCGGCGAGCATCTCGCGCAGCCCGCGACCGATACAACTCGTGGCAGTGAAACGACTCAGTACGATTGGGGTCATGTCAGCGCCGCACGCAACGTGATGGGCCGCAGACCAGCCGCGGATACAGCGGAAAGTAGCCGCGGCAACACTTCGAGTATGACAGGTCGCCCGGAGGGGTTGCGGCCCGGCTGTCCATCGTGCAATAGCAGAATATCGCCTCCTCCGAGGTCTCGTGTCAGTTTGCTCAGGACGGTGCCGGGGTTGCGACTCACAGTGTCGAACCCGCGCCGCGTCCAGCTGGCGAGTTGGAGATTCAGGCGGGTCAACACGAGATCGAGAAGCGGATTGCGCAGGCCCGCGGGTGCGCGAAAGAACCTGGGCGCCACGCCCGTAATGGCGGTGATGCTTTCCTGGGCGCGCCCGATCTCCTCCGTGAGTCCACGAAGACCCAATATTGAGAAGTGATGGATGTGCCTTTGGCTGTGGTTCTCGATTGCGTGCCCCCTGTGAACGATCTCACGAGCGAGCTCAGAGTATCGTCGGACCTTTTCCCCGACGCAGAAGAAGGTCGCTTTCGCGCCGTGCTCATCCAGCAGCTCGAGCACTCGCGGCGTGATGTCCGGATGAGGCCCATCGTCCAGGGTGATCGCAATCGCTCCACGGGACGCCGCGGCTTGCGGCAGGCGGGTCCAGTTGGCGCCCAACAACGAGCTTCGTGGCCACAGCCCGATCGCTGTCAGCAACAGATGATCCGCCATTACCGCACCCAACGCCCAAGGCCAGATGTGGGGTCGCACTGCAGCGGCGGCGATCGCGGCTATGTGCAGCGCGATCGAGCCGCTGATGAGGGGCGCGGGTCGCCAGTGTTTCGGTCTCAATGTGTCGGGCATGACGGTCATGAGGTCGTGGTGCTTCTGGCGGGGAACTTCGTGTCGAGAAAATTCTCCCAGAGCCGGCGCCATGCGGGCCACTCGTGCCCACCGGGCACGACGTCGACATTCTGCGGAGCCAGGGCGGCGGCCATCAGCCGATGGCTCTGCGCAAAGCGATCGTCGCTTCCGAATCCCAGGTGCAGCTGCGACGGCCGGGAGCGTTGCTGCTTGATGAAGCTCCATATCCTACGCTCGTCATCGTCCTCCGCCAGTTCGCCCGGCGTCCAGCCGTCCACGCCGTTCGCGCGCTCGATCTCGCCAACGACGATGTGATTGCCGAGATAGGGGGCAAAGAGGCACAGGCCGTCGATTTCCTGCGGGTAACGTTCCGCGTATGCGAGTGCGACGAAGCCGCCCAGGGAGATTCCACCCAGCCAGACGGAGCGGCAACCCAACGCCCTGGCCGGTAATACGATCTCATGCCGTAACCGGCGGAGGATGGTGCGATCCGTCAGGTGCTGCAGCTTCAGCTCGACGAATACGAGATCGACGGGCAACTCGCGCTCGCGGGCCGCTCGGACAAAACCCTCGTGCGCGAAGTCTTCGAGCGCGGTGTAGGCCGCCGGCAGTAGCAGGACGCGTGTCGGCGCAACCAGCCCGTTTTCCGCAGGTTCCAGAATAACGCGCATGAGCTAACTCGGGACTGCACGCCACTCGGGCGAGGGCAGGTGTCGGGCGAGCAGGGCGGAGAAAACGAGAGCCAACAGGGCGCCGGGCGCCACCGTCGATCCCAATGCCGTCAACACCGGCACGGTTGAGAACGCCAGGATGCCGAAACTGACGACTGTCGCGACGTTGGCAATGAGGAGGGAAGCCAGGGTCAAGGGAACCGACCCCGGGTGCGCCTCGTTCGCGCGTCGATCGAAAAACAGCGCGTAGTTGGAGCCTACCGCGACAATCAACAGCATGCCGATGACGTGCAGTATGGTGAGCTGCCGTCCCAGGAGTACGAATCCGCCGGCGACCGTGAGTACCGCCAGCGCGAGGGGGATGACCACACGAATGACCCGCAAAGGCGAGCGCAGCGCGATGAGCAACAGTATCACGATCGCCGCGAAGCCGGCCAAGGAGAGATTCACGGCCTCCGACAGGTACGTCGAGTAGAGAGCATCCGCTTCGCCTTTGATGTCGAGTACGGTCGCTTGTCCGGGAGCCGCCTTTTCGACGGCGGCGCGCACGCGGCGGTCATCGATGTAGGAAGGGTTCGATGCGGAAGCGCGCAGCGGCAACAGTGCGATCCAGCCTCGCTCCGCATGCGATACCAACGCGTCAAAGCCCGTTGCCAACGAAGTGCCGTCGAGGTCCTTGCGCGTGAGGAGCGGTTGGGCTCGAGCCGTCGCAACGTCCGCCAGGAAAGGTTCCAAGCGCTCCGGGCGCACCGGAAGTCCTTCCAACGCTTTGTGCAGACGGTCGCGTAACTCATCTGGCGGCGGCAGGCTGGTCTGGCGGGCGCGCTGCACCGCAAGGCTCGGCAGGTAGTGGGCAGGAGAGTCGAAGCCGCCGATGACATCCTCATCGATGAGCCTGTTGAGTTGCGTGCCCACCTTGTCCGCGACGTCGAGCGCCGCCTGCTCGTCCGCGGCCGAGACGACTACCATGTAGCGTACATCCGGCGCACGGATGTCGACGCGGAGTTGGGCGTCCAGATCCTGGTCGGCTTGCGAGACGGGGCTCAGCGCTGACAGCTCGCGATTCCAGAGTGCGTCGCGATGGAGGAAGACGATAGTGCCAGCTGCCAGCGCCAACACGGCGAGGACAATCGGTGCGCCTTTGATGCGCTCGAGCAGTCGGGACACAGCTACGCCAACAGGTGACACATCGCGGATCGCGAAATTGCGGGGCAGCCAGTGGGGCAGCACGAAGCGGGTGACCAGGGCGGCGGCCACCAGCCCGCCGATGGAATAAAGGCCGAGTTGCGCCAGGCCGGCGAAGCCTGAGGGAAGCAAGGACGCGAAGCCGCAAACGGAAGTCAGCATGCCGAGGCGGATAGTTGGCCAGACGGAGCGTTGCCAGCCAACGTGCTCGCCGGTGGGGCTCGAGTTGGTACCAGCAGTGGCGCCGGGACTGGCGTTGATGCCGGAGCTGGAGTTGATGCCAGAGCTGGCGTCAGAGCTGGCGTCAGAGCTGCGGGGCTGACCTGATCGCTGTCG
>DAITMW010000003.1:9967-39852 GCA_036834945.1 Steroidobacteraceae bacterium
GCCTGCTGCCCATCCGTATCCGACCCCCGCGCCCGCGTCTGCGCAACAATCAACGCGCGCTTCCCATCTGCGGAAGCCCAAACCCCGTCGGCCATCCGAGGCGTCCCCCCGCTGGCCAGCTGCCCGATGATCTCCACCATTTCGCCAGTGGGGTCATGCGGCAACAAATCCTTGGCCAACAGCCCGGCAGGCGAGGCGAGCAGGTCGATCGTGTCCTGGATGGCGTCCCGCAAGCCTTCGGCTGTGAATCGCGCGGGCGTGACCGAATCGCTCAGCAGGTAGCGATGCTCGAACAGGAACTTCTGATCACGCTCCGTAACCGAGGATTCGCCGTTGTTCACGGCAACGAACTGTGGATCTGCGCGGAGGCGAGCGGCCATGCCACGCGACAACCGGGCGCGGGTCGCGGAGTCGGAGCCTTCGATCGCTGAGATGATGAGTCGGGAAGCCAACCCCTCGCGTAACTGATCGACCAGTAGTTTTTGATTGGCCGTCGGCGTCCGCGGCAGGAAAGCGGACAGGTCAGTTGTGTAGTGAGCGCGTACGACGACGATGACCGCGACCGCGGCCAGCACCGTCCACACCAGCGTGCCCACCACGCCGGACCGGGTCATTGCGCGACTTCGGGGCCGATGGTCAACAGCGAGCGGTCGCCGTCCGCCTGCAGTATTTCCACGGAGTGGATGGCATCGCGCGTGCCTTCGATGCGGATCTGTTTGACGGTGCGGGCGACGGTTGAGTCCGACGGCTCGAGTAACAGCTTCCATTGATCGACGCTGCCGTCGAGCTGCACCTTGAAAATGCGCTCCAGGGAGGCGCGATCGCCGGCGAGGGTCGCGCGTATGCTGTCGATCAAAGGCACAATCTGTGGGTAGTCGCTGAGGTTGAGCTGGTAAGTGTGGCGCCCACGACGCGCCGTGATCACCCCGTGCTCCAGGACCAGTGTCTCCGGCTTGGGCTTCAACGTGCGCTTCTCGAGACGATCGGGCGCGTCATACAACAGCTCACCGGAAGATTCGACGGGCCGGTCCAGCACCGCGAGATGGTGCTCCTCGACGAAGCTGACGTGACCGTGCTTGCGCTGCGCCAGCAGGCTCATGAGCGAATCGAGATCGTCCGCGAAGCATGCGCCGGCGGCAACCAGGGCGGTGATTGCGAACAACAGCCTACTTGCGCTGCGCATGGGCCCCACGCCAGAAGTCGAAGAAGTTGAACCAGTTGTAGGGGTCTTCCTGGCAGCTCTTTTCGAGCAGCGCCGCGTACCGCCGGATCGCCGCCTCGACCGCCGCTTCGCGCTCCCCGGAGCGAAGCTCGCTGAAATCCGCGAGTTTCTCGAATACGGCCTGGTAGCGATTGCCCCCTTTGTAGATACCGGTCATGAAAAATACCGGGCGTCGCAACACCGCGGCCGCCCGCATCGGACCCAGGGGAAACACGGCAGGCCCACCGAGAAAATCGACGACCAGGCCCGGCTCGCCTCCAAAGGTGCGATCGCCCAGGATGCCCACGAAAACACCCTCATCGAGCCGCTCGCGGATGCGCAACATCGCCTCGATCTGCCCCAGGGCAATGACTTCGGACTTGTTGGCGGGATTGAGCGCCTTGAACATCGCGCTCACCTTGCGTGCGTTCTCCTCGTACATCGCCATGGCGACGCGCAGTCCGGGTTGGGCGCGGCCGACGGCGCTCATTACCTCGAAGCTGCCGAAATGCGCGCCCATCAGAAAAGTGCCGGTTCCTTGCGCGAGCTGCTCACGCATGAGCTCCTCGCCCTTGATGGTGACATCGAACAGGTCGTACCGCTCGTTCACGAGGTAGAGACGATCGAGGATGTTGGAAGCGAAGGAAAACACCTGCCGGAACCGGTCGGCGGCGGTCGGCTCGCGGCCCAGCGCCCGGCGCAGATAGTCGAGCGAATGCCGGCGTGCCGTGGGCGCGAACAGGAAAAAGTACAGAGCGATGAAATACAGAAAAAAACGCCCGACAGGGCGCCCGAGCCGCAGCGACAGGAAGGTCATTATGCGCAGGAGTGTCAGGCTGCCGCGCTCCGGACTCCTCGCCCACTCGGCGCGTACCCGCGGACTGCGCGGCAGGTCAGCCGGCTTGGTGGCCATGCGGGTCGCGCCTTTGAGTCGCAGGTCTGGGAATGAGCGTGCCGCTGGCCACCGGCTGCCCTGCGCTGCGAATCGTGAAGCGCACGGCGCCGTTGGCGAGAGGCGGCTCGTGCTCGAGTGTCAGCGTCTCCCCCGGGCGGACCGGATGTAGGAATTTAGCAGTCGCGATGCTCCAGCCGGACCCTGCGGGTACGGCGTGCAACATCTCATCCAACAGCACCACGCCAGGTAGTAGCGGCGCACCAGGGAAATGACCCTCGAATGCGGGATGCTGCGGTGGTACGTGTAGCGTCGTCGTGTTACCCATGGCGTAGATGGCGCGCCGCGAGCTCTCGGAGCGCTTCCTGAGGGAGCTTACCGGTACCGTTGCGAGGCAGCCGATCGACGAACATCAGGGGCCGGGGCAGGAACACAGGATCGATCCGGCGGCGCAGCTCCTCGGTGAGGGATGCGGCATCGAGCTCTGGCGCGACGACAAACGCGGCGACTCGCGTCACCCCCGTGTTCGAAAGGTGCGAATCGTCGGGGAAGAAGAAGGTTCCGTCGATGACCCCGCGGATGGAATTCAGCTGGTGGTTCAAATAGGCGAGTGAGCTGCGCTTGCCCGCGATGTTGACCAGGTCAGCCATGCGTCCGTGCAACAGGAACCGATCGCCTTCTGTGAGCTCGAGAACGTCGCACATCGGGGTCGGTTGCTCGACGTGGCCTCCCTGTGCCCAGGCCTGGCCGTCCTCTTTCAGGGTGAGCGTCACACCGGGCCAAAGTTGCCACTCCGCTGTTTCAGCCGTGCGGCGGGTAGCGATCTGCCCGGTCTCCGTGGAACCGTAAATCTCCAACAGGCGTGTAGCGAACGCAGCTTCGACGTCGCGCGCCAATTCAGGTGAAAGCGGGGCGGTAGCCGACACAATCAGGTCGACCCCCGGGAGCGCAACGTCCGCCGACAGCAATGCGCGCAGATGAACCGGAGTCGAGATGAGGACGCGTGGGCGAGGGGCGGCCGCGAGAGTGCTGCAGATGTCCGCGGGGTAGAACGGTCGCTCCGCGCACAGGGCGCTACCGGTTTGGAGCCCTAACAGCACGCTCGATTCGAAGCCGTACATGTGCTGCGGCGGGACGGTTCCAATGATCGTGTGCGAGCGTCCGTCGAGGAGACCGAGGCGGCTCGCGCCGTCATGGACACACCGCAACAGCCGTCCCCAAGTCTTCTTATAAGGAAGCGGCGTCCCGGTAGACCCGGACGTGAAGACGTAGGCGGCCAGTTGCGCCGGATCAATTGCTGGTACGGCAAAGCTTGCCGTATCCGCCGATACCGCAGCGTCGGGGAACAAGGTCCGCGGTAACTGGATGTCGCACTTCGGGTCATCCGTGAGGCAAAACGCATCGGGGGCGAAGACCGTGAGCTGGCGGATTACCTCGGGCGTATGAGTGGAAGGCAGGAGGCTCACTTTCCCACTGACCAGGCCCGCGGCAAAGCCGACGGTAAACCTATAGCGATCCGCGCAGACGTTCAGTACGTGCTGGCCAAGCGGAAGCGCCGCCGCGACCCGGCCGACGTCAGCCAGAAAATGCCGAGCAGAGATAGCCGTGCCTGAGCGGTACGCGACGACCGCATCGGGGTCCGCATGAGAGATCAGCGGAAGCGTGGCCAGACGGTTATTTCGTCCTGTGCGCGGCGATGTAGTCGACGAGGTGTCGTAGAGAGCGGAAGATGTGTTCATTCTCTTCGCTGTCCGCGCGCAGCTGGATTCCATATTGCTTCGAAACGACGAGCGCGATCTCCAGGATGTCGATCGAGTCCAGGCCGAGTCCCTCGCCATACAGTGGCGCATCCAGGGTGATCTCGGCAGCGGAGACATCGAGGTTCAAAGCCTGGACGATGAGATCCGCGACTTCTGTCTCCAAGGCGGTGCTGCTTGCCGGCGGCGCCGGCTGTCGAACGGGCGACGCGTTGTCGGGCATACAGATAGTAATTATGTGCGGATCGTTGCCATTATACAGCGAATGAAGAATTAGCAACTGGGATACCCGGCGGGCGGTCCGCGGACCACCAGGCGGACTCTTTAGCCACGCAATAGGCGGCGTGCCAGCAGATAAGGCAGCCGGATGAGAAAGCCGGCGAACAGGCGGGCATGCATGGAGCTCAGCAGGACGTTGTCCCGCCAGTAGTTGAAATGCGACACCCCGCCTTCCGCGGGGGTGAAGTAGCGCACTTGTGCCGCGAGATTGCGCGCCGGTACCCCAGCCCAGCTCAAGCGGACGACCGCCTCGACATCGAAGTCGAAACGGCGCATCCAGCGGCTCGAGCGCATCAGGCGCAGCAGCGGCGCGATGGGATACACGCGGAATCCGAAAAGGGAGTCATGGATGCCGGCCCAGAGCGTCTCCAGGTTGGCCCACCAGTTGGAGACCTTGCGACCTTTCACCCGGATGCTCGGCGCGCTCGCGTCGAATATGGGCTCACCCAGAATCATGGCGGCCGGCTCGGCGGTCGAGGCGGCCATGAAGGCGCCGATGCGGTCGCCTGGATGCTGGCCGTCCGAGTCCATCGTCAATACGTGGGTGAAGCCCTGCGCGGTGGCTTCGGTGAGTCCATCGAGGACGGCCGCACCCTTGCCGCCGTTGTGCTCGCGAACGATCACCCGCAGACCCGGATCGCTTCGCGCCATCTCCTGAAGAGTGGTGGGAGTTCCATCCGTGCTGCCGTCGACTACGACCCAGACCGGGCTCCAATGCTCGCGCGCCGCGCGCACCGTCTCGAAGACTTTGTTTCCCGGGTTATAGCTCGGGATCAGGACGAGGTGCGTCCTGGATGGCGGCGAGTCTGATCCCATCATTCAGTTTGTACGAGGCGATTTTCCGGCGGATCACTCGTCTCGCCGAGCCAGACACCTTGAAGGGCGCCGGCAAGCTCTCGGGTGAATTCGCGCTCCAGCTCTTCCATGAGGACGGCGGCGTTCCGGGGTGGATCGAAGCGCCTGCCCAGGCGCACCTTGTAGGTGATTGGCACACTCGGGACGCGGAAGAGCGTCCAGCCTTTGCTGAGGTAAGGCGAGTCCGTCTCGATGATCAGCATCTGAACCGGGACGCGGGCATGTCTCGCGATGACTCCGACACTGCCGGTGAGGGGATTGACCGGTACCCGCGTCGTACGGGTCCCTTCGGGAAACAATAGAACCGAGCTACCACGGCGCAGCTCCTCGACACACTCCTTGATCATCTGACGGGGCCGGTCGCTCGGGATGTAACCTGCCAGGCGCGAGCCGGCACCGAGAAAAACATTGTGCATCAGGGCCTTCTTCATGACACACACCAGGTTGGGGTGGCGTGCCAGGATGAGCGGCGCGTCGATCAGACTGGGATGATTGGGAACGAGCAGCACGGGTGGGCCTTCCCGCAGCGCATCGACCTGTTGCAGGTCGAGCCGGTAGGCCCCTGTCAGGGATAGCGTCCAGGAGTACAGCCGGAAACCAGCCATGATGCCGAGGCGGCCGAACGCGGTTCCCCAGCGCCGCGGCAGTAACGGATAGCACGCGAGCGCGATCACCGACCATGCGAGGCAAATCGTACCCAACCACGTGAGGTTGACGTAGGTGACGATGTGGTCGATCAGGGATTTGAGCAGCCGTTGCATGGCTCGTAATGGCTTTCGGATTCCGGTACCGCGACCAGGCGTGAGGATTGGCCGATCATCCACGCAATCCCGATGCCCGCGGACCAGTAACTGTGGCTCTTCACCAGCGGACTGTCTTCGAAGGATGCGCCCGACAGAGTGTCATAGCGCACGTACGCCCCCGTCCAGAACCTAGGATAACGCTTCGTGAGAGAGGCTAGTACCTGGGTGCCGGCGTACCCGCCTGTAGCCTGGTACTCGGGACGCTCCGGCGTCGCGTACTGCGTCGTCACCGAGTAGAAATAATCGTTGTAGCGCCGCGTCGCAAAGAGCGGTCCGGTCAACAACCCGAGATTCCAGCCCGCGAAACCAGCCACGTTCAGAAAGTCCACGTTGACGTTCGGCGTGAAGAACCAGCCGATGTAGCCCGGACGGCCGACCGCAAACACCGCGCGCACCGGCAGCCGGACATCGAGCATCACCTGCTCGTTTTTCGAGCGCCACACGTGCACATCGAGGGCGGGACCGAGTTCGACCGTCGGTCGTAATTGCGGCATGCCCTCCCGGGTCGCGTTGTTGCGCACGGGCGTGGTGGCATTGAGGCTGACGTTCAACTCGACCCGGTCCTGGTGCAACAGCTTGCTCTTCAGACCGTTTCGGTCCGCCTGCAGGTACTGGCCTCGGTAGATGAAGTACGGCACCGGCACAGGATAGGCGTGAGTTGTGTCAGACCCGCGATAGTCGCGGAAACTCACGGCCCCGATGCCCATTCCGAATTCCCACAGAGGCAGCTGGACCGTTTTCTGGGATTCCGTTGGAGGGGCCTCCGCCCGGACCACCCCGACGGGTAGCAGTGCCAGCCACGCAGCGGCGACTACCAGACGACCCCGGTCCTTGAGTGGCCTCACTCCCTGCATGCGTCAGGCGCCAGCGGTTGCGGCCACCATGGCGGTCGCTTCGATCTCGACCGCCAGATCGCGTCGACAGATGTCCGCCTGGAGATAGACGGGCCTGGCGGAGGCCCCCAGAGCAGCGCGCACTTCCGTCTGGATCACGGGGAGATCGGACGGGTCACGAACGTAGACCTTGCATGCCAAGGTCTCCAAAGTGAAATCCTCGCTGCCGGTTACCCGGTTCGCTTCCGTCAGCAATGCCTCGATGTTGGTAATGGTCTCGCGTGTCTGCGCCGCGGCGTCACCGGCATGGACAGTCCGATGTCCCACGATGCTCGCCGTCCCCGAGATGAACAATGCCATGCTGTCGCGCTCGTGCAGTACCGTCGCACGCGAGAACACTGGACTGCGCGCCCCATATTGGGGTGGGTAGTTGTAGGCGCTGATCTGGCGCGGGTTCTCTATGAAACTCGGTGGGCGCCTGCTCGCCAGAAAGTAGACGACGAGCGGGCTCCCCACTGCCGCACCAAGCGCGCAGGCAGCGGAAACGTTTCCCGACACAGGCCGGCCGCTGGCCAGCAGCGCGGTCTGGCGCGCGGAATTGAATTGCCGATATCGCTCGATGCCGTGCGTGTCGCGGTTGATCTCCGGCACGTAGTTCCAGACCCGGATCAAATGCGGATAGCCGAGCGCGTCCAGCGTGCCGAGAATTTCCCCGTACGCCTGCTCCGTCGCCCGTGACAGCGGTGTTTGTCCCGAAGCCGACGCCGCCTCCGGCTCCGAAGCCGAGATGCAACCAAACAGCATGTCGGACGTGCAAGCGTAACGAACGCCACCTCGTGCGCCCGACTCGACCGGCTGCTCCGTCCGCCACACCTCGCATAGCGCCTTCTGGCCGCCTAGCACGGGGGTCTTTACTTCGGCGACAGGTATATCCGCGTCCCGTGTCAGGCGCTGCCCGTCGAACGTAGCGATTCCAATGACGCCCGCCCACCGTGCCGCTTCCAGGTCAGCGGGTGAGAGATAGTCCAGGTGCAAGCCGTTTCTCGAGCTCATCAGCCCGCGATCATCCGGTCGGGCTCCGTCGGCTGGATGTTGATCCGACGGCGCCGCGAGGCCGCGAGGGATCGCCTCAGATTCAGGAAGGAAACGATGTAGTACACCGCTTTGAACGCCCGCAAAGAGGACCAGATGGGCGTGTTGCCGTAGATGTCACCCGCCAGAAGACCCAGTAGCGCTTCCTTCATCCTGAGGACGTTGCGTGGGCCCATGAAAAGATCGCGCATCGTCGGATTCGTCACGCGATGAATGAACCAGGAGAACTCTTTCGTTCCGTGTCGGGAGACGCGGTCGAAGCTCTTCAATGCGGATGCGGCCCGTGCCGGTTCCCGCAGACAGATATCGACCGCCTCCGCCGCGCTGGCCGCGGTCGTCATGGCCATCATGACGCCCGAAGAGAACATCGGGTCGACGAAGGCGTACGCGTCACCGACGAGGAGGAAGTTATCTCCATGGCAGCGCTTGCACGTATAGGCGTAGTTACCCGTCGCTTCCACGTCGGAAATGAGCTCGGCACTGCCGCCCAACCGCTCCTGGAGCGGTCCGCACAGTGCCAGGGTATCGAGAAAGAATTCGCGCAAGGGCTTGTTCCGACCCTTCATGTAGTAGGGCCAGACCACCGCGCCGATGCTGGTCGTCCCGTCGGCGAGCGGAATGAGCCACATCCAACCGTGGTCGAACCAGAAGATGGAGATGTTGCCGGCGCGCCTGCAGTCCGAAGTCCGCGGCACCCCCTTGAAGTGGGCGTACATCGCGGAGCTGTTGTGTTTGCGGTTGCGTTGCTTGGTGTTGAGCCGGTTGCCGAGAAAGGTGTCGCGGCCGGAGGCATCGATGACGAAGCGGGTCTCCCAGGATTCCCGGCGGCCGTCCTCGTGCTCCGCGTGAACGATGGCTCCTTTTCCGGGCGCGAGCAGCTCGATATCCCGCACCCGGCATCCCTCGATTACTCCGGCGCCACTGGAGGCGGCGCGGCGGATGAGAATCTCGTCGAATTGCGAGCGCCGCACGTGGTAGGCGAATGGCAGCGACTTGTTCCACGCCTCCGCGAACTCGAAAGTCTGGCTGCGGACCGCGTGCCACGGCGATACGAACTCGGCGCCCCATTTCTGCATGCCGATCGCCTTGACCTGCTCCAGCACCCCGAGGCGCTCGAACAAGGGAAGGTTGGCGGGGAGGAGGGATTCGCCGATGTGAAAGCGCGGATGGCGCGCTTTCTCGAGCAGGGTGACCTTATGGCCTTTCGCGGCGAGCTCGATGGCGGCCGTGGACCCTCCCGGACCGCCTCCGATGATGAGGACATCGCTCTTCTGCATTGATTTCTACTTCGGGTCGTCCGACTTGCGCGACAGGGCCTCGCCCACCTTCCTGGTGCCTTGCTTCGCGCTGTCGCCGACGGCCCGCGCTCCATGAGCGACAGCCGCGCCTACTTTCTTGGAGTCGTCGGCAACCGCGTGGCCGGCCTCGCGCGACTTCTCCGCGACGGCGTGGCCCACTTCCTTGGATTTATTGGCCACTGCATGGCCTACGGCTTTCGAATCGCGCGCCACCGCATGGCCCACCTGCTTGCTGTCGCGGGCGATGGTCTGGCCGACCGCCTTGGTGTCCTGTTTGATGGTCTCCTTGGCGTCGTCGACCTTATCTCCCCCGGCGAGCGCGAGGGTGGACACAGCGCACAAAAGGGGTAGCAGATAAGTGGTTTTCATACGCTAAGTTTACGCCTTTTCAGTGGAAGGCTTCGTTAAGCACATGCGCCAGGCGAGCCCCGGCCAGGGCCAGGCGGTCACGGGCGATCCGGTGCGCGATGCTCTGGTAGGGGCGATCGATGAAGAACGGCCCCGGTCCAGCGCCGATCGGCGGTATATAGACCGAATTCTGCGCGATCAGGAAGCTTTCGTGAACCCATTGGCGCTCATCGTCAATGGCGGCGACCCGCTCGCTCGGCGTGGGGAGATGGGCGGCCCGGCGAATGGCCACGATGGCCTTCTTGCCCGTCCCCGGCAGGTCGTCCCAATAGGCATGCAACTCCTTGCGGCAGGGCCTTTCGCACAAGGCAACGTGATTCCCGCCTGCGTCTCCGTCGGGCTGCGAATGGGTGAACCGTGAAGTGGCGTGAAGTGGTTGATGCACGTCGCCGACGAGATGCAGCAGCCATACGAGATCGTAGGACTTCATTGCGTCACTGGCCTCGCGCGAGGCCAACGTCTTGCGGAAAACGGCAATCTGCGTTTGTGCGTTGGGAGTGGCGGGCGGCTTCAAGGACGTGTGGTCCTGCGAGAATGGCAGATCGATGTAGTGCCAGTAACGGTGCTGCAGGTGATCCTCGTAGCCGATGTTGCGGGCTGAATCCGGCCCCGAGGGTCGCTCGCCGTCGTTCACGTAGCCCGGCTCTTTCTTGATGTTGTCAGCCCAGGTGGCGGCGATGACGAATGCCAGCTCGTCGCGCTCCTCCCGGGGGGTGCGCGCGACCCACATCGGATAATCGGGATTCAGTCGCAGAAGCTGGGCCACGCGGGCCTGCGTGGTGGGCGTAAGCTGCTCGTAAGCCACCGCGGCAATCATCATGTGGCCGAAAGCATTCCAAGCGGAGGCGGCGCGGGCGAAAAAGAGAGCCAGGAACAAGAGCAGGGGGCTGATTCGTTTCATTCTGATAGACAAGGGCATAATAGGGGGATATCGAGGTCCAATGATGAAGGTTGTGATCATCCTGCCGACGTACAACGAGCGCGGCAATATCGTTGCGCTCCTGGCGTCGCTGCACGATCAATTCCGGCGTATCCGTCACGACATGCATATCCTGGTCGTCGACGACAATTCGCCCGACGGCACGGCGGCGCTGGTGCGCGAGTCGATGCCGCATTATCCCAACCTCCACCTCATAACGGGTGAGAAAGCCGGACTGGGTGCGGCCTACATCCGCGGTATGCGGCACGCGATCGGTGAGTTGCGCGCTGATGTCGTTTTCGAGATGGATGCCGACTTTTCGCACAACCCGGCGGATGTTCCACGCCTGTTGGCTGCTCTCGAGAGCTCGGCTGACTTCGTGATCGGCAGCCGCCACGTCAAGGGCGGCAGTATTCCGGCGGAGTGGAGCACCTGGCGAAAGTTGAATTCCGCCGGCGGTAACTGGGTGGCGCGCTATGTTGCGGGCCTATATGGCATACGCGATTGCACGGCCGGATTCCGTGCCATCCGCGCCTCGATCCTGCGGCAGATCGATTTCTCCGCGCTGCGTGTGAAAGGCTACGCCTTCCAGGTTGCGTTACTGCACCAGGCTGTCTGTCTCGGTGCCGTCGTCAAGGAAGTCCCCGTTGACTTCGTCGACCGCAAATACGGTCAGAGCAAGCTCGGGCTCAGTGACATCATCGAGTTCATCATCAACGCGTGGTGGATCCGGATGCGCGCTCTGCGCACGTTCATCCGTTTCGCGGTGGTGGGTGCATCGGGCACCATCGTCAATCTCGGTGTGTTCAGCGTCGCCCTGCACGCGAATCTCAACAAATACGTCGCGTCGCCGCTGGCGATCGAGGTCTCCATCGTCTGGAACTTCCTGTTGAACAACTATTGGACGTTCAAGGAGCGCCGTACTCGCGACCGCACGCGCATCAAGGGACTGAAATTCAACCTGGTGTCGCTGGCCTCACTCGGCGTCAGCTTCACCACTTTCATCGCCATGAGCCTGTTTTTTCCGCGTGTCTCACCGCAGATCGATCAGCTCGTGGGTATCGTGCCCGCGGTCCTGGTCAACTACTTTCTGAACTCGTACTGGACGTTTCGGTCACACCCGGAGCCCGAGGCCGAGCAGGACGAGTCGCTGCTGGCGGAGGAGCCGCGGCGGGCGAATCGTTCCGTCTGAACACCACGGTGAAGCGGCTGCCGCGATCGTTGGCGCCGCCGGTGACCTCGACGGTCGCCTGGTGGAGCCGGGCAATCTCTTCGACGATCGACAGCCCCAGCCCGCAACCGTCGCCATTCCCATGCTGAACCCGGTAGAACCGCTCGAAGATGAGCTTGCGCTCTTCGGGTGGAATTCCCGGCCCGTCATCCTGGACTGACAGTTTCGGCTGAGCGCCCGGCTCGACGATCAAGGTGACGTGTCCTCCGGTGTTTCCATAGCGCAAAGCGTTGTCGATGAGGTTGGAGAGCACCTCACTCAACAGCCGCTCGTCGCCAGTCACGAGCACGGGGTGGTCGGGGACCGCGAGCCCGAAATCGACGTCCCGTTCGAGCGCGCGAGGGATCCATTCCTCGCCCACCTCACGCGTCAGCTTCGTGAGGTCGACCGGTTTGAGTTGGATGGCCGCCACAGCTTCGGGATCCGTTCGTGCCAAGGCGAGCAACTGGCCACTCACCCGCGCCGCACGCTCGACGGAGCGATGCAGTGCTGCAAGCGCCTCGCGCTCACTCGAGCTATCCGGTGCGCGCTCAGCCCTTTCGGCATGAAGTAATACGGCGGCGAGCGGAGTTCTGAGCTGGTGCGCGGCATCGGCGACAAAACGCTTCTGGGCGCGCATCGCGTTGCCCAGACGTTCCAACAGGTCATTGATGCGCTCCACGAGCACGCGGGCCTCGCGGGGCAGGCCGGTTTGCGGGACGGGCGAGAGGTTGTTCTGGCCGCGCGATTCGATCTGCGTGGCGAGGTCGGTCAGCGGTTTCAGCCCATGGGTGACGCCGAGTCTGCCGAGCAGCAGCGCAATGGCCAGCAGTGCGATCTGTGGGGCCGCCATGCCAATCAGAATCTCGCGTGTCAGCGTCGAGCGCTTGACGAGAGTCTCCGCCACCGACACGAGGACCGGATCATCTGTGTTGCCCGGTGCGACCAGCGTCGACACGACTCTCACGCGCTTGCCGTGAAGGGCGGCGTAAGTGAGCTGGAGGTCCCCGATGGCCGGGGGCGTGATGTCCGGCAATGAAGCATCGCCGCCGATGAGTCCCTGGCGCGCCGAGGACACCTTGAAATAGGTTTTATCGACCTCGTCGAACTGAAAGATCTCGAGCGCCGCCCGGGGCAGATCGAGCTCGATCCGGCCGCTCTCGAGGCGCACGGCCTGCGCCAGGGAGCGGGTCGAGTCGATCAGCCAGCGGTCATAGACCAGGTTCGCGAAATGCAGGGCGGTGAAATACGACGCGAGTGCGTCGAGTGTCAGCAGCAGCACCAACACGATTCCGAAGCGCAACAGCAGGCCGGCGCGCAGACTGGCGTGGCCCTGTTGCTTTACGGCGATCATGACGGTGCCGGTGTTGGATGGCCCATGGGTCTTCCGGGGCGCCCTGACCGTCAGGTTGTCGAGGGGCTCGCCACGGTGCGCGGCTCGTCGGACTCCAGCATGTAGCCGAAGCCCCTGAGGGTGCGCACCTTCAGCCCGAAGGGTCCCAGGCGGCGGCGCAGCCGGTGTACGCAGATCTCGATCGCGGTGTCGGAAGGCGGGTTGCCGCCCCGGCTCAGGCGGTCCGCGATCGCCTGCTTGCTCACGACACGGCCAGCGCGGATCGCGAGTGTTTCCAGCAGGGCCATCTCGCTCGCCGGCAGGTCGAAACTCGTTTCCCCGAGGATGACGCGTGGTTGTCCGGCGACCAGTGTCAGGGGGCCGACGCGGATTTCCTCATCGCGGTCGGCTCGCCGACGGCGAAGGAGGGCACGCACGCGTGCCTCCAGCTCGGGCATCTCGAATGGCTTCACGAGGTAGTCGTCAGCACCGGCGTCGAGTCCCGACACCCGGTCCTCGAGAGCATCGCGCGCCGTGATGATGAGAATCGGCAGGCCCACGAGCTGGCGTCGCAAATTTCTCACAAGCGCCAGGCCGTTCATCCCCGGCAACATCAGGTCCACGATCGCGAGGTCGTATTCGCTGCCTAAAAGGCTGTTGAAAGCTTCGCGGCCATCCGCGTGCGCGTCGATTTCGTAGCCGGCCTGGCGCAGCAGCGCCGACAGCGCTTCGCGCAGCTCGCGATCATCCTCGACGATCAGAAGACGCATGGGGCCTCACTCGGTTTCCTTTGCATTGTAAACCCTAAATCCCCGAACAACGCAGCACTCGCGGTTCGGTTGTCATTTCGGGCAAACTTCCGCGGATGCGTCTGGACCGCCTCCCCATATCGGTATTGAAGACCCGCTTTATCCCGGGCGGCTGGGACGTGCTCGCGTTCATGCTGGTGTTCGCCTTTCTGATCTACGTGGCGGAAGCGGCACTCGGCCTCACCGGCTCGCTCGCCAGACTCGAGGCAACACCTATTTCGCTCGCGCCTTCGGCGCTGGTCGGCTACGCCGCACGCACTGCGCTGCGCATGCTGATCGCGATGCTCGCATCGTTGCTCTTTACGTTCACGTACGCGACGCTGGCCGCGAAGAGCCGGCGCGCGGAAGTTGTTCTGGTGCCACTGCTGGACATATTGCAGTCACTGCCGATCCTCGGCTTTTCCATCACCATCCTGTTCTTTCTGTCGCTGACGCCGGGGCGGGTGGCGGGCGCGGAGATGGCCGCCATTTTCCTGATCTTCACCAGCCAGGCCTGGAATATGGCGTTCAGCTTCTATCACTCGCTGCGCAGCATTCCCCATGAGCTGGACGAGGCGGCCCGCAGTTTCCGCCTGAGCCCGTGGATGCGCTTCTGGCGTCTCGAAGTCCCCTTCGCGATGCCGCCGCTCATCTGGAACATGATGATGTCCATGTCCGGCGGCTGGTTCTTCGTGGTCGCCGCCGAAGCCATCAACGTCGGCAATACCAAGGTCACGCTTCCGGGGGTCGGCTCCTATGTCGCGCTCGCGATCGAGCAGCGCAACCTGGGCGCCATCGGCTGGGCCATCGCGGCCATGTTCGTCGTCATCCTCGTTTATGACCAGCTGCTGTTCCGGCCGTTGATCGCGAGCGCCGACTGGTTCCGTCTGGAGCAGGAGGCCGGGCTGACGCCGTCGCACTCTTGGGCACTGACGATGATGCGTCGTTCGCGCTTCCTGGGCCTGGTGTCGCGCTTGTTCGTCGGCATTCTCAACATTGGCGGCAAGGCGCGTCCTACCGTGATCCGGCCGCGGATGGAAATCCAGGGAGGGCCGCGCCTGGGAGATTTCGCCTGGTACGCCCTGATCGCGTTGATCGGAATCGTCGCGTTGTTGAAAGCGGTGCGGTTCGTGTTCGCCGAGGTGAGCCCGGCGGAAGTCGGCCACGTCGTCCTGCTGGGATTCTTCACGTTTCTGCGCGTGGGAATCCTGATCGCCGTTGCCAGTCTCGTGTGGGTGCCGATCGGGATCTACGTCGGCCTGCGTCCCCGTGTCGCGAGCGTCGTGCAACCGATCGCGCAATTCCTGGCCGCCTTCCCGGTGAACCTGATCTATCCGATCGTGGTCTCGAGCATCGTGCTCGGTCACCTGAATCCCGATATCTGGCTGAGCCCGCTGATGATCCTGGGCACGCAGTGGTACATCCTCTTCAACGTGATCGTCGGTGCGTCCGCGATACCTCCGGACATGCGTTATGCGGGCCAGAATTTCCACGTTCGCGGCTGGCTGTGGTGGAAGCGGATCGCACTGCCGGCGGTCTTTCCGTTTTACGTGACGGGTGCGATCACGGCTTCGGGGGGCTCCTGGAACGCGAGTGTCGTATCCGAGGTCGCCACCTGGGGCCAGCAACACCTGGTGGCCTCGGGACTCGGCTCCTACATTTCGAGCGCCACCGATGCCGGGGACTTCAGGCGCACCGTGGTGGGTGTCGTCGTGATGGCGCTTTTCGTGGTCGTGCTCAACCGGCTGTTCTGGAGGCCGTTGTTCGGCCGCGCGGAGCGTAAATTCCGTTTGAGTTGAGAGGGGCGCCGCATGCGGCGGTCGCGCAACAGGAGCACTGAATGAATGCCAATGCACAAGCCCTGAACCTGGCTCCCCTGCTCGACGTACAGGGTGTCTGCAAGTCCTTCCGCAAGCCCGACGGCGATGAGCTGGTGGTGCTGGAGAACGTCAATCTCACCTTGCGCCCCGGCGAGATCGTGGGTTTGCTGGGTCGTTCCGGGTCCGGCAAATCGACGCTGTTGCGGGCCATAGCGGGACTCGAGCTGCCTTCGGGGGGCGCCGTCAACTATCTCGGCCAGCCGGTGTTGGGACCCGCCGAGGGAATCGCGATGGTCTTTCAGAGCTTCGCGCTCTTCCCCTGGCTCACGGTGCTCGAGAACGTGAAACTCGGCCTGGAAGCGTTGGGCCATCCCGAAGCCGACATGCGCAGCCGCTCCCTCAAGGCCATCGACCTCATCGGGCTCGACGGCTTCGAGTCCGCCTACCCGCGGGAGCTTTCGGGCGGCATGCGCCAGCGTGTCGGATTCGCGCGCGCCCTGGTCGTGCATCCCAACATCCTGCTGATGGACGAGCCTTTCTCGGCGCTCGACATCCTGACGGCGGAAACGTTGCGGAACGATTTCCTCGATCTGTGGGGTGAGGGACAGCTTCCGATCAAGTCGGTGCTGCTCGTAACTCACAACATCGAGGAGGCGGTGCAGATGTGCGACCGCCTGCTGATCTTCTCGACCCACCCGGGGCGGGTCGTGAGTGAGATCAACATCGACCTGCCGCACCCGCGGCACGCGCTCGATCCGCGGTTCCGCGCGCTCGTCGAGCGTGTGTATGTCGAAATGACCTCCAAGCCGCGTGGTGACAGGGTAGGGCACAAGGCCGAGCGGTTCCCGGGCACCGGTATCGGTACGACCCTGACCCACGTTTCCTCCAATCTCCTGTCGGGCCTGCTGGAGGCGGTGAGTGAGCCGCCCTATAACGGGCACGCCGACCTGCCGGCGATCGCGGAGGCGCTCAGCATGGACGTCGACGAGTTGTTCCCGGTCGCGGAGGCGCTGCAGCTGTTGCGGTTCGCCGAGATCGAGGGCGGCGACATCAAGCTCACCCGGGAGGGCAGCGAATTCGTCAAGAGCGAGACCGACGAGCGTAAGCGCCTGTTTGCGCGCCATCTCCTGACGTATGTTCCATTGGCGGCACACGTGCGCCGGGTGCTGGACGAGCGGGCGACGCATACCGCGCCGAAGAGTCGATTCTTCGACGAGCTCGAAGACTACATGGCCGAGGAAGCGGCCGAGCAGACGCTCAGGACCATCATCAGCTGGGGCCGCTACGCGGAGGCGTTCGCTTATGACGACGCCCGCCAGGCGTTTAGTCTGGAAAATCCAGCTTAGGCAGCTATCATCTGTCTCCTGACCCCGCGAAGAATTGTAAAGATTTTTTAACGTTCTACGGGCCGCTGCGACAGTGCCCACCGCCGCGCCCGTGTATCTTCAGGAGACATGGACATGGCGGACACCAACTCCAATGACAGCCGGCCGAAGCTGTTGATCGTCGACGACGATCACGAGCTCTGTTCCATGTTGGCTGAATATCTCGGACCCGAGGGCTTCGCGACGGAAACCGTCGGGACCGGCCCGATGGCGTTGGACCGCCTGGTGCGCGGTCCGGTCGATCTCGTCGTGTTGGATGTGATGCTCCCGGAGCTCTCGGGCTTCGAGGTGTTGCGGCGTATCCGCTCGACGAGCCGCATGCCGGTGATCATGCTCACCGCGCGCGGTGAGGAAGTCGATCGGGTCGTGGGGCTCGAAATGGGCGCGGATGATTATCTCGCCAAGCCGTTCAGCCCGCGTGAGCTCGTTGCGCGCATCCGCGCTGTGTTACGGCGCATGTCCTCGGATGGACAGCAGACCAACGGAATTCTCGCCTGGGGTCCGCTGCGGCTCGACCTGCGCGCGCGGCGTGCGGATGTGAATGACCACGACCTCGAGCTGACCGCGGCGGAACTGCGGATCCTGGAGTTGCTGGTCCGGGCGGACACCAAGACAGTCACCCGCGACGAGTTGATGACGCAGGCTTTGGGCCGGCGTCTGCTGCCAACCGACCGAAGTCTCGACACTCATGTCAGTAATCTGCGGCGTAAACTGATGAAGGCGACGGATCGCGTGACGGTGCAGAGTGTGCGTGGCACCGGTTACGCTCTGGCTCTTTCATCGGCGCGCGTGGCCGTGGAAGAGGAGGAAAGATAGGCACGATCACCTCCGGTGGAGTGGCCCCCATGCACTCGCTGTACTGGCGAATCTTTCTGACTTTCTGGCTCGCGCTGGCGCTGATCCTGATCGGGACGGTGACGGTGGCGGTGAACGTTGCGGCACAACGGCGGGCGGACAGTCCATGGGTGCAGCGCGGCCAGATCTATGCCCAGGCGGCCCGTGCTTTCGAGGCCGGTGGGCCCGCCGCCGTCAAGGGCTGGCTGCAGGGTCTTGCCCCGGGCGACATGTTCAGCCGGACGTTCGTCGTGCTGCCGTCCGGAAAAGAGATGTTGGGCCGGCCGCTGCCGCCCTTTCTGCACGGCCCGACCGATAACGGTGAGACCAACAGCGGCACGCCGAGCTCGGGTCCGATTTCCCCTGTTGGTGGTGCGATGGTGCTGGTGAGCGCGAATGGCGAGACCTATCACGTCCTCGTCGGTCCCATCCGCGCCGCCCCACGCCTGTTCGGTGAGCTCGAGAATCCGGGCGTTCCACTGGCCACGTTGCTGCTGGCCCTCGTGGTGAGTGCGGTCGTTTGTTTCCTGCTGGCCCGTTATCTGGTCGCGCCCGTCGATCGGCTCCGCCATGCGATGCGCCGGATGGCCTGTGGCGACCTCGACGTGCGGGTCTCGCAAAGCATGCGCGGCCGCCAGGATGATCTGGGGCTGCTCGCCAAGGACCTGGACTCCATGGCCGAGCGGGTCCGCAACCTCCTCGAATCGAAGCAACAGTTGCTACGCGACGTGTCGCACGAGTTGCGCTCGCCGCTGGCCCGTTTGCAACTGGCCCTCTCATTGGCGCGGCGGCAGGACAACCCCGCGGAACGGCACCTCGCGCGCATCGCCTGCGAAGCGGATCGGCTCGAGCAACTGATCGCGCGGACCTTGAAGCTCGCCCGGCTCGAGCGGCCCGGGAGCGGTGTGGATCGCGTCTCGGTCGACGTGGGCGAGCTGCTGACGAACATTGCCGACGATGTGGCGATCGAGGCGGAAGCTCAAGGCTGCACCGTGAGTCTGCAGGCGGAGAGCGGACTGGCGGTGCTGGGTGATTTCGAGTTGTTGCGAAGCTCGTTCGAGAACGTCATTCGCAACGCGGTGCGCTACAGCCCACCCGGAACGCAAGTTGGAATCACCGCGCGCCCCTCACAGGCCCGAGGCAGTCGCGATGAGTCCATTGAGGTCATTGTCTACGATCAAGGTCCGGGAGTTCCCGAGAAAGACCTGGAGCTCATCTTCGAGCCGTTCTACCGGGTCGATGCCGCGCGTGACCGTGCCGGCGGCGGCGAGGGCCTCGGATTGGCCATTGCCGCTCGTGCCGTGGCCTTGCATGGTGGTGTGATCGAGGCGCGCAACCGGCAATCCGGCGGACTGGTGGTGTCAGTTATGTTGCCGGCGTTGCCGCGGGCGCCGACGGTTGTTGCGAAAACCGAAACAATACAAGCGGCGTGAGTCCGCGCAGGGGCAAAAAAAACCGCCCTTGTCGGGCGGTTTCCAACGGTGCCCACCCGACAGGGGGCGGGGGTTGGCGACCAGCATTCGAGTCTCAGGGAGGGAGGAAAACTGGAGCGCGGTCGCCACACCGGGACAGTTTGCCTTCATCAGGCACGTACTAAGAGACGCGCGAAAACGCCGAAAGTTGATGCGATTTACCGTTCTTTTGAATTCTTCAAGGCAACGGCTCCCACTTACAAGTCAGACGGGTCTGTTACAGCCGGATTCCCGGATTTGACGCTCCAATCGGTGCCCCGAGCCGCCACGGCCGCGAACCAGCCGCTGTCGCACGGGAGCATGCGCACCGTCCAATCTGCGGCCAACGCAACAGGATCGAGCGTGTCGACTCGCGCCGACACATTCCCGGGATTGAAAGCTACATGAAAGCGATCCAGTGGAAACCCGAGCCCGATGCCTTGTGCCTTCAGCACGGCTTCCTTCGCAACCCAGTAGCGGAAGAACGTGTTGTCGGGTGTTGCCGATGCCTCGATGGCATCGCGCTCGGAGCCGAAGAAGTAATTCCGACTGATGGCGAGAGCCTCGATGTTCGCGCGCACCTTCTCGATGTCGATGCCGATTTCTCTACCTTCACTCACGCCAACGAGGGCGCGGTCATCTGAGTGGCTGAGGTTGAAACGGAGCCTTGCCGCCTGGGCCGGCAGGCTGGGTGCGTGGAGCGAGGGCTTGCCGGCGCTCGAGGCCTCGAAACGCAGGGACTCGGGAGTGACCTCGCAGTAACGACTCAACAGGTGTCGGAGCACCGCGTGCGCAATGGTGTATCGGGTCCGATCGCGCTCGAACACAAAACGGTCGGCGCGTTGCCGCTCTTCAACCGCAAGCGCGGCACGGCAACGATGGACGAGCTCGGGCTGGCCCTCGAGCGAAAAGGCCCAGACATGGATCGCGCCCGGCTCAGCCCGCAGGGTATCGCGGCAATCCAGCAGGGTTTCCGCATGCGTCACTTCGATCGGTTCCATGTCGGTGATCAGCGACAAGCTAAATCGCATTTTAAATCATGAACTTGCGATGGCTATCTCGCATGGCCCAGCGAAACTGTCGTCTGGTCGCGACAGTCGTGGCCTGTCCGAGCCTCGTCAATGACCTCATGGGTGCACCTAAGCTACTGATTATAAAGTCGGTATTACAAGGGGCATACACTTTGCATTAGACATATTTTTCGCCGCGTCGGCGCACGCGTGCGCACATCAAAAGGAGTGCATCATTTGAGGCTTTTCAGAGCCGTCTGGGCACCAGCCTTGGTTTCGCTCGCCCTCATGGGTTGCGGAGGCAGCGGCGTCACCGTCAACTCCATCGCCGCAGGCGAAATGGGCCCCACCAGCGGCTCGGGAACCACCACGCCCGTGACCGCCACTGCGACCTTGTCCTGGGTAGCACCGACCCACAACACCGATGGCAGTCCTCTCTCCGACCTGGCCGGGTACAACATTTACTACGGAACCGACGCCTCCGCACTCACCCAGACGATTCAGGTCGCGAATGCCGCGGCCCTGGGCTATGTCGTCAGCGGGCTCGCGAAAGGCACCACCTGGTATTTCGCGGTGACGTCCTATACAGCGGGGGGCCAGGAGAGCGCGCCTTCCGTGGTGACCAGCAAGAGCACCTGATCGCGTATCAGCGCGCCGCGCCTCCGAGCGCGGCGATGACCTGAGGCGGCGCTTGTACGAGCTCGATGAGCACTCCAGCGCCGCCTACCGGAAACTCCTCATTCCCTTTCGGATGCACGAAACAGATGTCGTGCCCGCTCGCGCCTTTGCGGATGCCCCCTGGAGCGAAGCGCACTCCGCGCGCGCTGAGCCACTCGACGGCACGGGGCAGGTCATCAACCCACAAACCAACGTGGTTGAGGGGTGGCACATGCACTGCCGGCTTCCTCTCCGGATCGATCGGCTGCATGAGGTCTACCTCGATGCCGTGAGCACCCTGGCCCAACGTGCAGATGTCCTCCTCGACGTTCTCTCGCTCCGCGACGAAGTGCCCGGTCACTTCGAGCCCCAGGAGGTCGACCCATAGCGCGCGCAGTTCCGATTTGCTCTGTGCGCCCAGCGCGATCTGTTGCACTCCGAGCACGCGAAATGGACGCATGGATCAACTCCTGAACAGATCGAGCAGGCTTTGCGCCGCCGTTGCCGGCGCCAATTTCGACTCCGACACCGCGGTCACCGTATCCTGCAAGGCGGCGCGGACCGCGGGGTGCTCGCGGAATGTGGCGTTCAGGCTGGCATTCACCAGGTCCCACATCCAGGTCAGCGACTGCTGGCTGCGTCGTGTGGCGAGTCGCCCATCGGCACGACGGGCCTCGTGCAGGCCACTCACCGCTTTCCAGAATGCTTCGATGCCCTCGCCAGTCGTCGCGCTGGCTCGCAGTACCGGCTTCGAGCGTACCGCCGCCGCAAGCTGCGATTCGGCGCGGCTCGCGGCATTGGGATCGAGATCGCACTTGTTGACCACGATGACATCGGCGAGCTCCATCACGCCTTTTTTCATGGCCTGGAGGTCATCGCCGGTGTTGGGAAGCTGCAGCAGTACCAGCAGGTCGGTCATGCCGGCCACGGCGGTTTCCGATTGGCCCACCCCCACCGTTTCCACCAGCACGATGTCAAATCCCGCCGCTTCACACACCAACATCGCTTCGCGGGTTCGTCCGGCCACGCCGCCGAGCGTGCCGGATGAAGGGGTGGGGCGGATATAAGCCGCGCTGCTGGCGGATAGCCGCTCCATGCGAGTCTTGTCCGCGAGAATGGAGCCTCCCGTGAGGGAGGAGGAGGGGTCTACCGCCAGCACGGCCACCTTGTGCCCGGCAGCGACCAGCATCAGTCCGAATGCTTCGATGAAGGTCGATTTGCCGGCTCCGGGGGCGCCGGAGATTCCCAGTCGCAGTGACTGTCCGGCGCGCGGCAGCAGCGTATTCAACAGTGCCTGTGCTCGTGCCTGGTGGTCGGGCAGGGTCGATTCCAACAGGGTGATGGCCTTCGCGAGCGCGCGGCGATCTCCCGCACAAACACCCCCCGCCAACAGTTTGTCTGGATCGCTCAACACGCGCGTACGATGTGCTCGAGAACGTCGCGAGCGCTCCGGGGAACCGGGGTGCCTGGCCCATAAATGCCTTTCACTCCGGCGGCGTACAGGAAGTCGTGGTCTTGCGGCGGGACGACGCCACCGACGAACACGACAATGTCGCTGGCGCCCTGGGCACGCAGGGCCTCTATGATCAGAGGCACCAGAGTCTTGTGGCCGGCAGCCAGGGTGCTGACACCGATCGCGTGGACGTCATTCTCGATTGCCTGTCGGGCGCATTCTTCAGGAGTCTGGAACAGCGGACCGATGTCCACGTCGAAGCCGAGGTCGGAGAACGCGCTCGCCACTACGCGTGCGCCTCGATCGTGTCCGTCCTGCCCCACTTTCGCGATGAGAATACGGGGGCGGCGTCCGGTCCGTTCCGCGAACGCGTCAATGTCGCCCTTCAGCTGATCCCAGCCATCGTCGCCGTCATAAGCAGCCGCGTACACGCCGTTGATCTCCTTCGAAGTGGCACGGTGCCGGCCCCAGACTTTCTCGAGCGCCTCGCTGACTTCGCCGACTGTAGCGCGAAGCCGCATGGCCTCGACCGAGAGCTCCAACAGATTGGCCGAACGGTTGCCGGCTTGCGCCGCCGTCGTGAGCGCCTCGAGGCTTTCTTTTACACGTCCACCATCACGCGTGGCACGCACTTGCTGCAGCCGCCGGATCTGGGTTTCCCGGACCGCCACGTTGTCGATATCGCGGACGTCGAGTGAGTCCTCGCTGTCGAGGCGATATTTGTTCACCCCGACAATGGTGTCCTGGCCCGAGTCGATGCGTGCCTGCTTCGCCGCGGCGCTCGCCTCGATCTTCAGCTTGGCCCAACCGCTTTGCACCGCGCGGGTCATGCCGCCGAGAGCTTCCACTTCCTCCATGACGCTCCACGCCGCATCCGCCATGTCCTGCGTGAGGCGTTCCATCATGTAGCTGCCGCCCCAGGGGTCCGCTACATTCGTGATGTGGGTCTCTTCCTGGAGGATGAGTTGGGTGTTGCGTGCGATGCGCGCGCTGAACTCGGTCGGCAGAGCTATGGCTTCGTCGAGGGCGTTGGTATGCAGGCTCTGGGTACCGCCGAACACGGCCGCCATGGCTTCAATGGTGGTCCTTACGACATTGTTGTAAGGATCCTGCGCTGTGAGACTCCACCCCGAGGTCTGGCAGTGAGTGCGCAATACCAGGCTGCGAGGGTTGCGTGGTGCGAACTCACTCATCACCCGGTGCCACAACAGGCGCGCGGCGCGCAGCTTGGCAATTTCCAGGTAGAAATTCATGCCGATGCCGAAAAAGAAGCTCAAGCGACCGGCGAACTGATCCACGTCCAGTCCGCGGGCGAGCGCGGTGCGTACATACTCCTTGCCGTCCGCCAGGGTGAATGCGAGCTCCAGCGCCTGGTGCGCACCGGCTTCCTGCATGTGATACCCGGAGATGGAAACCGAGTTGAACTTTGGCATGTTCCGGGCAGCGAATTCGATGACATCACCAACGATCCGCATACTCGGCTCGGGAGGATAGATGTACGTGTTGCGGACCATGAACTCCTTGAGGATGTCATTTTGGATAGTGCCCGAGAGTTTCTCCGGCCCGACTCCCCGTTCCTCGGCCGCGACGAGATAGGCGGCGAGCACGGGAAGCACCGCGCCGTTCATCGTCATCGATACGGACACCTGATCCAGCGGGATCCCGTCGAACAGGATCTTCATATCCTCCACGGTGTCGATTGCAACGCCGGCTTTGCCGACGTCGCCGGGAACTCTGGGATGGTCGCTGTCGTAGCCCCGGTGAGTCGCCAGGTCGAAGGCCACACTGATGCCCTGCGCGCCACCGGCGAGCGAGTTGCGAAAGAACTCATTCGAGGCTTCTGCCGTAGAGAAGCCTGCGTATTGGCGGATGGTCCAGGGCTTCGCGGCGTACATGCTCGCTTGGGGGCCACGTACGAATGGAGCGAATCCGGGGAACGAGGCGAGATGAGTCAGTCCAGCGAGATCGTCCCCGGTGTAGAGCGGCTTCACCCTGATGCCGTCAGCCGTGGTCCAGGCCAGGCTTTCCACGGTGCCGCCCGGAGCGGACTTGGCGGCGGCGCGCTGCCAGGTGTCGAACGCTTCACGGTATGCGGTGGATGGGTCTTTCATGATTACGCTTTGTCCCCGGGAATCGAGCGAAAACGATTCGACATAATTATTATTAAGACATTGTAATTTTCGTGAACTGTGGCCCAAAGTACCGCCTCTGAGGCGGCTAGGCTACGGCAGCGTACCGAGGCCCAAAATTAAAAACTGAGCCGTGCGTCGAACGGCTGGCGAGCGCTCTTCAAGGACAGGAGCGGCGGAGAAGATGAAGGCACACCCCGGCAGGAGGTCACGGGACGCTGTGTGATTGTCCGGTTGAAGCCTATGAATAATGTGTTGGGAGGCGGTTGGCTCGTTCGCAAGCCGGTCGCGCAAGCTCCAAGGATCAGATTGTTCTGCTTTCCGTACGCTGGCGTGGGTGCGTCCGCGTACCGTCTGTGGGCCGCCGGGCTGCCTGCTGCGATCGAGACCTGTGCCATTCAGCTGCCAGGACGCGAGAGCCGCTTGCGCGAGCCTGCGTTCAAGCGCATCGACGCCATCGTTGCGGCGCTGCTGCCGGTCTTGCGCCCGCACCTGGATCTGCCGTTCGCGTTTTTCGGACACAGCATGGGGGCCGTAGTGGCAAGTGAGCTGACCGCCGCACTGGCACGGGACGGGGGTCCCACACCCACGCACCTGTTTCTTTCTGCCCGGCGCGCGCCCCACCTGCCAGATCCCGACTCGCCATTGAGCGGACTCGGCGACGACGACTTCGTCGCGGAGATCAACCGCCGTTACGGCGGTATCCCACCCGAGGTGGCGCGCGATCGGGAGATCCTCGAGCTGTTGCTACCCTGTTTGCGCAGTGACATCGAAGCACTCGAGAGCCATCGCCCTGGCATTGCCCCGCGGATTCCGTGTCCTCTCGCTGTGTTTGGGGGTACTGAAGATCGCCGCGCGACTCGCGCGGAGCTCGAAGCCTGGTCCGCCTTCGCCTCCGGACCATTCCGGGTGCGCCAGTTTTCAGGCGATCATTTCTATATCAATCCGTGCCGTGCGGAAGTACTGGCAGACGTCACCGCGACGCTTCTTCCTGATTCCGGACGCGAGGGTACCAATACCGTCGGCAGGGTCGCCTGATGTCTGCTACGAGCGCGTTCGACAAACCCGAACCGGTGGCCGTGATCGGCATCGGCTGCCGTTTCCCCGGCGGGATAACCGATGCGCGCAGCTTTTGGCGATTTCTCGGCGCCCGCGGCGATGCGATCGCCGAGATTCCGCGAGACCGCTTCGACCTTGGTCATTACTACGACGAGCATCCCGCCACCCCTGGTCGGGTGATGACCCGGTGGGGCGGCTTTCTGGAGAATCTCGAAGGTTTTGACGCCGGGTTCTTCGGTATGTCGCCACGGGAAGCGGAGCGATTGGACCCGCAACAACGGCTGCTGTTGGAGACCGCCTGGGAAGCGTTGGAAGACGCCGGGCAGGACGTCGAGGCTCTCGAGGGCTCGAAGACAGGAGTGTTCGTCGGGCAGTGGTTGAGCGACTTTGAAGCACGCCTGTTCGCCGATCCCGAGCTGGTGGATTTCTACATGACGACCGGAAGCGGGCGTTACGCATCGTCCGGACGGTTGTCTTATCTGCTTGGGTTGCGAGGTCCGAGTCTCACACTGGATACCGCCTGCTCATCTTCGCTCGTTGCCGTCCATATGGCGGCGCGCAGTATCCGAAACGGTGAGAGTGAGCTTGCTCTGGCTGGTGGCGTCAATGTCATCTTGCAGCCACACATCAGCGTGGCTTACTCGCAGAGCCGGATGATGGCACCGGATGGACGGTGCAAGTTTGGCGATGCATCCGGTGACGGTTACGTGCGCAGCGAGGGTGCGGGCCTCGTCGTATTGAAATCGCTTACGGCGGCACGGGCCGCCGGCGATCGGATCTATGCGGTCATTCGCGGTAGCGCGGTCAACAACGATGGTCGCAGCAGTGGCTCCATGGGGACGCCCAGCCGTGTAGGTCAGGAGGAGTTGCTGCGCCAGGCTTACCGGGATGCTCGGGTCACCCCTGGCGAGGTCGGCTATATCGAAGCGCACGGAACCGGTACTCGCGCCGGGGATCCGGTCGAGCTCGGTGCGCTCGGTGCGGTTCTGGCCGAGGGACGCGCATCGGAAACGCGGGCCCGCGTGGGATCGGTCAAGACCAACTTCGGTCATACCGAGGGCGCGGCCGGTATCGCCGGTCTCATCAAGGCGACATTGTGCCTGCATCACCAGGCAATTCCCGCCAGCCTGCATTGCCGTCAGCTCAATCCCACGATCCCTTGGGACCAACTTCCGGTCCAGATCGCGCTACAGCATGAACCGTGGCCCGCTGATGTGCGACGCCGGATCGCGGGAGTTAGTGCTTTTGGTATCGCGGGGACGAATGCTCACGTGGTGCTCGAGGGCGTCGACTTGGAGGACCAGCACACCACAGGGGCGTCGGATGCTCCCGTGATGTTGCCCCTCTCGGCGCGCAGCGACGAGGCTCTGCGGGCAGTCGCAGCACAGTACTCGGCTCTTGCCGCTGATCCTGACGCCTCGGTTGCTGACATCTGTTGGAATGCGGCGATTCGTCGCAGCGCTTTGGAGCAACGCGCGGTTTTCGTCGCGCCGTCACGTACGGCGTTGCACGAGGCGCTGGAAACTTTCGCTGCCGGCGGCAACGCAACCGCTTACGGCGTACGCCATGGCAAAGGCACCAGGCCGAAAGTGGCGTTCGTCATTCCTGGCCAGGGCGCACAGTGGACCGGTATGGCGCGTCAGTTGCTTGCGCGCGCGCCAGTATTTCTCGACGCGATGCGCGCGTGCGATGTCGCGGCTCAGCCCTACATGTCCTGGGACGGAAATGCCTCGTCCCTCCTGGAGCAGCTGCAACTCGATCCCGGTGATGCTCGCTATCGGCTCGATCGGATCGATGTGATTCAGCCGGCGCTGGTCGCCATGGCGATCGCGTATGCCAAGTGGCTGGAGTCGGTAGGTGTTACTCCGGACGCCGTGATTGGACACAGCATGGGGGAGGTCGGTGCCGCCAATCTCGCCGGTGTGCTCGATCTCAATCAGGCCATGCGCATCATCTGCCGCCGCAGCGCGTTGATGCGTGAGACTAGTGGCCGTGGCGCCATGGCCATGGTGGAACTATCCATGGCGGATGCGGAAGCCCGCATCGGAGCACGGCGCGTCAGTGTATCGGTTGCCGTAAGCAACAGCCCGACCTCGACCGTGATCTCGGGTGACCCGGTCGTCGTGCGCGAGATTCTGACCGAGTGTGAGCGTGATGGAGTTTTCTGCCGCCTGGTGAAGGTGGACGTCGCTTCCCACAGCCCGCAGATGGACGGGCCGTCGACCCGCCTGGCGGCCGAGCTCGTTGGATTGCCTCATTCGACCACCGCCATGCCGGTTTACTCGACCGTGCTGGCGCGTGTGGCCAGCGGCTCCGAGTTCGATGCGGCGTACTGGGGCCGCAACATGCGACAACCAGTGCGCTTCACAGATACTGTTGCGAAGCTGCTGGAGGACGGTATCACGGTGTTCGTGGAGCTGGGTCCGCACCCGTTGTTGATGCCGGCTGTGCAACAGACTGCACAGCATCGCGGCACGAGTGGCGTCACGGCTATCGCGTGCGGACGGCGGGACGAGAGTGAGCAAGCCACATTGCTCGCGGCGGTCGGAAATCTTTGGACGGCGGGTGTCAGGGTCGACTGGAAGGCGCTTCTCCCGCGCAGTGCGCATCTGTCATTACCGACCTATCCCTGGCAGCGTGAGCGATACTGGGTACGCCAAGCGCAAGCACGGGCACCCGGTAACGGCGCGGTAGTGCAAACGCCGGAGCTGGAAGACAAGCATCGCGCGTGGTTGCATTGCCTTCGCTGGCAGGCTTCTGAAGCCGCGTCTCGCCGTGCGATACCTGTCAGCCCTCGTCCTTGGGTGCTGGTGTCGGCGGACGCGGTTCTAGCAAGTGCGGTGGCGAACGCGCTGCGCAATCGCGGCCACCAGGCCATCACCACCACTCCGCAAGCAATCGGACAAACACTCGCATCTCTGAGCGCGACATCACCGCAGGGTGTCGTGTTGCTTTCTCCAGAGGCCACGGACGCCGCGTTCGCACCCATCGTCGCGATCCAGGCTTGCTCGCGTGCTTTCGCAGGTCTGGCGGAAACCGCACAACCCAGGTTGTGGCTGGTTACCCGAGGCGCCCAGGCCGTCGACCAACATCTGCGTCCCATGGCGGTCGAGCAGGCAGCGGCCTGGGGGGCCGGTAGAGTGGTCGCCGAGGATCATCCCACCTTGTGGGGTGGCATGGTCGATCTCGACCCCGATGACAGCAGTGCTGGCGAGCTGGTGGATGAGCTGTTGGAGCCGGACGGGGAGGACCAGATCGCCTGGCGTGCAGGCAAGCGTTACGTCCTTCGGGTCGGTGCGCTGGATGAGGGACAACAAGCAAGTGCGCCGGTCTCGTGGCGCTCCGACGGTGCCTACCTGATCACCGGCGGCCTCGGCGGGATCGGTTCCCTGGTTGCAACAGCCATGGTGGCGCGCGGCGCACGACGCCTGATCCTGTTGGGTCGAACACCTTTGCCAGCGCGTTCGAGCTGGAACGAGGTCGCTGCCGATTCGGTGATCGGTCAGCGGATCGCTACCGTACGTGCTCTGGAGAAGGCCGGAGCCAGCGTTCACCTGTTGGTAGCGGATATGTCCGATGGGGCGGATCTCGAGCGCGCGTTGGATTCCTATGCGGCCGAAGCGTGGCCGCCGATCGTCGGCGTGGTTCACGCGGCCGGGCTCCTCGGTAGCAAGCTGACTGTCGAGATGGATCGTGGGACGTTTGATCGAGTCTTGTTGCCGAAGCTGGCCGGCGCCCAGAATCTCGATCGCCTGCTGCCGGATCTCGACGTTTTCATCCTCATTGGCTCGACCAGCGCGATATTGGGTCTGTCCGGGATGTCCAATTACGCCGCCGCCAACGCGGGCCTCGATGCCCTGGCGGTCGCCCGCCGTGCTCGCGGCGTGCATGCGCTGAGCATCCAGTGGGGTCCGTGGCTGAGCACCGGAATGCAGGCCGGAGAGGTAGCGGAGCGCAACACCGCGGAGTTGGAGCGCCAGGGTATTCAGCCTATCCCGGCTGCCGACGGCGTGGCTCTCTACGAGTGGCTCACCGGATTTCCCGCCAGCACCGTTATGGCGATGCCGGTGGATTGGACGACCTTCCGTGCCGCTCGCGGTGGCCGCAATCGGCGGGTGTTCGTCGATCGCATGGGCGACGCCGAAACGAGCGGAGGTGCAGAGGATTTTGCTGCACGACTCGCCGCCGCTGATTCTCCTCACGCTCGGCTGCAAATGATGGAGTCCGCTGTGCGTGACACAGCGGCACAGGTGCTGCACGTTCCGCCTAAACGGCTCGATACGCGACGACCTCTGGGCACCATGGGTCTCGATTCACTCATGGCCATTGAGTTACGCAATCGGCTGGAAGCGTTGTTGGGGCGCCCGCTGTCGGCGACGCTTGCGTGGAACTATCCCACGGTTGAGGCGCTTGCCGCGT
>DAITMW010000003.1:39952-67286 GCA_036834945.1 Steroidobacteraceae bacterium
GCGGACACGCCCGAGAAGTTCTGGAAGATCCTGCGCGAGGGCGTTGATACGGTCCGCGAGATTCCCGGCAGCCGCTGGAGTCTGGAGGACCACTATGACCAGGATCCTTCCACACCCGGGAAGTCCACCATCCGGGACGCCGGGCTGTTGGACAGCATCGATACCTTCGATGCGGACTTCTTCGGCATCCTGCCGAGGGAGGCGCAGCGAATGGATCCGCAGCAGCGGCTCTTTCTCGAAGTCGCCATAGATGCGCTGGATCGTGCCGGTCTCAGCCGTGAGCGCCTCGCGGGCTCGCGCACGGGTGTGTTTGTTGCCAGCTACCATAACGATTACGCTCAGATGCAGTACGCCGATCCGGAGTGGATCGATCCGCGTACGCTCACCGGCATCCTGCACAGCGTAGTGCCCAACAGACTGTCGTATTGGCTCGATCTTCGCGGCCCCAGTATTTCCCTCGACTCCGCCTGCTCCTCCTCACTGGTGGCGGTGCACCTGGCTTGTCAGAGTCTGCGCTGTGGCGAGAGCGATCTCGCCCTGGCCGGCGGCGTGAGTGTGATTGCCGCGCCCGACCTGATGGTCGCGATGTCCAAGGTCGGGTTTACCTCCATCGGTGGCCGGTGTCGGACATTCGATGCCGGCGCGGACGGTTTCGTGCGTGGCGAAGGGTGTGGAGTGATCGTCCTCAAGAGATTGAGTGACGCCGTCGCTGCCGGGGATCGTGTGTTGTCCGTCATCCGTAGCTCCGTTGTAAATCAGGACGGACATTCCACTGTGATGGCGGCGCCGAACGGCCTGGCGCAGCGGGCGCTTGTGCGCGAAGCACTGCAGAACGCCCGGATAGAGCCCGCTCGAGTAGGTTTCGTCGAGGCGCACGGGACCGGTACTCCCCTAGGCGATCCGATCGAGGTCGAAGCGTTGGCTGAGACCGTCGGTGCGCCCCGTCCGGACGGGACCGTGTGTTATCTCGGCTCGGCAAAAGCCAACGTGGGACATCTGGAGGCCGCGGCGGGCGTCGTCGGACTCATCAAGGTGACGCTGGCACTGCAGAACGGCGAGATTCCACCGCAGATCCATTTCAAACGCCTCAATCCGCACCTCGCACTGGACAACACCTGTCTGCGCGTTCCGCAGGCAGTGCAGCCCTGGCCCGCTGGCAAATTACCCCGTGTCGCCGGAGTGAGCTCCTTTGGTGTGGGAGGTACCAACGCCCACGTGATTCTGGAAGAGGCGCCATCAGTTCCCGCGCCTACGAATGGTTCCGCGGCTGCGGTGGGGCCATCGGTTCTACCCCTGAGCGCGCAAAGCCCTGGCGCACTGCGTGCGCTTGCCAAACGGTGGATCGAATTCTTGCCCACGGCGGAGGGTTCGCTTGCTTCGCTCTGCACGGCGGCCGGCGAGAAGCGCTCTCAGTACGACTTCCGAATTGGCGTTGTGGGAAACACCGTCAGTGAGTTGCAGGATCGCCTGAACGCCTACCTGGATGGCGTACCGTCGCCTGCTGTTGCGACGGGTCATCGCTCACCGAGCGGACATCCTCGCCTCGCGTTCGTCTTCAGTGGACAGGGTCCGCAATGGTTTGGCATGGGCCGCGAGCTCGCGGCTTGCGAGCCGGTGTTCAAGGCCGCACTGACTGAGATCGACGGCCTGTTCAAGCGCTACGCCCCTTGGTCGCTGCTCGATGAGCTTGCCGCGCCTGAGGAGTCGTCACGGTTGGGAGAGACGGAGATCGCCCAGCCAGCGCTCTTTGCGTTGCAGGTTGCGCTGGCAAGGTTGTGGAAATCCTGGGGCGTCGAGCCGGACGGCGTAGTGGGCCATAGCATCGGTGAGCTTGCCGCGCTTCATATCGCTGGCGTGCTGTCGTTGGAAGAGGCGGCGCGGATCGTTTGGCACCGCGGACACGCCATGCAGCGTGCGACTGGGACTGGCGGCATGGCCGCGGTACCACTCAGTGCAGCTGAGGCCGAGGAGTTGGTCCGTGGCTACCAGGGTGAGCTCTCAATTGGTGCAGCCAACAGCCCGCGGGGCGTTGTGTTATCGGGTAGTAAGCAGTCGCTCTCGGCGGCACTGGGCGAGCTTGAGCGGCGTGGGCTGTCGCACCGCGCGCTTCTGGTCAACTATGCATTCCACAGTGCACAGATGGAGGCCATTGCCAGCGGCTTCGTTGCTTCTCTCGGTCATGTGACGAGCTCTGCCGCGCAGACTCCCGTGTATTCCACGGTAACCGGAGCGGTCGCGGATAACGTGACCATCGATGGGGTCTACTTCGGTCGCAATGTTCGACAGACAGTGCGCTTTGCATCGGCCGTGCAGGCGATGTTGTCAGACGGGTTCACGACATTCCTGGAAATTGGTCCGCATCCCGTACTCGGCTCGTCCATCGCGGAGTGCGCCGCAGCGCAGGACGAGACATCCACACTGCTGGCTTCCTTGCGTCGTGGTCGCCCAGAGCGCGAGACGATGCTGGTGGCCGCGGCTGGAGTCTTCGCTTCGGTTCGCGCGCCGCGTTGGGATGTGTTGAATTACTCGGCGGCGTCAACAGCCACTTTACCCACGTACCCGTGGCAGCGGGAGCGCTATTGGTTGCGCGAGCGTCCGGCTGCTGCATCGGGCAAGCCCGGGCCGGTGGTTCATGAACTGCTGGGCCAGCGCATTCCAGCGGCAGCGGTGACTCTTTTCACGGCGTCGTGGCCGGACGTGCCGGCGAAGTGGCTGCGCGATCATCGTGTGGCTGGCCGCCTCCTGATGCCTGGCATGGCAATGCTGGATGCCTTGCGTTCAGCGGCCGTTATCGAGCTCGGCACGGAAGAGGTGGCGATCGCTGATTTCGTCATCCATCACCCGCTGGTGCTGTCTGAGGAAGAAGGGAAGCGAGTGACCTGGCAGGTGGCCTCACAAACACTGCCCGACGCACGAGCGCGCGTGACATTGCACGAGGCGATTCCTGGTGCCGCGAGCGGCCAGGACTGGCGATTGATTGCCTCCGCGGAGGCGTCCCGCGGCGTGTCGCCGTTCGCGCCATTCGCGAAGTCCGCTGTAGCGGCCGAGCGGCCGGCGGCGAATGCAGCCTCTCGCGATGCGTTGTATTCCGCTTTCGCCGCCCTGGGAATCGAGTTTGGTCCCTCGTTTCAAACACTTCACGGGGTCGCCGTCGGCGCGGACCGGGGCGCGCAGGCCTGGGTCGAGAGCCCCGAGGCTCGCGACGGAAACTCGAGCGTTCATCCAACGGTACTCGATGGAGCTTTGCAACTGTGCGTCGTAGCGGCGGCTACGGCGACTGCAGCCGGTCTTCCCGGCGAGCTCCTCCTGCCACTTGGTCTGGATCGCTACACGGTCGTTGCGCCGGTGCCGCCATCTGTTCACGCCCGTGTGACTTACGAGCGCGTTCGCGAGGGTGGGGCACTTTCGGCCAATGTGACCTTGCATGGGCCGGATGGATCGGTGGTCGCTGTATTGGAGGGAGTGCGGTTTGCTCCGGCAGCGGACCACTGGCTGTACGAAATCGCGTGGCGTCCGGATGAAGCCGAGCGGTCGAGCGTGGAAGTTACACCCTCCGCCTGGATCGTCCTGGCCGACACACGGGGAGTGGGAGACGCGCTCGCCGCGGCCCTGGTATCGCGGGGAATGCGCTGTCTACGCGTTCGCGCTGGCGATCGGTTGCAGCGTGTGGCTCCGGACCTCTATGTCGTGAATCCGGCGCAGCCCGCGCATTTTGACGCGATTCTCGCTGACGCGGAGTGGCGCGATGGACTCGCGCTCGGAGGCGTCGCTCACCTGTGGGGTCTCGACGTTTCGCCACTGGAGAGCGCTGATCTCCTTGTTAGTGGCGGAGCGCTGCATACGTTGCAAGCCATGGCGCGCGCGAACAGCTTGTCCTCTCGACTGATTCTGGTCACGGAAGGCGCACAGCCTGGCGGCAGCGCAACGCCGCGTCCTGCCGCCGCCGGGTTGTGGGGTTTTGTCAGCACCGCGGCCGCTGAGTTGCCGGAGGTCGATTGTAGGGCCATCGATCTCGACCCCGATGCTCCGGCTGGCGAAGTCGCGGGGCTTGTTGCGGAACTTCTCCGCCCCGCCGCATCCGCTCCACGGCGCTTGCTGATGCGCGGCTCTCGACGACTCGTGCCGCGCATCCAACGCCTGCAGGCAGGCGAGCGCTCGCTTTCGCAAGTCCGTTTACAGCCTGGAGCTTCTGGAACGCTCGATACCCTCTGCTGGCGGAACTCGACTGTGGCCGCGCCGGCGGCCGGCGAGGTGCGCTTGCGCGTGTTGGCTTCGGGCTTGAATTTCCGCGATGTACTGCTGTCGTTGGGTATGTATCCGAAAGGGGCGGCGATCGCGCTTGGTGCCGAGTGCGCGGGCATAGTGGAAGCGATCGGCGCCGACGTGGTGGGTTTCGAGAAGGGCGATGTCGTATTCGGTTTCGCTTCCGCCAGTCTGGCGACCGAGGTGACGGTGCCAGCGGCGTTTCTGAGCCGCGTTCCTGCTTCGCTCTCGCCGGAACAGGCGGCGGCACTGCCCGTGGCCTACCTGACCGCGATATATGGATTGTTACGTGTGGCCCAGCTACGAGCGGGCCAACGCGTGTTGATTCACGCTGCTGCGGGAGGCGTGGGGCTGGCTGCCGTGCAACTGGCACTGCGAGCGGGAGCGGAAGTGTTTGCTACTGCAGGCTCACCTGCCAAGCGCGCGCTCCTGCAGACGCTGGGTGTGAAACACGTATTTGATTCGCGCTCGTTGCAGTTCGCGGCGCAGATCGCCGAGCTCACCCGAGGCGCGGGCGTCGACGTGGTGTTGAATTCTCTCGCCGGTGATTTCATTCCCGCCAGCTTCGAGGTCCTGGCACGCGGTGGTTGTTTCCTGGAGCTCGGCAAGCGCGACATCTGGACTGCCGGGCAAGTGTCGCAGGCGCGGCCGGATGCGCGTTATGTACCTTATGACCTGGGCGAGCAGATGATCGCCGACCATGGGCTGGCCTCATCGCTCATGCGCGAGCTGCTCGGTGCCCTGGAGGCGGGGGAGATCCCGCCGCTGCCGGTCAGGGTGTTCGACTTCAGCGAGGCGCAGGATGCCCTGCGCTTCATGGCGCAGGCGCGACACGTCGGGAAGTTGGTTTTGCGCGCTCCGGACGCGGCTCCCGCGCTGGTGCGCCCCGAAGCGAGTTATCTGATTACGGGTGGTTTTGGAGCGCTCGGTATCCGAACGGCCAAGTGGCTCGTGGACAGGGGGGCGCGCCATCTCGTGCTCATAGGGCGTCACGCGCCAAGCGTCGAAACCGCGAGTCGGATTCGCGAGCTGGAGCAGTTTGGGGCGCGGGTGTTGGTGCGTACGGCGGATGTGAGCCAGAAGGAACCAATGCAGGCCATCCTGGAGGAGATTCGTCGGAACATGCCTCCATTGCGTGGGGTCGTCCACGCCGCTGGGGCGCTGGCGGACGGTGTCTTGTTGCAGCAGGAGTGGGCGAGGTGGTCTGAAGCGTTGCGTGGCAAGGCTCATGGAGCACGCGTGTTGGATGAGCTCACGCGCGATAGGGGACTGGATTTCTTTGTGATGTTTTCAGCTGCCGGTTTGTTGTTGGGAGCGGCCGGACAGGGTGCGTACGCCGCGGCCAATGCCGAGCTGGATGCGCTCGCTCACTCGCGCCGATCCATGGGATTGCCGGCGCTCAGTGTTGCCTGGGGAATGTGGGGTGAGGCCGGTATGGCCGCAGCGGCCGCAGCCAAGGGAACGGATGTCTGGGGTGCACGGGGCCTCAAGTGGATCGCGCCGGCCGAGGGCTTTGCGCGCCTGGAGCAGTTGCTCCGCTCTGGCGTGACCCACGCCGCCGTGTTGCCCATCGACTGGGCTCGCTTCGGGGCTGACTTGGCCCCTGGAGCAGACCGTGACTACTTCCGTGAGGTATTGCCCACGGGGCCAGTAGGGTCTGGAGCGCCTGGAGGGTCTGGAGCGTCCCGTGGGGCCGCCGCCGCGATACCGGCGCAAGTTGTTTCCCAGCTTGCCCAATGGCGCGCGGCGCCAGAGGCGCAACGGCGCGGGCTGGTTGCCGCGCACGTGACGGAGCAGGCCTTGAATGTCCTGGGTCTCAGTCCGGCGACGCCGCTGGAGCCCCGCGCGCCACTGAAGGATGCCGGCCTCGACTCGCTCATGGCGGTCGAGTTACGCAACGCCCTGACCCGGTCCATCGGCAAGGCGCTTCCGGCGACGCTGTTATTCGACTACCCGTCGATCGATGCGCTGTCGACGCATCTGATGGGAGTGTTGCAATTGGCTGCGCCTCCTCCCGACGATGGCGTCCCTCACGCTCGGGAGACACAGGCCGCGGCGAGGGCGGCCACTGCGAGCGCTGTGGCATCGCTCTCCGAGGCTGAGGCTGAGGCCGAATTGTTGGCGGAGTTGAACGGCTCCTCCGGGGGAGGTGGGCGATGAGCACCCCGGTTGTCGAGCTCTCTCCGGTCAAGCGCGCGTTGCTGGAGATTCGGGAGCTGCGCGCGCGCATCTCGGAGCTGGAGAGCGCGGCGCGTGAGCCGATCGCGATCGTCGGCATGGGTATTCGCGCTCCGGGTGGTGTGCGCGATGTAGCCTCATTTGCCGAGCTCCTGTGGGGTGGCGTCGACGCCATCACGCCGATTCCGCCCGACCGCTGGTCGCTCGAGGCCTGGTACGACGAGCTGCAGGACACCGCCGGCAAGATGACCACCCGGTATGGTGGTTTTCTCACGGACATCCAGCACTTTGATGCTGAGTTCTTCGGCATCGCGCCGGTCGAAGCCGCCAGCATGGATCCGCAGCAACGCCTGGTGCTGCAGTTGGCCTGGGAAGCACTCGAGAACGCCGGACACGCACCAGCGAGCCTCGCCGGTACACGCTCGGGGGTCTATCTTGGGATCGCCAATAGTGATTACGGGCGCGCGCTCTTTGCGCATCCGCAGGCCATCGATCCGTACTTCAGTACCGGCTGTGCATACAGCGTAGCGTCGGGGCGGTTGGCTTATTTCCTCGGGCTGCAGGGTCCGGCGGTCTCGCTCGACACGGCGTGCTCGTCTTCCCTGGTGGCGCTGCATCTGGCCTGTCAGGGTCTGCGGCTCGGTGAGTGCGATCTGGCCCTGGCCGGTGGCGTGAATCTCATCGTGACGCCCGAGCTCAATGTCAACTTCTCGAAGGCCGGAATGATGGCGCGCGACGGGCGCTGCAAGACCTTCGACGCGGCCGCCGACGGCTATGTGCGCGGTGAAGGTGCCGCGATGTTGGTATTGCGTCGCCTGCGCGATGCTCAGAATGACGGTGATCGCGTACTGGCCGTGATTCGTGGCAGCGCGATGAACCAGGATGGACGCAGTAATGGCCTGACCGCGCCAAATGGCCCTGCGCAGGAGGCCGTGATTCGTGCAGCCCTGCAGGCAGCGAATGTCACGCCAGCGCAGATTGGCTACGTCGAGGCACATGGTACGGGTACCCCGTTGGGGGATCCCATTGAGGTGAATGCCCTCGGAGCGGTCCTGGGAGAGGGCCGCGCCTCGGACCGGCCGGTGTTGCTCGGCTCAGTCAAGACGAACATCGGGCATCTCGAGGCCGCTGCGGGTGTCGCGGGCGTGATCAAGACCGTACTCGCCCTGCAACGCCGCGAGATTCCGCCGCATCTGCATCTGAAGACGCCTAACTCCTATATCAGCTGGGATTCGTTGCCCGTGGCGGTTCCGACGAGCGCGACGGCCTGGAATCCGATCGAGGGGCGGCGCCTGGCGGGTGTGAGCTCGTTTGGTTTCAGCGGTACCAACGCCCACGTTGTGTTGGAGGAGGCTCCCGCCGGCGAGGAGCTGAAGTCCGACTCCGGTGAAGAGCCGCTCCGGAGAGATGCGCACGTGCTCGCCCTGTCGGCACGCGATGCCCAGACTCTCCAGGAAATCGTCAATCGCTATCTGCCTGTGCTCGATCGAGCGCGGGCCGGGCAGCCCAGTCTCGCCGATGTCTGCTTCACGGCGAACGCGGGGCGCTCACATTTCGCTCATCGGCTGGCCGTAACAGGCAGTACGCCGGATGAGATGCACGAGGCGCTTTCGCTTTATCGGAGCAATGGCTCTCACCCGTATGTAGCGACAGGTCTCAAGGGGCCGCAACAACCACGCGTCGCATTTCTGTTTCCGGGGCAGGGCCCGCAGTACGTCGGCATGGGGCGAGCACTCTATGCGTCCTCGCCTGTGTTTCGCGCGGCGCTCGATGAATGCATCGCTCTGTTAAACGAGTACCTGCCTCAGCCGTTGCTGCCCGTCATTCTCGGTCAGTCCGGCGAATCGACGCTCGACGAGACCGCCTACGCGCAGCCCGCGATGTTCGCGATGGAGATCGCGTTGGCTGAGTTGTGGCGCTCATGGGGCATCGAGCCGGTAGCCGTGATGGGTCACAGTTTCGGCGAGTACGCCGCAGCGTGTATAGCCGGTGCCTTGTCGGTCGCGGATGCGGCTCGGATGGTGACGGCGCGTGGCCGCCTGGTACAGGCTCTGCCACGACACGGAGCCATGACTGTCATAGAAGCATCGGAAGACGCTGTGAGTTCCGCGCTCGCCAGTTATAGCGGTCGGGTCACAATTGCTGCCATCAACGGTCCAGCCAACACGGTAGTGAGTGGTGAGCGCGCGGCCGTTGATGAGATCGCCGCACGGTTTGCGGCGGCGGGCGCACGCACGAAACCTCTGCGGGTCTCGCATGCATTTCATTCGCCGTTGGTCGATCCGGTGCTCGATGAGTTCGAGCGGATCATCGGCGCCTCTCGATACACCGAGCCGCGCCTGCCCCTGATCTCCAACCTGTCCGGTCGACTCGCTGACCGCGCGCTCCTGGGCAATGCAGCCTACTGGCGCGAGCACATGCGCCAGCCGGTTCGCTTTGCCGACTCCATGCGGGCGCTGGCTGCCATGGGTGTCACGCACTATATCGAGATGAGCCCTCACCCGGTGTTACTCGGTATGGGCGCCGAATGCCTGGCCGGAGCCGAGGTGGAATGGCTTCCATCGCTGCATCGCGAGCGCGCCGACTGGACTGACTTGCTGGCCAGCCTGCAACGACTGTATGTCAGCGGAGCCGAAGTCAATTGGACGGGCTTCGACCGCGGCCAGCGGCGCCGTCGGGTCGAGTTGCCTACTTATCCATTCCGCGACCGGCGTCATTGGATGGATCTCGTCGGACAGAGCGGCGACACGTCGATCAGCGCCACTGCGCGGTGGTCGCGCCTCTGTGATACGGCGCGGCGCCAGTCTGAGCAGGGACCGTTGGACCTGAACGCTGCCTCGTATCCGGCGAAGTGGAATTGCCTTGCGCGCGTCACGACCGCACATGCGGTCGCGACTTTGCGTGATGGTGGATTGTTCCGCGAGGCGCGGGAGCGTCACACACTCGACGAGGTGATGGCGTCGGCCCGCATCGCGGCAACGTACAAACACCTGGTGCAACGCTGGTTGGACCGGCTCGTCGTTTTGGGCCTGCTGAGCCGGGAAGGGGCTCTGTACTGTGCTCCGCGCCCGTTACCCGAGCCTCTCATCGACGAGCTGTGGGCCGAAGCGGACAGATTGTTTGCCGATAACACGCCCCTCCTGGCTTACGTGCGTCACTGCGGTAGCCTGGTGAGCGCGGTGTTGCGAGGACTCGAAAGTCCGCTGGAGACGTTGTTTCCAGGCGGCTCGCCGGATCTCGCGCGCAATCTCTATGAGCGCTCCGCGACGATGCGCTACATAAACGGGCTCGCCGCTTCCGCATTCGGGTCATTGACAGCAGCCGTGCCAGCGGGCAGCGCGCTGCGCATCCTCGAAATCGGAGCTGGCACCGGGGGCACAACCGCGTCGCTGCTGCCGATGCTGGTGGCGGAGCGCGCGCGCTATGTTTTTACTGACATGTCCGAGCTGTTTCTCGATCGGGCGCGCGAGCGTTTCGCGGCCTATCCGTTTGTCGACTACCGCCTGTTCGACATGGAGCGGGATCCCGCGGAGCAGGGCTTCGCGGCGGGCAGCTTCGACATCATCGTGTCCGCGAATGCCATCCATGCCAGTACGGACCTGCGGCTCGCGTTGCGACGCGTGCGCGAGTTGCTCGCCCCGGGCGGCTTGTTGATGTTGGTGGAGTCGACCGTCCACATGGACTGGTTCGACATGACCACCGGGCTCATCGAAGGCTGGCAGCACTTCGCGGACGATTTGCGGACCGACAATCCATTGTTGGCCCCGGAAAAATGGCGGGTGGCACTGCGTGATGCCGGATTCGCGGCCGCTGACACCTTCCCCGCTGAGAGTTCATCGGCGACCGTGCTGGGGCAGCACCTGGTGCTCGGGCTTGCCCCCGGACAGGTGGTGGGCCGCCAGGGTAGCCCGGTTCTGGATGGAGCTGACGGCAGCGCGCCGTCAGCCGGGATGCCGGGAGCGTCTGGCACTGCTGCGGCGGCGGAGGAAGCCGAAGCATTCAGACGGCGAGTCCTGGAGGCCTTGCCAGGCGAGCGGCTCGAGTTGCTGCGCGATTTCGTGCGTGCGCAAGTGGTGCGGGTTTTGAAGCTCGATGCGACGGAGCCCCCGGGGCGCCACGATCGGCTGATGGACCTGGGGTTGGATTCGCTGATGGCCGTGCAGTTGCGCAACCAGCTCGCCAAGGGGCTCGGCGAGAGCCGGCCGCTGCCCGCGACGATCATGTTCGATCAGCCCACGATCGAGGCGCTGGCGACCTACCTGTTGGATCGGCTTACTCCCGCGACGCTGGCGCCGGGCGTGTCAGTCGCCACGGCGTCGCCCGCATCGATGCCTGGCGCGGCCGTGCTCGGTGAGGCGGCGGTCGCGGCCATGAGTGACGAGCAGATCGAGGCACTTCTCCTGGAGCGGTTGGGCAAGTCATGAGTCAGCCGGACCTCTCCCCACTGAAGCGCGCCTTCCTGGCCTTGGAGCAGGCCCAGGCGCGGGTCGCCGCGCTGGAGCAGGCGCATCGCGAGCCGATCGCCGTCATCGGCATGGGCTGCCGCGTACCAGGCGGTGGCAACGATCCGCAATCCTTCTGGCGCCTCATGCGTGAGGGCGTCGATGCCATTGGGCGGGTGCCCGCGGATCGATGGGATATCGACGCGTATTACGACGCCAATCCCGAGGTGCCCGGCAAGATCGCCACCCGCGAGGGGGGCTTCATCGAGTCGGTGGACCAGTTCGATCCAGCCTTCTTCGGCATTGCCCCGCGCGAGGCCGACGGCATGGACCCGCAGCAGCGCCTGCTGCTGGAAGTCATCTGGGAAGCGCTCGAGCATGCGGGCCAGGCCCCCGACCGGCTGGAGCGCTCCGCGACCGGCGTCTATGTCGGTGCGACCAGCAGTGACTACACGTACCTGCAGCTCAAGTCGCACGACCAGGCGCTGTTGGATGCGCATTTCACGTCCGGCATTGCGCACAGCATCTTCTCTGGCCGTATTTCTTATCTGCTCGGACTGCAGGGTCCAAGCGTCACCATCGATACGGCGTGTTCGTCGTCGTTAGTCGCCGTGCACCTGGCCTGTCAGGCGTTACGCGCCGGCGAGTGCCGCATGGCTCTGGCCGGTGGTGTGAACCTGATCCTCGCGCCAGACGTGTTCATTGCACTGTCTCACTCGCGCATGCTTTCGCCGGATGGACGCTGTAAGACTTTCGACGCCGCCGCGGACGGTTTCGCGAGGGGTGAAGGCTGCGGTGTCATTGTCTTGAAGAAGTTGAGCGACGCCCGCGCGGATGGCGACAAGATTCTGGCTGTGATTCGCGGTAGTGCCGTCAATCAAGACGGCCCCAGTAGCGGACTTACCGCGCCAAACGGGCCAGCGCAGGAAGCTGTCATTCGCGAGGCGCTCGCGCGCGCGGGAATCGCCCCGCGTGAAGTGGGGTTTATCGAGGCCCATGGCACGGGCACTCAGCTTGGCGACCCGCTCGAGGTACACGCCCTGGGCGCTGTGTTCGGGCCGGACAGGGGGACTGCTCCTCCGCTGTGGATCGGGTCCGCCAAAACCAACGTAGGTCACCTGGAGGGAGCCGCCGGCATCGCCGGGCTCATCAAGGTGGTCCTGGCGCTTCAGCACCGCACGATTCCGGCGCATTTGCATTTCCGTACGCCCAGTCCACACATCCACTGGGCCGATTTTCCGTTGCGCGTGCCTACTGCCGCGACTGCGTGGGAGCCCATCGAAGGCCGCCGTATTGGCGGCGTGAGTTCTTTCGGGTTCAGTGGCACGAACGCACACGTTGTGTTGGAGGAGGCACCCGCGGCGCCGGTACGAGTTGCTGCCGCTGGCGGGCGTGCACATTTGTTTACGCTCTCCGCCAGGGACGTTGCGGCTCGCTCTCAGTTGGCAGCGAGTTATGCAAAGGCGCTGGCACAGGCTACTGACGCCGACCTCGTTGATGTCTGCCATACCGCTAATGTCGGGCGTGCGCAGTTTGCCGAGCGAGCGGCGATCGTCGCGCACTCGATGGCGGAGCTTCGCGCAGGTCTGATCGCACTGGCTGAGGGCCAAACGGCTCCGAATCTGCGCACCGCCGCTGTGATGTTGCGTGACCCGCCGCGTATAGCCTTCCTGTTCACCGGGCAGGGCTCGCAATACATCAACATGACGCGGGGGCTTTACGAGTCCGCACCCGTCTTCCGCGCGGCGTTGGATGAATGCGCGCTGCTACTCGCTCCTCACCTCGATCGTCCCTTGCTCGACGTGGTGTTTGCTGCCGCAGACACGGATGCCGCACTGCATGAGACCGGTTATACGCAGCCGGCCCTGTTCGCAGTCGAGTACGCGCTGGCGCAGTTGTGGCGCTCGTGGGGCGTCACGCCGAACATCGTCATGGGTCATTCGGTTGGCGAAGTAGTCGCGGCTTGCGTGGCGGGGGTGCTCGAGCTCGGAGACGCCTTGCGGCTCATCGCGCGCCGCGGTCAATTGATGCAATCGCTGCCTCCCGGCGGTGCGATGGCGGCGATTGGAGCGCCGGAAGCGATGGTTTCGCAGGGCATCGCGTCGTACGCATCGCAAGTATCGATAGCGGCAGTCAACGGTCCCGCGCAGACGGTTATCTCGGGTATTGCCGCGGCTGTCAGCGCGGCGTGTGAGCGCTTTACAGCGGCGGGCATCCGCTGCACTGCGCTCACCGTGTCGCATGCATTCCATTCGCCGCTCGTTGAGCCGATTCTGGATCGGTTCGAGCGCGAAGTGGCCGGCGCGAAACTGGCCGCGCCCCGCTTGCGGTTGGTATCGAATCTGACGGGCCGAGTGGCTCGGTCCGAAGAGATCGTGACTCCCGGTTACTGGCGGCGGCACGTCCGCGAAGCCGTGCGCTTCGCCGATGGCTTGCAGACGCTGGGCGAGTTACGCCCGGACGTGATGGTCGAGATCGGCCCACATCCTACCTTGCTCTCCTTTGCCGGTGCCGTGTTCGGTGATGGTGGTCCGCAGCGGGTTGCGTCGCTGCGCAAGGACGCCTCGGATCGTGAGCAGATGCTCAACGCGGTCTCCTCTTTGTATCTGGCAGGAGTGCAGCTCGATTGGAAGTCGATCGGTGCGAGCGACTCGCCCCACCTGGTGGATCTGCCGACCTATCCGTTCCAGCGTGAGCGCCACTGGTTCAAGGCTCAAGCAGCCGCGCGCGCTATTTCGCGCGGGCGCGCAACTGGGCATCCGTTACTGGGCGCCAGGCTACGTAATGCTGCCAGTGAGGCCATCTACGAGAGCCACATTGGCGCCGATACGCCGTCGTTCGTGCGGCAGCATCGGGTGTTGGGTCGAGTGATCCTTCCTGCGACCGGGTATCTCGACATGTTGCTCGCATGCGCCCGCGACATTTTGCGGTCTGATGCCGTCACCGTTGAGAACGTGACAGTCAACGAAGCGATGATGCTCGCGGACGACGGAGCCGCGCGGACTGTTCAAACGGTTTGTGGCGTGTTGCGCGACGGATCGATGCCGGTGTCAGTCAGCAGTGTTGCTGATGACGCGGATGATGGTGCCGCATGGACGAGCCATGTCGCGGCGAGTTTCCGTCCGGGGTTAGCGGCGAGCGCGACGACGGCGGCGAGCCTCGGAGCGCTTCGCGAGATATGTGCCTTGGCCGTGGACCCGCGTGAGTTCTATGCGGATTTCGAAGCGCGAGGTTTGGACTTCGGTTCAGGTTTCCGTGCAATCCGCCAGTTGTGGCGTGGTGACTCGCAGGCGCTGGGCCTTGTCGAGCTTTCCGCAGACCTGGCGGCGCAAGGGGCGGGCTACGTCTTTCATCCGGTTCTGTTGGACGGGTGCCTGCAGGTGCTTGCGGCCGCGCTGCCACGGGATGTTTCGGCTCTTTACCTGCCGATTGGAATCGGTCGCTACATTTACAGGCAGCGCGCGACGGGGAAGTGCTGGAGCCATGTGTCGGTACACGGTGGCACAGGCGAAACCTGCCGCGCAGATTTGTGGATCTTCGACGAGCATGGAACGGTGCTCGCCGAACTGCACGAAGTGCAACTCAAGCGCGTGACGCGCGATGCGCTCGAGCGGCTCGGTGAGCGCTGGCTCGATGACTGCCTGTATGAAACCAATTGGAAGCCTGCTCCTGTTGCAGCGGCGGGGAGCGGACATTCGTGGTCGCCGGCAGAGCTGTCTCGGGAGGTTGCTGGCGAGCTGCCCACTCTTGCCGACTCCGTAGGGCTCGTCTCGCATGACGTCTTTCTGGCGCGCCTGGAAGCGCTGTGCGGCGACTACGCTGTCCGGACATTGCAGCGTCTGGGTTGGTCGCCCGTAGTCGGGAGCCGGGTGTCGCAAGCGGGGTTGGCGGATCAACTGCGAGTGATGCCGGCCCATCGCCGGCTGTTCGGCCGTTTATTGGCCATCCTGGCGGAGCAGGGACTGGTTGCGCGCGATCCTGCCACGCCGGATACCTGGCATGTGCTCAAAGCCCTGCCGCAGGTGGATCCTGTCACCGCTGCTGAGCAGCTGCTGCGTTCTTATCCGAAGGGTAGCGTCGCCGAGCTGGAGCTCACCGCAAGGGTCGCAGCGGAGTTCGCCGAGGCGTTACGCGGTGAGCGCGAGCCGATGCAACTGCTTTTCCCGGGCGGCTCGCTCGAGACCGCGGAACGGATGTATAGAGACTCCCCGACAGCGAGGCTCTACGGCGGTCTGATGGCAGGAATCGTAGCTGCGGCCGCCAAGGCCCGAGCTGCCGGCCGTCCACTGCGAATTCTCGAAGTCGGTGCCGGCACCGGTGGCACTACGGCGCACGTGTTGCCGCGCGTCGCTGCAGAGGGCGTCGAGTACACCTTCACAGATGTTGGACCTCTTTTCGTTGCTCGCGCGCGTGAGCGGTTTGGCTCCGTGCCGGGTACACGATTCGAAGTGCTGGATCTCGAGCGTGACCCGGCCGCGCAGGGGTTTGGGGGCCGTCAGTTCGATTTCGTGATAGCCGCGAACGTCATTCACGCGACGGCGGATCTGCGGCGCACTCTGTCCCGCGTGCGCGGTCTACTCGTACCAGGCGGTCTGCTGGCGATGTTGGAAGTGACCGCGCCGCAACGCTGGTTCGACTTCACGGTCGGACTGACCGAGGGCTGGTGGGCGTTCTCCGACACTGACTTGCGTCCAGACTACGTCACCATGCCGCGTGAGCGTTGGCTGAAGGTGCTCGGGGAGTGTGGGTTCGACGAGTGCGCGGCTCTTCCGGCGTCCGATGCCGTGCAGGGCTCGCTTGCCGTGCAGTCTCTGTTGCTGGCGCGCGCTGGCGCCTCTGCACAGACGTTGCTGGTCTTCGCTGACCAGCAAGGAGTTGCGCGGGAGTTGGTTGCCCGTTTACGGGCGACCGGCTCGCGTTGTGTCGTGGTATTTCCGGGTGCATTCGCGTATTCGGGAGACATCGCGTCGATCGTCCCGGGCTCGGCGGCCGACTACAAGAGGCTCCTCACGAGTGTGAGCCAGTCCGGTAACACGGTTCACGGCGTGGTCCATACCTGGGCATTGGACACGCGGTCCTGGGAGTCAACCGACTCAAACGAGTTGAGTGAAGCCCACACGCGCGGCGTGTTGAGCGCCATGTACGTCGCGCAGACGCTCGTTACTGAAAGTCCGGCATCGCGCTTGTGGATCGTCACGCGCGCTGCTCAGGCGGTGAGCGGCGTCGAGCGTGCACTCTCGCCGAGTCAGGCGACTCTCTGGGGTCTTGGCAAGGCGTTAGCCCTGGAGCATCCGGAATTGACGTGTGTTCACGTCGATCTGGACGCCACTCCGGAGCCCACGGAGCTGGACGCCCTGATGGCGGAGTTGCACGAAACCGGCTCGGAGCGGCAGGTTGCGGTTCGCAATGGCACGAGGTTGGTCGCGCGGCTTGCACGCGCAAAACGAGCCTCGGACGGCCGGACTGGAGGGAGCGCGTGGCGCCTGGTGCCGCAGACTGCCGGTTCGCTCGAAGGCTTCCAGCGAGTGCCCATCACGCGCCGGGCTCCTGGTCCCGGAGAGGTGGAAGTAGCGGTCGAGGCCACGGCGCTGAATTTCAAGGATGTGCTCAATGCCTTGGGCATGTATCCCGGCAACCCCGGGCCGTTAGGCGGAGAGTGCGCCGGTCGAGTTATCGCTGTCGGTGCTGGCGTCACCCACGTGCGTGCCGGCGATGAGGTGATGGCGGTGGTGGGTGGCAGCTTCGCCTCCCATGTGACGGCTCGCGCAGAGTTGGTACAGCTTCGGCCTTCGTCCGTGAGTGTCGAGGAAGCGGCATCATTCCCGATTGCCTATCTGACGGCGGAGTTTTGCCTCGGGCATCTTGCCGGCATGACCCGTGGGGATCGTGTGTTGATCCATGCGGCCGCAGGCGGTGTGGGCATGGCTGCTGTGCGGCTCGCCCTGCGGGCGGGCGCGGAGGTGTTTGCCACGGCCGGCTCTGACTGGAAGCGGGAAGTGTTGCGCTCAATGGGTGTGCGGCACGTGTTCGATTCCCGCAGCGCGTCATTTGCCGGCGAGATCATGGCGCATACGGGCGGCCGTGGTGTCGATGTCGTGTTGAACTCGTTGTCGGGCGACCTGATCGAGCCGAGCTTCTCAGTTCTGGCGCGTGGCGGTCGCTTTGTGGAGATCGGCAAGCGCGGCATCAAGAACGAAGCCTGGGTCGCCGGATTGAATCGCGATCTGCGCTACTTCATCGTCGACTGGGGCGAAACCGCCGCTCGCGAGCCCGCTCTCATCGGTACGCTGTTCGCTCGCCTCGTGGACGAGCTGCGCACGGGGAAGCTGACGCCGCTGCCCATGCGCGTATTTTCTCCCGAGCATGCCGCTCGGGCCTTCCGGTTTATGGCGCAAGCCCGCCATGCCGGAAAGATCGTTGTCGCGCAACGCACGTCCACTTTGAAAGTACGGCGCGAGGGAACCTATCTCATCACCGGTGGGCTTTCCGGTCTCGGGTTGCTGACGGCGCGGAGTCTTGCGTCCCAAGGTGCTGGTCGCCTGGTTCTTCTCGGACGGCGAGGTGTCACGCCCGAGGCAGTCGCGGTGCTGGCTGACCTACGCGCCTCTGGCACAGAGATCATCGCGGAGTCATTGGATGTCGCTTCGGAGGAGGGGCTTCGCGCCGTCCTCGATCGCGTACGCGTGAGCGGCCCTCCACTAAGGGGTATCGTGCATAGTGCCGGTGTGCTCGACGATGCCGGGTTGCTGCAGCAGAGCGCACAGCGCTTTGAGCGCGTTTTCGCGCCGAAGGTGCTGGGTGGTTGGCTGCTCGACGCGCTGACGCGTAACGACACGCTCGATTGGTTCGTCTCGTACTCGTCCGTGGCTTCTGTGTTCGGTTCGGCGGGGCAGGCCAACCACTCCGCTGCGAATGCCTTCCTCGATGTTCTGGCGCACGAGCGTCGCCTGCGCGGATTGCCTTCGCTGAGCATCAACTGGGGTCCATGGACCGAAGTTGGCGCGGCAGCTGACCGGGGGATCACTGAGCGCCTGGCGTCTCAGGGGCTCGGGGCACTGACGCCTGACCAGGGATTGTCAGCTTTCCGAAGGTTGCTCGAATCCGATATCACACAGGCAGCGGTGCTGCCTGTGGATTGGAGCCGTTACCTCGCCCGCTTCGCGCATGGGGCTGTACCCGTTTTCTTCGCCGAGGTTTCCGGTGCGTCGTCCGACGCCCAGGTGGCCAAGGCGCAGGAGCGTTCAGGTGCCCAGAGCGCCAGTCTGTCGCAACAGGTGACTGATGCGCCCGAGTCACGCCGTCGACCGCTGGTGGCGGCATTCGTGCGCGAGCGGTCCCTACGTGCTCTCGGCGTCGACCTCGGGAAACAAATCGACCCGCGTACTCCGCTGGGAGATCTCGGGCTCGACTCGCTGCTGGCCGTCGAACTGCGCAACACGCTCGCAACGGCGCTCGGCAAGCCGCTGCCGGCGACGCTGCTGTTCGACTATCCGAGCATCGACTCATTGACTGATTACCTGCTCGTCGAGGTCCTGGGCTTCGGGGACGCGCGAGCGCCGTCAACATCGCAGGCCGTGCAACCGCCGGCGCCGCGCGAGTTGGTGGGATCCATCGAAGCGATGTCCGACGATGAGGTGGACCGCCTCATTGCCGCCCGTGCGAAACGTAAGGCCTGACATGACCGATTTCCTGGACCGCATCAGCAAACTCTCGCCGAAGCGCCTCGCGCTGCTCGCGCTCGAGCAGCATGAGCAGATCGAGGCGACGAGCCGGCGTGAGCGCGGGCCGATCGCGGTGATCGGTATGGCGTGCCGGCTACCAGGCGGTGCGGATACCCCCGCGGCCTTCTGGGACCTCTTGCGGGAAGGACGCGATGCCATTGGGGAAGTGCCGCGCGACCGGTGGGACATCGACGCCTTCTTCGATCCGGATCCTGATGTTCCAGGCCGGATGGCGGCGCGCTCTGGTGGCTTCCTCGCGGACGTGAGTCAATTCGACCCCGCGTTCTTCGGCATCTCCCCGCGAGAGGCGCTGACCATGGATCCGCAGCAGCGGCTGCTGCTGGAAGTCAGTTGGGAAGCGCTCGAGCACGCGGGCCTGGCGGCGGACCGGCTCGTGGGCTCGGCCACGGGCGTGTTCGTCGGAATCTGCAATAGCGATCATTTCAACCGGGTGTTGAGCCGGGGCGCCGATTCGATCGATGCCTATCTGGCCTCGGGAAGTGCCCACAGCGTTGCCGCCGGGCGCATCTCTTACTATCTGGGGCTGCAGGGACCCGCACTGTCGATCGACACGGCATGCTCATCGTCGTTGGTGGCGCTCCACGTCGCCTGTCGGAGTCTGCGCACGGGTGAGTCGCGAGTCGCGCTCGCCGCTGGTGTCAATGTGATGTGCTCGCCTGAAACCACCATCGCCTTGTCGAAGGCGCACATGCTTGCACCGGACGGTCGATGCAAGACATTCGATGCGAGCGCGGACGGCTTCTCGCGGGGCGAAGGCTGCGGTGTGTTGGTTCTGAAGCGGCTCGAGGACGCGGTAGCGGACGGTGATCGCGTGCTGGCGCTCATTCGTGGAACTGCCGCGAACCAGGATGGGCGGAGTGGTGGCCTGACAGTTCCCAATGGCCCCGCGCAGGAATCGGTCATCCGTGCGGCACTGGCTGATGCCGGAGTCGAGTCACGCGATATCGACTATGTCGAGGCGCACGGTACAGGTACGTCGCTGGGTGATCCTATCGAGGTTCGTGCGCTTGCCGGCGCTCTCGGCGAGGGACGCTCACACGCAGATCCTTTGGTCATCGGCTCGGTGAAGACCAACATCGGTCACCTCGAGTCCGCCGCGGGCATCGCCGGCGTCATGAAGGTTGTCCTGTCGTTGCAGAACGAGCGTATTCCGCCTCATCTGCACTTCAAACAGCCCAGTCCCCATATTTCATGGGGAGAGTATCCCGTTCGTGTAGAGCCGCAAGGCAAGGCTTGGCTGCGCGGCACGCGCCGGCGTCTCGCTGGTGTGAGCTCGTTCGGCTTCAGCGGTACGAACGCCCATGTCATTCTGGAAGAGGCGCCACCTGCATCGTCGCTCGAAGCCGTCGAGCCACGCTTGCTCCACACGCTGCCGTTGTCAGCGCGCAGTGGTGAAGCGCTGTCAAACCTGGCGGCTTCCTATGCGGACGCTCTTACGACAGTGTCCCTGGCGGATGCAGTCCGTACGGCGGGCTCAGGCCGGTCCCATTTCGTCGAGCGAGCGGCCGTCACTGCGGCAACGGTTCCGGAGGCACAGGCTGCATTGCGTGCGCTTGCCGGTAACATCACTCACCCGATGTTGAAGCGCGGCACCGCCGTGTCCGGCCAGGCTCCGGAGGTTGTGTTCCTTTTCACGGGGCAGGGCTCGCAGTACCCCGGTATGAGCCACGCGCTTTACGAAGGATCCGCGGTATTCCGTGAGGTGATCGATCAGTGTGACTCGCTGCTCGGAGCGGATTCTCTCGGTAGGACGTTGAAGAGCGTCCTCTTTGGCCAAGGGGGCGACGACGCACCGATTCACGAGACGCGCTGGACTCAGCCGGCACTGTTTGCGGTCGAGTACGGCCTGGCGCAGGTATGGCGCTCGTGGGGTGTCGAGCCGGCCGCCGTCATCGGGCATTCGGTCGGAGAGTATGTAGCCGCTTGTGTGGGCGGTGTGTTTTCTCTGGAAGACGGGCTGCGGCTGATCGCCGAACGCGGTCGATTGATGCACGCGTTGCCCGCGAACGGAACCATGGCCGCGTTGTTCGCACCCGTCGAGGAAGTCGCGGCTGCGGTGGCGCCGTTGTCGGGGCGGGTCGCCATTGCAGCGATCAACGCGGCTGACAGTGTCGTGATTTCCGGCGAGGTTGCCGCGATCGAGTCAGTGCTCGAGGGATTTGCGAAGCGCAACATCCGTGGGCATCGGCTATTCATCTCGCTGGCGGCTCATTCGCCGCTAGTTGAACCTGCGTTGGATGCGATGCAGGCATGCGCAGCCAGCGTTGCAATGCAAGCGCCGCGAATCCCGGTGGCATGGAATCTGACCGGAGGGCGCGCTCTGCCAGGTGGAGCCCCGGACGCAACCTATTGGCGCAGGCATCTGCGCGAGCCGGTGCGTTTCGCCGATGGAATCACTGGTCTGTTTGAACAGGGATTCCGTACCTTCCTCGAAGTCGGTCCACACCCGACACTCATTGCATTGGCGCAACGGTCGCTGCCCGAGGACGGCACGCTGCTCGTCAGCTCACTGCGCCGGGGTAAGGAAGACTGGTCTGAGATGGTGGCGAGCCTGGCGGACCTCTACGTTCACGGTGCGTCGGTCGACTGGAATGGAGTCAACGGCTCCAGCGGCGGTCGGCCTTGTACCTTGCCGACCTATCCTTTCGAGCGCCGCAAATTCTGGATTCCGGCGGCCGCGCCGACTGCGTTCCGCGGCGTGTCTGTTGTTTCTGGTAACACATTGCGCGCGGTCAGACTGCCTACCGCCGCTCCGTTGTTCCAGACCGTGCTGGCGCCCACGGCGCCTTCGTACTTGCAGCAACACCTGGTACGCGGGTCCGTGTTGGTTGCTGGTCCGGTCTTCCTGGAGCTTGCACAGGCCTGTGCCAATGAGGCATTGGGCGGCGCGATGCGTGCGGTGGAAGAGTTTGTTATCCGTGAGCCGCTCGTATTGCCGGCTGCGGGACGCACGGTGGAAGTAGCACTCGCAGGTACAAGTTTCTCTGTGAGCAGCCGCGACGTCGAAGGGAAGGGCGAGTGGACGCTGCACGCCATGGGTCGACTCGTGACCGTCAAGCAGTTCGACTCCGCAGGGCCGGCCCATCCCGCGGCTCTCGGAGCGTCGCTCGGCCCCGTTACCGACAGCTTGGCGTTCTACGCGAAATTACACGACCTGGGAATCGACCTGGGAGGCGCTTTCCGCAGCGTACGTGAGGTGCATCGGCGCGATGGAGAGGTCCTGGCACGCGTCGAGCTTGCTGAGGATCGCGTGGACGACGCTGTGATCTGGGCACACCCAGGGGCGCTGGATGGCGCGCTTCAGGCAGTCGGCATAGCCGTGCCCGAGGCGGCTGACGCGTCCGATGTTTACCTGTTGACTGGCGTTCAGCGCCTCGCGCTACGCCAGAAGCTGCCTCGGGAATTCTGGTGTCACGCCGTGCTGCGTTCATCGGACAGTCCACGCCCTGCTGAATGGCTTGCGGATGTCAGGCTGTTGGACTCGTCCGGTGCGGACCTCGGCGCGATCAGTGGAGTCAGACTGCAGCGAGCTGCGCGCGAGACGGTGCAGCAGCCGTTCTATCAAGTCAGGTGGGAGGAGTCGCCGCCGCCAATCCGTGCCGCGGCCCTGCTGGCTTCTCCACAGAGTTTCGAGGCCGATGTCCGCGGGAACTTCGCTCGGCTGGCCGTTGAGTATGGCATGGCCGTCTACGATGACCTGCTCCCGGAGCTGGATCGTCTGAGTCGTGATCACGTCATCGTAGCGTTGCAACGACTTGGATTTGATACCCAGGTCGGCCGCGTATTCGACGTTGCCGTGGAAACCGCGCGGTTGGGGATTGTCGCCCGACACGCGCGACTGTTTGCGCGGATGCTCGATATCCTCGTCGAGGATCGGTTGCTGGCGCGTCGTGGCAATGGTGCTGGTGTCACGCTCGAGGTGATCGGCGCGCTCGAGTGCAGCGATCCGCCGGAACGCTATGACGCCTTGCTGAAGCGCTTCGGTGCTGTGAATGGCGAACTACTCACGTTGCGCCGCTGCGCTGGTGAGCTTGCCGGTGTGCTCGCAGGCACGCAGGATCCGTTGCACCTTCTGTTCCCCGGCGGATCGCTGACTGAGGCACGCCAACTTTACGTCGAGTCGCCTTACGCAAGGACCTACAACACGGCGCTCGCCCAGGCGCTTCGATCCGCAATCGCGGGACTCCCGTCTGGCGCGCGCCTGCGCGTGCTGGAGATCGGCGCTGGCACCGGTGGAACGACAACTTACGTACTCCCGTCACTGCCGGCGGATCGCGTCGAGTATACGTACACCGACCTTTCGCCCCTGTTCCTGGAGCGTGCGGCCGAGCAGTTCGAGCCTTATACCTTCATCAAGTATGAGTTGCTGGACATCGAGAAGGACCCGGTTCCGCAGGGATTCGAGCGCGGTCGATACGACATCGTCATTGCGGCGAACGTGCTGCATGCGACCGCTGACCTTGGGAAGGCTGTGTCGAACGCGCGCGATCTTCTCGCGCCGGGCGGACAGCTGTTCCTGCTCGAAGGTGTTGCGCCTGAGCGTTGGGTCGATCTCACATTTGGGCTGACAGAGGGCTGGTGGCGCTTTACGGACAGCCGTTTGCGACCGGCCTATCCGTTGATCTCTCGCGATGCCTGGCGCGACCTGTTGGCGGGACTGGGATTGCACGATGCCGTTGCTGTTCCGACTATTCCGACCGGCGGGACACTTGGGCGCGGCGCGGCTCAACAGGCGCTCATCGTCGCTCGTGTGCCAACGCAGAGACGCGAGTGGGTGCTGATCGGCGATCAGCAAGGCCTCGGGGCCGCGCTGTCGGGCCAGTTACGGGCCAGAGGCGACAAGGTTGTGCAGCTTGCGGCCGATGCGAGCATCGAGCGGCTGCCGCATGACAGTGAGCTCGTCTATCTGGGCGCGTTGGAACTGGGTGGGTCCGACGAAACCGCGGATGACGCGCAGAAGTGCGAGGCACTTGCATGTGAGTTGCCTTTGCGATGGCTCGGAGCGGTCGTTGGTCAGGGCACCGCTGCACGAGTCTGGTTCGTGACGCGTGGTGCGCAGGCTGTGGCCGCAAGGGACCAACCGATGGCGATGTCCGAGCAAGCGGGCTCGCATCTCGCCGTTGTCCCGGGCACCCGCTGGCAGGCCCCGTTGTGGGGCTTAGGGCGCGTGTTCGCCTTGGAGCAACCCTCGAAGTGGGGTGGACTGGTGGACCTGCCCGCGGACGGCGACGCAGCGGCATTGTCACAAATGGTGATCGAGACAATCGAGTCTGACGATCTGGAAGACCAGGTCGCATGGCGCGGCGGCAAACGCCACGTGGCTCGCCTGCTGCCCGTAAGCGCGCCGGCGGACGTCGCTGCGCTGCAGCTCCGCGCGGATGCAACGTACCTGGTTACCGGCGGCTTCGGCGGGCTCGGGCTGCTAGTGGCGAAGTGGATGGCGCAGCGAGGCGCGCGTCACATTGCGTTGGTCGGACGCAATCCTGACATGAGCGCACCGGGCGTTCGGGAAGTCGAAGCCCTCGGGACGCGGGTCGTCGCGATCGCCGCCGATGTGGCTGACGAGGAAGCGATGCGGACACACCTTACCGCGCTCGCCGCGACGGCTCCGCCGCTGCGCGGCATCGTGCATGCGGCGGCGGCGTTGAGCACGGCTCCAATCGGAGAGTTGGATTCCGGCGCCGTCCGGTCGATGCTGCGCCCGAAGATTACCGGCACGGTTGTCCTCGAGCGCCTCACGCGTGATCTCGAGTTGGATTTCGTTGTGTTGTTCTCATCGACCACGGCGTTGCTCGGTGTATCGGGGATGGCCCATTACGCCGCCGCGAATGCATTCCTTGATGCGACGGCCGTTGAACAGAGCGCACATGGCCGACGGACACTGTCAGTGAACTGGGGTACGTGGGAGGCGATGCGGCTTGCCTCGGCCGAGACCCAAAGGACCTATCGAGCTGCTGGACTCGAGCCTATGCCTGCAACCGATGCATTGAGCGCACTCGAGCGGCTCCTGGCCGGAAACGAGGCGAATGTTGCGGTCGCGCATATGAACTGGAGCGTGCTGAAAGCGCTCCACGAGTCGCGTCGCGTCCGGCCACTGTTGAGTCATCTAGGTAACGACGGCGCGGATCTGCCTGCCCGACGTGGTGGCGCGGTCGGCGCAGGTCGTGGCGATGGCGCTGCACTCGGTGTTGGCACCGCCGGTTCGAGCGCTCCCTCGCTGCTCGAGCGTCTGGCGCGAGTGGCCGCGCCCGATCGCGAGGAACTGTTGATCGAGTTCGTGCGCGGGGAGGCGGCCGCCGTTCTCGGCGTCGATAGCGCGGAAGCGGTTGCGCCCGATGTGGGATTGTTCGAGATGGGGATGGATTCGCTGATGTCGGTGGAGTTGCGCCGGCGCCTGGAGAAAGGCGCAGGGCGCAAGCTGCCGTCGACCCTGACTTTCAATTACCCGAACGTCGCCGCCCTGGCAGGGTATCTGCAGCGCGAGCTCGTAGTCCCCGATCAGGTCGCGCCTATGGCTGCCATCCCGCGCCCCGCGGCGCCAGCCGAAGCGTCGGCCGTATCGCCACAGTCGGCAGCGCCGCGCGACACCGACAATCTCGACGACCTGTCCGACGAGGAGCTCGAGGCGCGCTTGCTCGCCCGGCTGAGTGAGACACGATGAGCCCCTCACGGTACAGCATGCTGCTGATGGTCGCCTTCGGGGCGCTCTGGGCGCTGCTCGAAGCCGTCGCGACGCACATGACACGGAGCTACTCGCCGTTTCAGGTCGTCTGGACGCGCTATGCGGTCCATCTCGCTTTCATGCTGGCCGTATGGGGTTGGCGTGAGCCGCTCTCGCTCGTCAGTACACGCCGGCCCGTCTACCAGCTCGCACGGTCGGCATTGATGCTCGTGATGCCGGCCTCGTTCGTCTTCGGCCTCATGCGAGGACTGAGCCCCAACACCCTCATGTCGGTTTTCTGGGTGACTCCACTGTTGGTGCTGGCGTTCTCCGCGGTGCTTCTGCGCGAGTTCGCACCGACGGTGCTGTGGCTCGCAGCGGCCGGTGCGACAGCCGGGGCGATTCTGGTCCTCGATCCTCAAGCGCCGTCGGGATCGTTGCTCTGGCCTTTGGCACCACTGGTTATGGCTGGCTCGTTCAGTCTCTATGTGGTGATGACTCGCGCCCTGCGGGCGGAAACCTCGCGCGCGAATCTCTTCTACACCGCGTTCGGAGTCTTCATCGCGCTAAGTCCGCTGATGCCCTGGGTGTGGGTCACGCCATCTCGCCATGATTTCGCGATCATGGTCGCGATCGGCCTGATCGGCTGGTTGAGTTTGTACCTTCTCGATCGTATGGCCGCGGCATCCGCCGTCACTGAATCCGCGCCGGTCAGCCCCGCGCAAGCTGTTGTGGCTGTTGGACTGGGTGCTCTCGCCGGGCATTTTCATCCGCGTCCCGAGTTTTGGGCCGGGTTGGCATTGCTGGCCGCTGTTGCTCTGGTGACCTGGTTGCGCGCGCCCGCATTGAAGGTGCAAACGGTATGAGCGAGCGGCGCAGCATCCTGCAGGAATCCCTGGCCGCTATCGAGCGGCTGCAGGCGCGTCTCGAGGCCAGCGAGCGTGCCTTGCGCCAACCTATTGCCATCGTGGGGGCGGGTTGCCGTTACCCCGGAGGTATCGAGTCTCCCGAGGCACTGTGGCGTACCGTGCGAGACGGTATCGATGCCGTTTCCGAGGTCCCCGCGGATCGTTGGGACGTCGATGCGTATTACGACCCGGACCCGAAGGCAGTGGGCAAGATGGTCACCCGGCGGGGCGGCTTCCTGTCGCAGATAGATCGCTTTGACGCTCAGTACTTCGGCATCTCGCCGCGCGAGGCCGCGACGCTCGATCCGCAACAGCGATTACTTCTCGAGACGGCCAGTGAAGCTCTCGAGAGCGCCGGGTTGGCGACGGATCGTCTCGCTGGCAGTCGCACCGGCGTGTTCGTCGGTATCACGACCAGTGACTACGGGCAACTGCTGCGTGCGGGCGGCCCGGAAAACTCGGACGTGTACTCCGCGACCGGAAGCGCACTCAACGCCGCAGCTGGACGTGTGTCCTTCACTTTCGGGTTCCAGGGGCCGTGCGTAGCCGTTGACACCGCCTGCTCGTCGTCACTCGTTGCCGTCCACCTCGCTTGTCAGAGTCTGCGCACCGGCGAGAGTGATCTGGCGCTGGCCGGCGGCGTGAATGTTGTGTTGTCACCCGACGCGATGGTGCTCTTTTCGAAGTGGGGCATGATGGCGCCGGATGGCGCTTGCAAGACGTTCGATGCCGCGGCTGACGGCTTCGTACGGGCCGAGGGTTGTGCCGTGATCGCTCTGAAGCGCTTGTCCGATGCGATCGCGGCGGGCGATCCCATCCTGGCGGTCATCCGGGGCTCGGCGGTCAATTCCGACGGACGCAGCAGTGGCCTGACCGTCCCCAACGGTCCGGCGCAGCAGGCTGTCCTGAAAGCGGCTCTCGCCAGCGCCGATCTTCAGCCCGCGGATATCGATTACGTGGAAGCCCACGGTACCGGCACATCACTCGGTGACCCCATCGAGGTCGAGGCCCTGGGCGAAGTGATGGGTAAGGGGCGCGATCCCGCGCGGCCGCTGGCGATCGGCTCCATCAAAACCAACCTGGGGCACACCGAAGCGGCCTCGGGTGTCGCGGGGTTGTTGAAAGTGGTGATGGCGCTCG
>DAITMW010000003.1:67386-77880 GCA_036834945.1 Steroidobacteraceae bacterium
TCGCCGCTGAAGGTAGCGTCCGCGCAGGTCAGCAACCCAAGGTCGCATTCCTCTTCACGGGGCAGGGTGCGCAGTACCTGGGCATGGGCCGCGCGCTGTACGACACCGAGCCGGTCTTCCGCGCGCAAATCGACAAAGCCGCGGCGTTGCTGGCGCCGGTGGTGCCGCGTCCGTTGCTCGAAGTGCTGTTCGCAACCGAGGGCAACGAGATCTCGCAAACGGCGTACTCCCAGCCGGCACTGTTCGCGCTCGAGTACGCGTTGGCGGAGTTGTGGCGCAGTTGGGGTATCACTCCGGCAATCGTCATGGGCCACAGTGTTGGCGAGTATGTTGCCGCATGTGTCGCAGGCGTATTCAGTTTCGAAGAGGGTCTTGCGCTCATCGCCGAGCGCGCGCGACTCATGCAAGCGCTGCCCGCGGGCGGTGGAATGGCCGCACTGCTCGCGGATGAGAAGCGAGCGCTTGACCTGATCGCTCCCTATCCGAGCCTTTCGATTGCCGCTGTCAATAGCCCCGATCAGACGGTGGTCGCGGGAGACTCGAGTGCGCTCGCGCAGTTGCTCGATTCCTGCGCTGCCGCCGGGATCAAGGGCAAGGCGTTGGATGTCTCCCACGCATTCCATTCGCAGCTCCTCGATCCGATGCTCGACGCGCTCGAGCGTCGAGCGGCCGGCGTGCCACACACCGCTCCGCGCATTGCGCTGGTATCGAATCTGACCGGCAAGCCGTTCGCGGCCGGCACCCACCCGGACGCCCGGTATTGGCGCCAACATGCTCGTCAGCCGGTTCGCTTCGCGGACTCCCTCGAAGCGCTGCGGGCGGCCGGCGCGACCGCGGTCGTGGAGATTGGTCCTCATCCGATCTTGTTGGCATTGGTTGCCCGGGCCATGCCCAGTGCGACCTGGCTGACGGCGGCGTCCATGCGGCGGGGACGTGACGATCGGCGTGAAATGCTCTCGAGCCTGGCGTCACTTTACGTTCGGGGCGCGCCGGTGAAGTGGGATGCCGTGGTCGCTGGACATGGCGGACGACGAATTCCGTTGCCCACCTATCCGTTCCAACGAGAGCGCTATTGGGTGGAAAGGCCGCGTGGTACCGGAGCGACCGCCCGCGGAGCTACGATGCACGGAGCGACCGCCTACGGCGCTACCGGCCACGGAGCTACGGCCCACGGAGCTACGACCCAGGGAGCTCCCGCCTACGGAGTTACCTCCTACGGCGCTGCTTCTGGCCACCCGCTGCTCGGCGAAGGCCACACTCTGGCCGCCGTCGCCAACACGCACATCTGGCAACAGGACATCAGCCTCGAGACGCATCCCTGGCTCGGCGACCATCGTGTACAGGGCGCGGCCATCGTGCCAGCCACCGCGTATATCGAGATGGCATTGGCAGCTGCGGGTGAAGTGCTCGGCAGTGGCTCACTCGTGGTTCGCGAAATCCAGAATCTCAAACCCATCATCCTGCACGAAGGCATTGCGCATCGGGTGCAAGCCTCTCTGGTGATGGAGTCGGACGGTAGCGCGCGGTTCACCGTGCACGGGCATCGACTAGCAGCGAAAGCCAGCGCCCCGATCTCGTGGACCCAACACATGACAGCGCGACTCGCGCCAACCGAGACGACCGAAAGCGCGGACACGCTCGCAACATTCGAGGCTATTAAGCGCGCCAGCGATGATGAGTTGTCCGGGGATCGGTTCTATTCGCTTCTGGCAAACAAGGGCAACCAGTGGGGACCAGCCTTCCAAGGCATGCGGCAAGTCTGGCGCCATCCAGGAGAGGCGCTCGGTCGAATCGACATTCCCGCATCGCTCGCCGGCGAAATAACGCGATATCGATTCCATCCGGCGGTGTCGGATTCATGCGGTCACGCGCTTGTGGCTACTCTGCCTCTGGAGGCCGCCACAGGGCCCCGAGGTGGCGCGTTTGTCGGTGGCGGTGTTGGAGAGATCCGATTCCATCGACCCGTCACCGGAAGCACGTTGTGGGCGCGCGCGAAACTGCGCGAGCGGACGGATGACGACGGCAATGTTGTGATCGGCGACGTCTGGGTCTACGACGAGACTGGCGCTCTGGTCAGTGAGACTCGCGAAGCGCGCCTGTGGTACCTCGATGACAAGTCGCGGAGCGAGATGCTCGGGGCGCCACCTGACTGGTTCTACGAAGTCCGCTGGCAGCGTCAGGAGCTGGCGGCGGGCGATGGCAGATCGCCGCAGGCCCAGGGCGTGCCCTCGCAAGCCGAATCGCGCCGTAGCCCGGCTGCCGGCCCTTGGATCATCCTCGCCGACAGGGGCGGACTTGCGGAATCGATCGCTGCCGCGCGCGCGGCCCAGGGCTTGGAGACTGTGCTCGTGGCGCAGGGCGATGAGTGGCAGGCCGACGGCAATCGCTACACGATGCGAGCGGGGCAGGCGGACGACTATCGCCGCCTGCTTGCCGCAGTCCCGAAGCCAGCCGCGATCCTGCATTTGTGGAGCCGGACCGCCGGCGCCCTTGGCGCCGCGGGTGTTGGTGGCATTGGGACCGAGAGCGTGGGTGGCGTTGGCGCCGCAGGTGTTGGTGGCATTGGGACCGAGAGCGTGGGTGGCATTAGGGCCGCTAGCGCCGGCGGCACTGGTACCGACACCAGCGGGGCCAGCGGCGTTGACACCAGCGCCGACACCACCCCCGCCGAAAGCGTCCTGCACCTCCTCCACGCCATCCGCGCCGCCGGCACAACAGTGCGGCCACGCCTGTGGCTCCTGACATCCGGCGCAACGGCCGTAACGGTGCAAGACCGCGTCGAAGCTCCCTGGAATGCGACACTCTGGGGGCTCGGCAAGTCCCTGTCAGTCGAGCACGCGGAAATCTGGGGCGGCTGCATCGACCTGCCAGTCGCGGAACCGAGTGCGGCACCATCGTCGGAAGAGCTCGCCCGCGCGGTACTACGCGAGGTCGAATCCGCAACGCCCGAGGACGAAGTCGCCTTCCGCGACGGCCACCGGTTTGTCGCGAGGTTGGAGCGTCGTCAGCAGAGCACCGCGCGCCATGACTTCGCGACACGCCCGCAAGCGACCTATGTGATCACCGGTGGCCTGGGAGGAATAGGCCTGGCCATGGCGCATTGGTTGGCGGAGCAGGGCGCCCGCCACCTTCTACTGTTGGGTCGTACTGCTCTGCCGCCACGCGGGCAGTGGGATCAAATCCAACCGCAAACGCCCGTTGGCAGGCGTATCACGGCAATCAATGCCATCGAAGCGCTCGGCGCCCAGGTGCAGACGAGTGCGGTCGACGTTTCTGATGACACGGCACTCCGACAGTGTCTGGAGGGCCGCCGCTCCGCCGGGCTCCCCGAAGTGAGGGGAGTCATTCACGCCGCGGGCATCCTGAAATTCGAGGCGCTCGAGGCGCAAACACCGCAGTCGTTACGCGAGCTACTCGCGGCGAAGGTTCAGGGCGCGTGGGTGCTTCACCACGTGCTGCAAGAGCAGCCGCTCGACTTCTTCGTCCTATGCTCCTCCACGTCCGCTCTCCTGAGCTCACCGCTGTTGGGCGGCTACGCCGCGGGCAACGCCTTCCTGGATGCGCTGGCGCATCACCGTAAGGCCGCCGGTTTGCCGGCACTGAGTGTCAATTGGGGTACCTGGGGTGAGGTGGGCATGGCCGTCGAGGCCGGTCGCAGCGCCAGCGGTGCCATGTTGACCGGAGTAGCAACGATTCCCACGGCCACCGGCCTTGCGGCACTGCGCGAGCTCCTTGAAACGGATGCGACGCAGGCCGCCGTGATGCCGATCGATTGGGCGGCGCTCGTGCGCGCGTATCCTGCATTCGCCGCGGACACCTTCCTGCAGTCGCAGGTTGCCGCGATTCAACACAGTCACACCGGTGGCGAGCAGGATGATCGCAGCTTCGCGCGTACCCTTGCGGAGGCAGCCGATCCTGAATCCCGCGCCCTGGCGCTACGAGCGTATTTGCATACCGAAGCGGCTCGCGTACTGGGCTTTGTCCCCTCGAAGCTGGATCCCGAAGCGCCCTTGTCGTCCTTCGGGTTCGACTCGTTGATGGCGGTGCAGCTGAAAAACCGGATCGAGGCCGACCTGGGCCTGGTGATCCCGATGATTCAATTCTTACAGGGCCCGAGTGTCGAGCAGCTGATTCCAGTCCTGCTGGAAGCGGCGGGCAGTACTGTCCCGGGCGCGGGCCCGATCGCGACGGGGGACGTCGCCGAAGAGATGTGGGAGGTCGGATCCTTGTGAGCACGAGCATGGCGACACAGGAGCTGCTGCGGCGCCTCGCCGAACAGGGCGTCGAGTTGTGGTTCGAGGGCGATCGGTTGCGCTTCCGCGCACCGAAAGGCGCTCTCACGCCAGAGCAGCGCGCCGAGGTCGGCAGCCGCAGGGCGGAAGTAGTGGCCGAATTGCGCCGCCAGGCCGCGGAGCGCCCGGCACTGTGCGCACTGTCCTTCAGTCAGCGATCCCTGTGGTTCCTGAACCAACAGGCTCCCGAGAGCTCGGCCTATCACGTCGCCATGGCGATGCGAGTGGTTGGAAGTGTACACACCGAGGCGATGCGGCAGGCATTGCAGGCGCTCGTCGATCGCCATGCGATTCTGCGGACGACTTATGACTTCGTCGAAGGCGAGCTACGCCAGCGTATTGCTGGCAATGCCGTTGCTGAGTTCGAAATCCACGAGCGGCCTGGCGCACCCGAGGCGGCCCTGCGTGAGGAGGTCGAAGCCGATCAGCGCCGGCCGTTCGATCTCGCATCGGGTCCGGTGCTGAGGGCGTCACTATACACGCGCTCGGCTGATGACCACGTGTTGCTCCTGACGGTGCACCACATCGCCGCGGATGGCTGGTCGCTATTTATTCTGTTCGAGGAATTCACGCGGCTGTACACCGAGTTCAGCGGCAACGGCGCACCGCCAGCGGCGTTGCCTCGGCCGCAAGTGCAATATGCCGACTATTCCAGGTGGCAGGAGCAGTTGCTCGCGAGTCCAGAGGGAGATCGTCTGTGGCACTACTGGCAGGAGAAACTCGCCGCGCCTCGCGTGGCGCTCAACCTGCCAACAGATCGTGCGCGTCCGGAGGTTCAAGGGTTCCGCGGAGCGTCATTTGCGTTTGAGCTTCCGCAAGGTCTCACTGAGCGCGTCAAGGAGTTGGCCCGCGAAGAGGGCACGACACCTTTCGTCGTGCTGTTGGCCTCCTTCCATGCGTTTCTGCACCGCTTGACCGGTCGGGACGACGTGATCGTCGGCTCGCCGACATTCGCCCGCAGCAAAGCGGAGTTCGTCCCAGTCGTCGGCGACTTCGTCAATCCTGTCGCTCTGCGTGCGCGGCTCGCCGCGACCACCACTGTCAAAGATCTGATCGCGCAGCTGCGTGAGACGGTCCACGGTGCACTGGATGCGCAGGAGTTTCCTTTGCCGTTGCTGGTTGAGCGCCTGCAACCGGAGCGTGACGCCGGCCGTACTCCGCTGTTCGATACCTTCTTCATCCTGCAGCGCTTTGAGCAGTTCCGGGACCTGGAAGAGCTGTTGGTCGGTGTCGGGTCCGGACCGGTCGTCGAGCGGGGCGCCTTGCGCCTGGCCGCCTATCCGCTGCACCAGCAGGAGGGACAGTTCGATCTTGCCCTGCAGATGGTCGAGCGCGCTGGCGTGCTACACGGAGTTCTCAAGTACGACACCGATCTCTTCGAGCCTGCCACCATTGCCCGTTGGGCGACGGATTACGTCGCGCTGGTCAGCTCATTCCTGGCGCAGCCTGAGACGACACTCGAGCGACTGCCCAAGCCGGCCAATCCCACCGTGCAGCCCGCGGCGGCGGCGGCATTGCTCACGTCATTGGAACAGAAAGACATCCGCCTGACACTCGACGGCGAGCGCCTCAAGGTCAACGCGCCCAAAGGGGCGCTCGATGCCGCCGCGAAAGCCCAGATCGCGGAGCATAAAGCCGCGCTGGTCGAGGCCTTGCGTGCACGTGATCGCGCCTCGCGGAGCCGGATTCCACGCCTCGACCGCGGCGGGCCGCTGCCGGTGTCCTCTGCCCAGCAGCGGTTCTGGTTTCTGGAGCAGATGGACCCGGGCCGTGCCGAATACAACATCGGTCTGGGCGTGCGTCTCGGTGGACCCCTGAATGCCGGGCACCTGCGCCGGGCTCTCACCCTCCTGGTGGAGCGCCACGAGTCTCTGCGCATGCGCATCGTGGGATCGGAGAGCGGTCCGGTGGCGGAATTGCTCGCGGATCCGCCTTTGCCCCTGGAAACAATCAATCTCGAGAGTCTCCCCGAAGAGTCGCGCGAAGCGCAGATGCGGCGCTTATTGGGCGAGTTCCTGCGCCAGCCCTTCGTACTGGCGGAGGGGCCGCTGTGCAGGTTCCGCCTCGTGCTGCTGTCTGCCATCGATTCCGTGTTGATGATCAGCATGCACCATGCCGTCTGCGACGGTTGGTCGACCTCGCTCGCCGTGGAAGAAATCTGCCGGACCTACGAGGCCCTGGCGGCTGGACGGGAGCCAGCGCTGGTGCCACTCGAAGTGCAGTATCCGGACTACGCTGGCTGGGAGCGCACCCAGCTGAGCGCGGGCCGCATGTCGCAACACCTGACATTCTGGAAGCGCCAGCTCGCCGGCGCGCCGGCGGTGCTGGACATACCGCTGGACAGACCTCGTCCGGCGGAGCGCTCGTTCCGCGGCCAACGGCTACGGCGCTTCTTCGACCCGCGATTGTTGCCAACGCTGAAGGAGGCCGGCCGGCGCGAAGGGGCTACGCTTTTCATGATGGTGTTCGCGGCCTGGCAAGTGCTGCTGCACCGGTACTCCGGTCAGGACGACGTGCTCGTAGGCTCGCCGATGGCCAACCGCAGCGTGTCCTCGCTGGAAGGATTGATCGGCTGTCTGGTCAACAACGTGGTGTTGCGGAGTGACCTGTCGGGCAATCCGACCTTCCGCGCCTTCCTGAGCCGCATCAAGCAGACGGTGCTCGACGCATTCGATCACGGCGAGCTGCCGTTCGATGTGCTCGTGGAAGGCCTCAATCCCCAGCGCAGCACCAGTCATACGCCTCTTTTCCAGGTGATGTTCACCTTCCTTTTGTTTCCGACACGAGTGAAGCCGCCGGCCGGATTCACGGTCGAGATGGTGGAGGAGGATACGCGCGCGGCGCGCTTCGATCTGACTGTCGAGGTCCTCGAGCACGAGGGCGTTTTCACGGCCCTCTATGAGTACGCCACCGACCTGTTCGACGAATCGACCATAGCGCGACTGCATGCGCACTTCGAAACGCTGCTGAATTCCGTCGTGGCGGATACCTCGCTGCCGATCAGGAACCTGGCGCTGCTGACACCGCCGGAGCTGGAGCTGTTCACGAAGTGGAATGAGACCTCGGTGGAGCATGACCGCACCCGCTGCGTCCACGATCTGTTCGAGGCGGCCGTCCGCGCCACTCCACATGCGATAGCCGCGATCTCCGACTCGGAGTCGCTCACTTACGCGCAGCTCGATGCGCGTGCCAACCAGCTGGCGCACCTGCTGAAGAGCAAAGGAGTCGGACCTGGAAGTCTCGTGGGCGTATGTCTGGACCGCACCGTCGACATGCCGGTGGCCCTGGCCGCTGTATTCAAGGCTGGCGCCGCCTACGTGCCGTTAGACCCGACTCATCCGGCCGAAAGGTTGAGTTATACATTGCAGGACGCCGAGGTCGCGTGCGTGATTACTCTGGCGCGCTTCACGGAGCAGCTTGCCGATGCGCGTGCGCCTCTGTTGGCCCTCGACGGGCTGGCGGAAGACCTGGCGAATCGACCGACGAGCGCGCCGCCCAAAACAGCAAAAGCTGACGACATCGCCTATGTGATTTACACCTCCGGCTCCACGGGACGTCCCAAAGGCGTCGAGGTCGAGCATCGAAATGTCGTCGCCTTCCTGGAGGCCATGCGGCGGGAGCCCGGGCTCGATGCAAACGACGTGTTGCTTGCCGTAACGACGTTGTCGTTCGACATCGCGGGGCTCGAGATGTGGCTGCCGTTGAGCGTCGGTGCGCGCATCGTGATCGCATCGCGGACCGATGTGCTCGATGGACAACGGCTCATGGAATTGATGCAGACGCAGCGTGTCACCGTTCTTCAGGCGACTCCTGCGACCTGGCGTCTGTTGCTCGAGGCAGGTTGGGATGGCCGGCCAGCCCTCAAAGCGCTCTGCGGCGGTGAGGCTTTGCAGCGTGACCTGGCTGTGTCATTGATCGACCGGGTCGCGGAGCTGTGGAACGTTTACGGCCCCACCGAGACGACGATCTGGTCGACCGTCCACCGCGTCCGTGATCCAAACAGCGCCATTCCGGTCGGGCATCCGATCGCCAATACGCGGGTTTACGTGCTCGAGCCCTCGGGCAAACCCGCACCGATCGGTGTTGCCGGCGAGCTCTGTATCGGCGGTGAGGGCGTCGCACGCGGGTATCGGAAGCGTCCGGAGCTCACCTCGGAAAAATTCGTCGTCCTACAGATGCCGAACGGACCCGAACGGGTCTATCGCACCGGCGACATGGCGCGTTTCCGCGCCGATGGAGAGCTGGATTTCCTGGGTCGCCGCGACACGCAGGTGAAGGTACGCGGCTATCGGATCGAGCTTGGTGAGATCGAGGCGGTGCTCGCCACTCATCCGGGCGTGAAAGAGTGTGTCGTGGTTGTGCGCGAGGACACCCCGGGGGACCAGCGTCTCGTCGGCTACTTGGTTCCCGCCCCTGAAGCTCCTTTCGATGCGGAGGCCGCGCGAACGACGCTGCGCGTCAAACTTCCCGAGTACATGGTGCCGAACCTGTTTGTCACCTTGGACGCGATGCCTCACACTCCAAACGGCAAAGTCGATCGTAAGGCACTGCCTCCGCCACAATCACTGGCCACGCCGAGCCAGGGGCCGTCACCGGAAGACCCGCTCATGACGCCTCCGCAGCAGCGTGTGGCGGCACTCTGGCGCGAGTTGCTTGGTGTGCGCCGCATCGGACTGCACGACAATTTCTTCGATTCCGGGGGGCATTCACTGCTGCTGGTCAAGCTACAAGGTGCGCTCAAGCGCGAATTCTCCCGCGACATTGCCCTGGTCGAGCTCTTCCAACGCACGACCGTGGCGTCGCAGGCGGAGAGAATGTCCTCCAACATTGCCGGTTCCGATGCCCTCAAGCGCGCCCGGGCGCGCGCGGTGAAACAAGCAAATGGCTGACGCAAAGCACATAGATCCGGTCGCCGCGGCAGATGCGTTTCCCGCGCACGCCGTCGCCATTGTGGGCTTCGCCGGCAGATTCCCTGGCGCCCGTAATCTGGAGGAGTTCTGGCGAAACGTTCGTGAGGGCGTGGAGACACTGGAATCCTTCAGCGATGCACAGCTCGAGGCGGCACGTGTCGATGCGCGTCTGCTCAGTGACCCGGCGTATGTGAAGCGAGGCACGGTGCTCGAAGGGGCTGATCTCTTCGATGCGGCGTTCTTCGGAGTGTCGCCCCGCGAGGCACAGATCATCGACCCGCAGCAGCGCATCTTTCTGGAATGCGCATGGGAGGCGCTGGAGCATGCAGGCTACGCGGCGCCCTCGGATCGGTACGCCGTAGGCGTCTATGCCGGCACGGGCATCAACACCTACCTGGGCCGGCACATTGCTTCCGACCCCGCTTTGATGGCGGCGGTGGGGGGTTACCAGCTCATGTTGGGCAATGACAAGGATTTTCTGTGCACCCGGGCCTCCTACAAGCTCGATCTCCGCGGGCCCAGTGTGACCGTGCAGACAGCGTGCTCGACTTCACTCGTGGCAGTCGTCATGGCGTGTCGCGCGCTGGCGCGAAGCGAATGCGACATGGCATTGGCGGGAGGCGTTGCAGTGCCATTGCCGCAGAACGGCGGCTACCTTTATCAGGAGGGCATGATTCTTTCGCCCGACGGGCATTGCCGACCCTTCGATGCGGGTGCCGCGGGTACGCGACCCAGCGCAGGTTGCGGCATCGTGGTGTTGAAGCGCCTTGCGGATGCGATAGCTGACCGCGACACGATACACGCTGTGATTCGCGGCGCCGCGATCAACAACGATGGCGCGGGAAAAGCCGGCTATACCGCACCCAGTGTCGATGGGCAGGCGGAAGTCATCGCTACCGCGCAGGCGCTGGCCGGCGTCGAGCCCAGAAGCATCGGATACGTCGAGGCTCATGGCACCGGCACTCCGCTGGGAGACCCCATCGAGATCGCGGCCCTCACCCAGGTGTTCCGCGCATCCACCGACGATGTGGGCTTTTGTCGGCTGGGCTCTCTGAAGGCCAATCTCGGCCATCTCGATATTGCCGCGGGCGTCGCTGCACTCATCAAGACCGTGCTGGTTCTGAAGAACCGCGAGCTGCCGCCCCTGGTCAACTTCACCCGACCCAATCCGCAGCTCGGATTGGAAAACGGTCCTTTCGAGGTGAGTACAGCGGCCGCGCCGTGGGAGGCGGCCGATCTGCCTCGCCGGGCGGGCGTCAGCTCTTTCGGTATCGGCGGCACCAACGCACACG
>DAITMW010000004.1:0-20603 GCA_036834945.1 Steroidobacteraceae bacterium
GTCGCGGGCCTGTTGTGCTCGAAGAAGAAGTGTCCCACCCAGGCGAAGGCATAAGCCTCCACGAACGCCACCGCGATCAGCCACCAGCGCTGAGTGAGCAAGGCGGAGATCAGGAGCACTGCCGCGAGAGTAGTACCGGCGAAGTGCAAGCGACGGCACATAGGACGAGTGTGCTCGCCGAGGTAGAACGGATAGAAATCGGCGAACGTGCGGAAGCGTTGCGACTCGCTCATGGAGTTAGTCAGGCAGCCGCGGCCTTGGCAGCCCGCGCAACCACGCGCTCGTCCCCAACTCGCGCGGCGTAGTTGGCAAACGTGGCAGTCGGCCCGCGCCACTCCAGTTGGTCGACGTTGTTGAACAGCGGCGCGTCCGTACGCAGCGTGGCGAGCTTCTTGAAGAGCAGCGCGAGATCGCGCCGGTCGCCCAGGACCTCGGGCGGAAAATCCTCGATCCGCCCGTGGCGGGCGATGAGGCTCGCGGCGCCTTTCGGGCCGATGCCGGCGATACCGGGATAGCCGTCCGAGCTGTCACCGACGAGCGCCAGGTAGTCAGGTATCAGCTCCGGGCTCACCCCGAACTTGGCACGCACGCCAGCAGCGTCGCGGATCGTCTTGCTCTTGCGATCGACCTGCACCACCCGGTCATCGCGCACGCACTGGGCGAGATCCTTGTCCGGCGTCCAGATGCAGATTTTCTCGACGCGGGCATCCTTCGCGGCCAACGTCGCCGCGGAAGCCAGGGCGTCATCGGCCTCGAGCTCGGTCATAGGCCACACCGCGACACCCATGGCGGCGAGGGCTTCCTCCAACGGATGGAACTGCGACTCGAGCGCGGGGTCGATGCCCTCTCCCGTCTTGTAGCCACTCCATAGCTCGTTGCGGAAGGACTCGATGACGTGGTCGGTGGCGACACCGATGTGGGTGGCGTCCTCCTCGATCATCTGCAGAACGGTGTTCAAGACACCGACGACAGCGCCAAACGGACGATCACTCCCCTTGCTGAAGCGGCGCAGGCCGTAGAAGTGACGGAAGAGTTCGTAGGTGCCGTCGATGAGATGGATGATCACTGCCGTGTTTCCGTCACCACACCGTGACGATGACGCGGCGCTCGTGCGGAGCCTTGCGGTGCTCCCACAGGTAGATCGCCTGCCAGGTTCCCAACGCCAGCTCGGCGTCCACCACCGGAATCACCAGGGAATTCTGTGTCAGGACAGTGCGGATGTGAGATGGCATGTCGTCAGGTCCCTCCGCGTCGTGCTCGTATGACGGATCACCATCCGGGACCACCCGCGCGAAAAAAGACTCGAGGTCCTTTCGCACGCTCGGGTCCGCGTTCTCCCCCAATATGAGCGAGGCACTGGTATGGACCAGGAAGACGTTGCACAAGCCCTGCTGCACGCCGGACTCGCGTACCCATCCGGCGATTCTTGCGGTGAGGTCAGTGAACCCGCGTCCGCTGGTGCGGACTGACCATTCTTTACGCTTCATGATGAGGCGATGGTAATCGAGGGCTACAGGCGCAGCCACCCGCGCTTTTCGATCTGGCAGAGCGCGAGGCCAAGGACGAACGCCAGCCCGACATTCCACATCGCAAGGGCCGCCGTCGCGAGCGTGATGAAGCGCTCGCCCTTGTGCTTGCTGAAGTCGCACGAGCCGAGCGCGAGTTGAGCGCCGGTGAGGAAAAGAATGACCCCGAGCACCGGGTGCGCCACCAAACCAAATACGACCTGCACGGACTCGCTGAAGAAGAAGGCCAGGACCAGCAGCAGCACACCCAGGATGATCGGCGCACCCCCGGTACGGGCACCGAAAGCGACGTGGCCGGCCATGCCCCCGGCGCCATGACACATCGGGATGCCGCCCAACATGCCACTGCCGAGATTCATCACGCCGGTGGAAATCGCAACGGCGTTCTCGGACACCGCGCGATCGGGGAATAGCCGATTGTTCTCCTCCCGGATGGCAATCACGGCATTGCCCAGTGTCAGAGGAAGTTGCGGCAAGGCCAGGAAAAGCGTTCCGACCACCACGTCGTGCCAGCTGATACTGGCGGGCGCGAAGTCAGGAAGACGGAACCCCATCTTGATGGCCCCCAACGTGTGCCACACGTCCGGGCTCTGCAAAGCGCCACATCCCACCCCAAAGGCGAGCAGCAGGAACATGGCCGGCATCGTCCGGTTGGTCAGCAATAGCAAGGTGCCGAGCAATCCGGCCGCGGCAATGACCCAACCGCTGCTCATCATGCGGATGCCCTGGAGCATGAACCCGAAGCCGAGCCCAAGGACGATGCCCACCACGACCGTCCGCGGCACCCGGTTCGCGATATGACGCGCGGCGCCCGTCAGCCCCAGAAACAGCCAGATCATTCCGGTTGCCAGACCGGCGGCGTACACCGTCGACTGGGTAATCGTCGCGGTCTGCGCCGCCTGGGTGGCGGCCACTGCCCCGATGGCCTTCATCGGCTGCACGGGAAATGGCGTCCTGTAATAGAGGCCGCACACCAGCAGAGCGGTCCCGAAAGAAAACAGGACTCCGCAGGGGTCGACCTTCACGACCGCCAGGTACGCCACGACGAACGGGATCAAGGTGCCCAGGTCGCCGAAAGCGCCCGCCCACTCCATACGGTCGAAGCGGTTCCCAGGGGTGATTGCTGTGAGCTCCATGGTGGCCGGCCGTGACTGACAGGTCATTGTCCGGGGCATTGTCCCCCGAAGCGTTATATTTCGGGGGACACAGGAGTCATGCATGAAAAGACCTATTTCGGCGGGGCTCGCACGCTTTCTGATGAACGTCGCGCCCTGCATCCGCTCGAGTGGCGGACGGGTCACGGCCCTCTCGCGCGACTTCCGGCGACTACAGATCCGATTGAAGCTGACGTGGCTGACACGCAACCTCGTTGGGACGATCTACGGCGGCAGCATGTACTCGGCGATTGACCCCTTCTACATGCTGATGCTCATGCGAATCCTGGGGCGCGGGTACGTCGTGTGGGACAAAGCCTGCACCATCCGGTTCAAGAGACCGGCGCGCGAAACCCTGTTCGCCGACTTCCATATCGACGACCGCATGCTGACGGAGGTTCGCGAGACCGTGGAGCGCGACGGCGAAGGAACTTTCACGTGGCCTGTCGCGTTGCATGCTTCCACGGGTACCGTGTATGCGGAGTTCGACAAGGTGCTGTATGTGGCCAGAAAGGACTTCTACGAGGCCAAACTGCGACGCCGCGCGGCGTGACCAACTGCCGCGGCGCACTCGTCCAAACATTTGCTTTACATTGGTGCGGAGCGCGACTATCTTCGCGCCCCGTCGTCAGCCACAGAAGGCATGCCTGTGAGTAGTTGTATCGGTAGTGGGAGTTGCTTTTGCTGCGTGAGCCGCAGCGTCAACCCGGCCCGATAACGCCCAGGTAGGCCCTGGCGCTGTCCGGCCGCCGGCAGGACAGCGTAAATGGTCAAGAGAATCTACAGAAGCATCGCGGATCACCCGCGAGTCCAACAGATCGGCCCCGGGCTCATCACCGGCGCCGCCGACGACGATCCGAGCGGTATCGCCACGTATTCCCAGGCGGGGGCGCAATTCGGGTTCCACATGCTGTGGACCATGATTTTCACCTACCCGCTCATGGTCGGAATCCAGATGGTGAGCGCCCGCCTCGGCTGCATCACCGGACGGGGCCTCGCCGCGAACGTGAAAGCCGCCTTCCCCCGGCCGGTGCTGTACGGCATCGTCGGCCTGCTGCTCATGGCCAACACAATCAACGTGGCCGCGGACATCGCTGCGATGGGTGAGGCGACCCGACTGCTCCTGGGCGGGTCGGCCCGCCTGTATTCCGTGCTGTTCGGGCTCACCTGCCTGGGATTGCAGGTGTTTCTGAGCTACGAGACCTACGTGCGCTACCTGAAGTGGTTGACCCTCGCCCTGCTCTCCTACGTGGCGGTGGTCTTCACAATGGATGTGCCATGGAGCCAGGTCGTCCGGGGCGCCCTCGTTCCACAGCTCCACCTGGACCATGACACCATCTCGATGGTCGTGGCCGTTCTCGGCACCACGATCAGCCCGTACCTGTTCTTCTGGCAGGCGGCGCAGGAAGTGGAGGATCTCAAGTCGGTGTCGGCCCGCAATGGCGGGGCCAACCTGTTGCCGCACGCGGAAGCGGTCGCGCGCCAACACCTGCGCCGCATCCGTTGGGATACCTACCTCGGGATGGGCTTCTCCAACCTGATCGCCTTTTTCATCATCCTCGGGGCGGCGGCCACCCTGCATGTCCATGGGATCACGCATATTGAAACCGCGTCCCAGGCGGCCGAGGCCTTGCGCCCGATTGGTGGGCCCGCGACCTTCGCGATCTTCACCCTCGGGATCATCGGCACCGGAATGCTGGCCGTGCCCGTACTCGCGGGTTCGGCGGCCTACGCCGTCGCCGAGAGCTTCGAATGGAGCTCGGGCCTGGACTCCAAGGTGCACGAGGCCCTGGAGTTCTACGGCATCGTGGCGGTCGCGACCATCGGGGGCGTGGCACTCAACTTCACGCACCTGGACCCCATCCGGGCCCTGGTCTGGAGCGCGGAGATCAATGGCGTGATCGCGATTCCGATCATGGCCATCATGATGATCCTGGCGACCCGGGCCAACATCATGGGACAGTTCGTCGTCCGCCCGCGCCTGCGCAACCTGGGGTGGACCGCTACAGGCGTGATGGCACTCAGCGTCGTCGCGATGTTCGCAACAGCCTAGGCCGACAGCCTGGGGTCTACAGGGGCGCGCCGCTCACCCGGCGCGCGACCTGAACGACCGAGTCCAGTTGCACCTCCGCCGCGGCCAGTGCCCGGGCTTGCGGGAATTCGTTCTTCACCAGGTTGCTCAACGCGTGGCCGGGCGGCGCCTCGATAAAGACACGGGCCCCGAGCTCATAGAGCAACATAACGGATTCGTGCCAACGTACCGTGCGCGATACATTGAGGACGAGGTCCTCGGCAATCTCAGTCCGACTTTGCAGCGCTCTTGCCCGAACATTGCCGATGTAAGGCACGCGCGGCTTATCCAGCCGGACCTGGCGCATCGCCTCTCGCAGGCGGGTGGTTACTTCATCGAGTAACGAACAGTGAGATGGCACGCTTACGCTCAACCTCCGCGCCCTCGCGCCCATCTGTGCAACCGCGTCTGTTGCAGCAGTCAAAGCTGCGTCACTCCCAGCCACAATGATCTCCGCCGGAGCATTTACGCCAGCCAGGTAAAGCGGGCGCTCGGGCCGGGCGATCCGGTCGATCAGTGTTTGGACGGCGGCCTCCCCGAGACCCAGGATGGCAGCCATGCCATATCCGCCCTGACCATAGGCCTGCTCCATCGATTCGGCGCGCAGGCGAACGAGCCGCAGGGCCGCATCGAAATCGAGAGCACCACTGGCTACGGCGGCGGTGAACGCACCCACCGAAAGACCGGCCACCGCATCCGGAAAGACTCCTTTCGACGCGAGCACGCGTACGTAGGCAACTCCAGCTATGAGAACGCCCAGCTGCACGGCTACCGTTGAATTCAGAGTGGTGGCGCTGTCCAACCCACTCGGGTCGACGTGCAGGACATCCCGCGCTTCGTCGAAAGTTGCCCGCACCGCCGCATGCTCGGGGAGCTCGTGCAGATAGTTCGGCGTCTGCGAGCCCTGCCCCGGAAAAAGGAGTACGGAATGCACTGGTCCATCGGCAAAAGTCCCCTGCGGCGCTTTTGCGGACATCAGCTCCGCTTCCGCCCGCAAAAGGCGCGACTCTTGCCGGCTGCTCGGTGCCGAATTGGTGCAAGGGCAAGTGTCATCACGCACTAGACCTCGATCTTCGCGAACCGCCAGGCACCCAGCAGAACGAATGCCACGGCGAGACAGATCAGCACCGCGGCATCGAGCGGCGCGCCGAAGTGCGACTGCTCGATGAGCGAAGTGCGCAGGCCGTCCACTCCATACGCGAGCGGATCGAGCCTCGTGATGAACGCGAGAGCCGCGGGCAGTCCGTCGAGGGGATACATCGCGCCCGAGAGGAAGAAAAGAGGCATCACCAGGAAGTTCATGACCATCTGAAACCCCTGCATGTCCTTCAGCATCGATCCGACAGCTGTGCCCAGTGCCGCGAATACCAGCGCAATCAGGGCCAGAAAAGCGAGCGCCGCCGGAATGAGCGCCGGGTCGGCGGGCCGGAAGCCGGCGATGAGGCAGACGATCGCGACCAGCGACCCCTGGATCATGGCCACGGTCGCTGCCCCGCAGGTGCGCCCCAGCATGACGTAGAGGCGGGGCACCGGGGCAACGAGCGTCTCCTTGAGAAACCCGAACTGCCGATCCCACAACAGTGCCACACCCGAGAAGGTGGCGGAAAACAACACCGTCATGGCGATGATGCCGGGCGCCACGAACTGGATGTAGCTGCCGCGCCCGGCCTGGCGGAAGACGGCACCCAGTCCGAATCCCATCGCCACCAGGTACAGCACCGGCTGGCCGAGCGAGGCAACGATCTGCACCTTGGAGCGCAGGTAGCGTCGCAATTCCCGCAGCCAGAGGATGTAAATCGCCGACATTCGCTATCGTCTCCACATCCGCGCGGCCGCGCGCATCCGGTCCGCGGGGCCCGCCGACTCGTCGCGGATCGCAGTGCCTGTCAGCGCGAGGAATGCCTCCTCGAGAGACTCTTTCTGCGTCTGTTGCTTCAAAGCCTGGGAGGTGCCCAGTGCGACCAGCTTGCCGTGATCGATGATCCCGATACGCCCGGCGACGCGGTCAGCCTCGTCCATGTAGTGCGTCGTGAGAAATACCGTCACGTTCTCTTTCTCGTTGAGCTCCTTCACGTAGGACCACAGTTGATTGCGGCTCTGTGGATCCAGGCCGAGTGTCGGCTCGTCGAGAAACAGAATTTTCGGGGTATGCAGCAGCCCACGGGCGATCTCCAGGCGTCGTCGCATGCCACCGGAAAACTCCAGCACCACGCCATCCTTGCGCTCCCAGAGCCCGAAGGCTTTCAGCAGCATTTCCGAGCGCTCGCGCCGCGCCTTGCGCGGGACCCTGTAGAGGGCACCGTGCAACTCCATATTCTCCCAGGCCGACAGCTGTGAATCGAGGCTCGGATCCTGGAAAACGATTCCGAAGCGCCGCCGCACCTCGTTGGGGTGCCGCGCCGGGTCGAGACCGTCGATCTCGAGCTTGCCGCTGGTCGGGGGCAGCAGCGTGGTGAGCATCTTGATGGTGGTGGTCTTTCCGGCCCCGTTCGGGCCGAGAAAGGCAAAAATCTCGCCCGCCGCGACGGTGAAAGAAACGTCGTCGACGGCGGTCACGTCACCGAATTGACGGGTCAGGGCTTCGACGTGAATCATGATGGGCCAAGCCTAATGGATGCCCCAGGGTCGTGGTCAATCGCGGCCCTGCGGTTGTTCGCAGTATGAAGGAGCCGTTTTCGGTCCGCGAACGGGCGTACTCCTGGAGGGCCACCGCGCCATAGGGTGTCTCCAGCAACACGTCGACACGCACTGGCAAATCCGCCAGCGCTGCCCAGAGCGCACAGGGGTTTCCAGCGGTGACCTCGGGGCTGCCTGGTCCGTCGATGGCGACAACGAGATCGAGATCGCTCCTGACTGTTGCAGTCGCCCTTCCCGAAGCGAGCTCAAAGCCAACACTGCCTGCCGGCCCCCATAGCGTCCCGAGCCCGCGCTCAGCCATGATCTTCTCGATCGCGTCGAGTGCGGCGAGCGCCGGGATAGCGGCGAATCGTGCTTGATCGGCTAGCGCCCAGGAGCGACGGCGCGCCAGTGTCTGTGGGTCGACGGCTTCCAGGACGGCATCGGGCGAGACCCACCCCGCGAAGCGTTGTACGCGAGATTCACCACGGATGCCTACCGGAATCAGACCACCGAGGAATGGCGCACGCCGTACGACTACCCAAGGTGCGCGCTGTAATGATTCAGTGACCCAGGTCGGAACTTCCCCCTCGAGAGCTTCCGGACCCCGGATGCGAAGCAACGTATGGGTCTTGGGGTCAGGTACCGCCATTCCACTGCTCCGCAAGGCGGCGACGCACTTCAATCGACGCCGCGCGAGTCTGCCGTGCGGCATCGCCTAACAAGCGGCGGAAAAGGTCGGGCCCTCCCTTGCGGGCGTCGGCGACCGCGTCCACGAGCTCGCGGCGAACGCGCTCGACATCTACGACGGAAGGCTCGTCACCATTCACACCGGAAATCAACCTGTGCAGAAGCCCGAGGGACGCGAAGGCCCGCACGTGATAGGCCATGGGCGGAATACGCTCTCCCAGCTCCTCTACTTCCTCCACAGAGCGACGCGTGACGCGCGCTGCCGCCTGTTTGCCCATCGCATGAATCAACACTTCGGGCGAATCCAACGCGAGGATGCGATTAGCCTGGTAGCCGTGAGCGAGAAACGCGCCGGACATGGCTTTACCCACCAGCAAGGCGATCACAGGGTGTCCCGCAAGGCGCGCACTCGCATAGGCGTCGGCTGCAGCGGCACACGCCAGGTGGATACCGAGCATTTCCTCACGTCGGCCATAGGCTTGGCTGCTGACATCGACAATTGCGATGATGGGCCGAGCTGGCTGGCCCTCATCGGCCCGCATGGTGTTCCTCACCTCGCGCGCGAGCGCCCAACCCTCATCGAGCCCTACTTCGCCATGACGTGCACGGGGAAACCGATTGGCAGGGTCAGGTACGACCGCCAGAAATCGCGCGACGTCCTTGCCGAGGTGCGCATTCGCACCGAGCACGGTTCGTGGCCCGGAGGACCCATGGGCCAGCCCACCCTCCAGGCTTCCTGTACTGGCAGTGAGCAACTCGAACCAGATGCGTCCCCGTCCCTGCGATGACCTATTCATGTTTGCCGCTCCCGAGGCCATAGACGACGCAACTCCTGTGGATCGGGCGGATGCTCAGGATCTATACGAGCAAGGCGGGTGAGAAAGCGCTGGACATCCGCGCTTCGCGGAACCAGGGGAACACGGGCATGCGCGGCCTTGCGGACTTCCGCGACGATGGCATCCACGTCATCCTCGACGAGCCGATCCGCCAAACCGGTCGCGTAACGCTGCTCGCCGCCGATCAGGCTCCAGATCGTCGCACGATCGGACGCATCCAACTCCGCGACACCGGCCTCCTGCTCGATGACCTCGGGGCCGTTCATACCCAGGCGCGCCTGGCGTGTCAGGATGAGGTGGCTGCACAGAGCCGCCGCCAACGACATGCCGCCGAAACAACCTACCATCCCGGCAATGACGCCGATCACCGGGACATGCCGGCGCAAAGCCACTATCGCGGAATGAATTTCGGCGATGACCGCGAGACCCAGGTTGGCTTCCTGCAATCTCACGCCACCGGTCTCCAGCAGAAGCACCGGCACGACGGGCTGCGCACGCTCACAGTCTCGAAGTGCGAGCTCGAGCGCGCCCGCGATCTTTGACCCTGACACCTCTCCCATGCTTCCGCCCAGGTAGGCACCCTCGATCGCCGCCACGACTGCCTCGTGTCCCTCAATCTGTCCTCGCGCAATGACGACTCCATCGTCGGCCTGCTGAACGATGTCCTGCATCGGCAGCCAGGGTGACTTCAGCCGGTCGAACGGCCCGAGGAGCTCACGGAAGGTGCCCGCGTCGAGAATGGCCCTGGCCCGCTCCCGGGCGAGCAGCTCGATGAAGCTGTGCCGCGCCAGTATCGCCTCGGGTGTCATTTTGGGAGCCGCGGCGCTCATGTCTGCAGTGCCTCGGCGGCTTGCTCCAGTCGCAACGTGACGAGCCCCGGTGTGGCCCCGAAGTCGTTGATCTCGATCGCCACGGCACCCTTGAAATGACTGAAGAAGCGATCCAACACCGTCTTCCAGACGGGACCGAAGCCGGCGATGCTCGTATTGACCGTGACGCTCGACTCGGACCGCGGCGCCGGCTCGAGCAACACTTCCAGGTCGCCGGAGGCGACCACCCCGACATGGACCCGCCTGGGAACGATGGCACTCGCCGGATAGCTGAAGGTCAGTTTTTCCATTCGTCACTCCCATCGAGAAACAGACAGGCCGCGAGCAGATCGGCGCAACCGCCCGGAGAGGCCCAGCGCCGCAACAGCTCCGCATCCAACGCGAGCAACGCGCGACGGCCCGCATCAGTCGCGGCGCCCCCGGCACCAATGACCGCCCGGGCACCTTTTTGCGCGGCATGCAGAGCCGCACGACCGCCACGATGCAGCAGACAGGTATCAGGCAGATGCTCCATGATCGCCATGAGTGCATCCAACTGCGCGTTGGGCTCGGAAGCGCCCAGTTGCCGCGCGCGCCGCAGCGCCGGCAAACCTATATCAACCACATGTGGGAAGCCGGCCTGGGCCTCGCCGCGCGCTCCAGGCACGCCATACGTGTCACATACGCGCGAACCATTGCTGGCCATGAATGGAGCAAAGCGGTCCGGCAGCCGGGCAATCCGTGCGGCGACTCCGGCTATTTCTGTCGCCGTGACATTGGCACCACACAGCATCCGTGCTGCAACCAACAGGCCGAGAATCCAGATCGCTCCCCGGTGGGCGTTGCTGCCATTCGTCGCCGTCAGCATGGCCTGCTCGGCCTCGCGGCCGATGCGGGCCAGATCCTCCCGCAAGGACTGGCTCGGAGAGCGGCCCTCGGCACACTCAGCCATACGCTGGAAGCCAACACGCAGGGACGCAGCGGAACGCAACAGGCGCGTCAGATCCAGGTCCCGATGCGCCCCGGAGCCCCGCAGGTCCACCAGTGCGGGCTTCGGTGTCAGCAGGGCTTCCGCCACGAGCGCCTCGGTGGCCCGATCGGCCACTTCCGCCGCAGCAACGCGCGATAAATCCAACATAGAGGGTGTCTCTACCAGCTCCTGAAACGCACGGGTGGAACATAGAGCCCACCGGACCAGGCGACCAGATCATCGATGCTGCGTGCCGCCAGCAATGACCGGCTCGCCTGCAGGCGTTTTACTCCGACATCCTCCGGATGAGCCACGATGCCGCGGGCTCGCAAAGCCGCACTGCGGGCAGGATCGGCACGCATGCCGATGGGAGTCGCCCCGGCGATGGCGGCCAAGGCGGCCCGGCGCTCCTCCAGGCCCTCCGTCTTGTAGAGATAGGCGATGCCCTCCTCGCTCACGACGTGGCTGACATCATCGCCATAGATCATGACCGGGGCGACCGGCATGCCGCTCTTTCGACCCACCTCGACCGCATCGAGGGTATCGACCAACGTTGGCGTGCCACCCTTCTTGAACGTCTCGACGATCTGCACCACCAGCTTGCGTCCGCGAACCACGGGTGCCTCGGCGTTGATCAGGCTGAGCCACGGCGCGCTGGCATGGCGCCGGCCCTTGGGATCGTGTCCCATGTTGGGCGCGCCGCCGAAACCCGCCAGGCGCCCGAGGGTCACCGTCGAGGAGTTGGCATCGGGGTCCATCTGCAACGTGGAACCGATGAACAGGTCGACGCCGTACTGACCGGCCAGCTGACACAACACCCGGTTGGATCGCAAGCTTCCGTCGTGCCCGACGAAGAAGACGTCGGGCCGGGCGCGGATGTACTCCTCCATGCCCACCTCGCCCCCAAAGCTGTGTATGCTCTCGACCCAACCACTCTCGATCGCAGGTATCAGGGTGGGATGCGGGTTCAGGGCCCAGTTGCGGCAGATCTTGCCTTTGAGCCCGAGGCCGGCACCGTAGGTGGGCAACAACAGCTCGATCGCCGCGGTATCGAAGCCGATCCCGTGGTTCAGGGACGTGACACCATGGCGCTCGTAGATACCCCGGATGACCATCATGCCCATCAGCACCTGCAGCTCGGTGATGTGGCGAGGGTCGCGGGTAAACAACGGCTCCAACGCAAACGGCCTGTCGGCTGGCACGACGAGATCGACCCACGAGCCCGGGATATCGACCCGCGGCAACTCATCCACGAGCTCGTTTACTTGAGCAAGTACAATGCCGTGGCGGAACGCCGTGGCTTCGACGATCGTCGGGGTATCTTCCGTGTTCGCGCCGGTATAGAGATTTCCCGCGCGATCGGCTTTCTCGGCGCACACCAACGCGACGTTGGGAGTCAGATCCACGAACATCCGCGCGTAGAGCTCGACGTACGTGTGGATCGCGCCGACGTGGACTTTGCCGTCCTCGAGCAACTGGGCAAGACGCAGGCTCTGCGGCCCGGCGAAGGAGAAATCGAGACGGCGCGCGATACCGAGCTCGAACAGGGTGAGGTGCTCGGGACGGCTGATGGTGGAAATCAACAGGTGGATGTCATGAACACGCGCCGGATCGACCTTCACCAGCGCGCGCGACAGGAAGTCGGCCTGCTTCTGATTGTCGCCTTCCAGCGCGACCCGGTCGCCCGGCTGAAGCAAGTTTTCGAGCACTTCCACGACGGCGGTGGGCTCGACGACCTTACCGTCGGCCTGCGCGGCAACAGCCCCGAGTCGGCGCGCCTTGTCATCCCGACGAGTGGTCCAGGTACGCATCACCTGGCAGCCACGGGCTGCGGCTCGCGCTGCAGATAGTCGGCCAGCATGACACCCGTATCCAACAGGTGCGCCGTCAGAATCCGCAGCGCCCTGTCGAGATCTCCCCCGCGGCAGGCAGCGTAGATCTGCTCGTGCTCGTCGTCGGACTTCTGCTTGTGGAAGGGCAGCGCCAGTTTCAAACGCAAGTAGCGCTCACCGCGCTTGTGCAGCGAGTCGATGAGGCTGAGCAGATGCGGGCGCTCGGCGGGACGGTACAGGGCAAGGTGGAATTCGCGATTGCGCTGCACGTACCGGGGACGCTGCTTTTCCTTCGTGGCCGCCTGAAGGGCACTCTCCACTTCCTGCCAGCTCTCAGCCGTGTGACACGGGAAAGCCAGCTCCAACGCGGTACGTTCCAACGAAGCACGGATCTCGTAAATCTCGCGAGCCTCGGTGGCGCTCAGTCCGGCAACGCGTGCGCCGCGGTTGGGCAGGAATTCGATCCAACCTTCGCTTTCCAGGCTGCGCAGCGCCTCGCGCAGCGGGATGCGGCTCACCGAGAAATGGCTCGCCAGTTGCTCCTGGCGCAAAGGCTCGCCCGCGATGAGCTGCCCCTGAATGATGGCTTCACGCAGGGCATCCGCGATGAGCTCCGTCGAGCCACGACGCGCGGCCAGCGGGTTGTCGAATTGATAGGTACGCATCGCAAGTATATTGTATACAAAATGGACGACAGCGCGAGGGGGGTCCGCAGCCGCAGCCGACTCACTGCCAGCCAGCGGCGAGGTTTCTGGGCCGCCTGGACCGGTTGGACGCTGGACGGGATGGACGCCTTCATCTATGCCCTGGTCCTGAGCCCGGCGCTGACCGAGCTGCTGCCGAAGTCAGGATTGAGCAGCACGCCGGCGAATGTAGCGTTCAGCGGCTCGGTGTTGTTCGCGTTGTTCCTGGTTGGTTGGGGATTGGCTTTCCTTTGGGGCCCGGTCGCGGACCGCTTCGGGCGTACGCGCACGCTCGCGGCCTCCGTATTGGTTTATTCAGTCTTCACCGGCGCCGCGGCACTCGCGCAGAACATCTGGGAACTCGCCCTCTTTCGGCTCCTCGCCGGTGTGGGGATCGGCGGCGAATGGGCGTTGGCGGGAACCTACGTCGCCGAGGCGTGGCCGGAGGATCGGCGCAAGATGGGCGCCGGCTATCTGCAGACCGGCTACTACGTGGGCTTCTTTCTGGCGGCTGCGCTGAACTACACGATCGGCGCTGAGTTCGGCTGGCGCGCCATGTTTCTATGCGGACTCGTGCCCGTGGTCCTGTCGGTCTACATCGTCTTCAAGGTGAAGGAGCCGGAACGTTGGGAGCAAGCGGCCTCCGGGCCGGCACAAACCGGGCCGTTGCGCACGATTTTCAGCGGGGCCTGCCGACGGCGCACGATCGTCAACGCGGCACTCCTGACAGTGTCGATCGTCGGGCTTTGGGCCGGGGCGGTCTACGAGCCGACCGCGATCATCGTCCTCGCGAAGCAGGCAGGCATGGACGCTGCGCACGCCGCCCGCATGGCCTCGATGGGCACCGGACTGTTGTCGATCGGAACCATCCTGGGGTGTCTCGCCGCACCACCGTTGAGTGAGAAGTTGGGTCGGCGCGGTGCGCTTGCCGTCTTCTTCGCCGGCATGGCGGTGTGCGTCTGGTTGAGTTTCGGCTGGGCGTTCTATCTCCCGCAAGGGCTCACGACGTTCATTGTCGCGCTGTTCCTGCTCGGGTTCTTCGGTGGCAACTTCGCGATCTACAGTCTCTGGCTGCCGGAACAATATGGAACGTCCGTACGCGCCACGGCATTCGCATTCGCTACTTCATTCGGGCGTCTCGTCGGTGCCGGCGTCAACTTCCTGCTCGGCTGGGCGATCCAGCAGCACGGATCACTCGGGCTGCCAGTGGCCTGGACGGCCGCGGCCTTCGTCCTGGGGTTGGCAATCCTGCCCTTCGCGGTCGAAACTCGCGGTGAGCGTTTACCGAGGTGACGTCATGATCTCATTTCCAAAGGCGGTGCTCGTCTGCCTTGCCGTCGTTGGCGCGACACATGCAATGGCCGCGGCCCAAGACATCCCAACCACACAAAAGCAATATCGACTGGTTCGTGGCAGCTCCCACGGCTACAAGCTCGAATTGACGGGCGCAACTGTCCGGTTGCCTGGGGAACACGAGGTTCTGATCCGCGTGCGCGCGACGTCGCTGAATCGCCGGGACGTGTTTGTCATGAAGGGACAATACCCGGTGGGCTCGCGCGACAGCATCGTGCCGCTGTCCGACGGCGCCGGCGAGATTGTTGCTGTTGGACACGGCGTCTCCCGCTTCCGGGTGGGTGACCGCGTCGCCGGCATCTTCTTCCAGAACTGGGTGAGCGGCCGTCCGCCTGAGAACGTCGCCAGCGGCGCACTCGGCGGCAGCCTCGACGGAATGCTGACGCAGTACGCGACCCTGAATGAGCAGGGTGTCATCCGCCTTCCCAGGAATCTTTCCTTCGAGGAAGGCGCCACCCTCCCCTGCGTCGGAGTCACCGCGTGGAATGGCTTGTTCACGCGTGGCCGGATTCAGCCGGGCGACTACGTATTGCTCGAAGGAACCGGTGGCGTGTCGACCTTCGGTCTGCAACTCGCGCTCGCGGCGGGTGCCAGGCCCATCATCACCAGTTCGAGCGATGCCAAGCTGGCGCGCGCCAAAGCACTCGGCGCGTTCGGTACTGTCAACTACAAGACGACTCCCGACTGGGACAAACCGGTGCTGGCGCTCACCGGTGGAACGGGCGTCCATGAAGTACTCGAGGTGGGCGGCAAGGACACACTGCCGCACGCGCTTGCGAGTGTCGCGCCGGGCGGCCACATTGCCCTGATCGGAGGCCTGGGAGGTTTTGGCGGCACCATCCCGGCGCTACCACTGTTGGATCGGAACGTCAGTGTCAGTGGAATCTACGTCGGCTCGCGCGAGGACTTCGCAGCCCTGAACACCTTCATCGAGAAACACGGCGTCAAGCCGATCATCGACAAGGTATTCGACTTCAAGGATGCGCCGGCGGCCTACGAGCTGATGGAGTCGGACCAGTTTCTGGGGAAGATCGTCATCCGGCTGTAGCCGCGACTCGTCGGTGTAGCACCCGCGGCGCGGTCTCCTGAATGAAACACGCCAGAGCGCCGGTGACCGCGCTGAGCCCGATCAGGATCCACAGGGTCGCCTGTAAGCCGCGGGCATCGGCGGCCCAACCCGCGAGCGTCGGTGCGGCGACGCCGCCGATGAACTCCGCGAGACCCATGGTCAGGCCCAGGACGGTCGCCAGTTGTCGCGGTGGGACCGTCTCGGAGGGAATTGTCGCCATGGCCAGCGGGAAACAGCCACTGATCGCCGCGCCCAGACCAAACAGCACGAAAACCACCCACAAAGGTTGATCGACGAACAGGGCGCCGAGCGGGATCAATGCGCCGATCAACGACATCGAGATGACGACCGGACGCCGCCCCAACACGTCGGACGAGCCTGGGACCAGAAAAGCGAAGCCCATCGACGTCAAGCCGAACATCGACATCAGCCACGACATCGCCGCAGGTGACAGGTGACGGACGTTGACCAGGTATAGCGGCATGAAGATCGCGAACACGACGACGAAGGCCACGAGCAGAATGGACAAGGCTATGCACAGCAGCACATTGCGGTGCTTCCACGCATCACGGCCGATAGAGGCCGTTGCGGCCTGTTGGGCCACCTCTTCCCGCGTTGGCTCACGGATCAGCCACAACATGAGCAATGCGGCCACGACACCCGGGATACCCGCCAGGTAGAAGGCGCGCCGCCAGCCGAACGCCTCACCGATGGCCACCACCACTATGGGGCCCAAAAAGTTGCTCAGAAGGTTGGCGGCAAAATTCTGGGTGATACCCATCGCGAGGCCGCGTCGGGCCGGGTCGACTTCCGCGGCGATCAGCGTCTGGCTGATGGGCATGACGCCCCCTTCCGCGAATCCCATCAGGATCCGGGTCGCCACCAGCATGGCGAACCCGCTCGCCCAACCCTGCAACACGGAAGCGGCCGAGAACACCAGGGCGCATACGACCAGGAGCATCTTGCGCTGCCCGGTCGCATCCGACAGCCGGCCGATACCCAGCCCGGCGATGGCCCAGCTCAGACCCAGCACCGAGCCCAGTATGCCGATCTGGCTGTTGGACAGGTGCAGCTCGGGTTGGATCAGGGGCATCAGGAAGTTGAGGGTGTTGCGATCGAAGTACACCACGCCGAAGTTGAAACTCAGCAGGCCGACCAGTACCCAGGGATACAGCCGTTTGTTCATGGTGGACGCCCCGATTGCCGCGCTTTTCAGGCGCTTGCGTGGAATCTGACCGGAAGCCTTTCCGGACCGTGACCGATCGTGGTCATCCAGGGCTCGGGCTCGCCGGCAGGCTCGAAACGCTCGATGTGCGTAACGATCGCCCCCAACAACGCGTCCGCCTCGAGCCCCGCGAGCACGCGACCCACGCAGGAGTGCACGCCATAACCCCAACCGACGTGCCCCCGATTGTCACGTTGCACGTCGAATCGATCCGGCTCGGACCACTTGCGCGGGTCCCGGTTCGCCGCGGCAAACATCAGACCACAGCGCTCACCTCGAGGAATCACGATGCCGTCGATCTCGACGTCGCGCATCGCGATGCGACCCGCCATACGCGACGGCGAATCCCAGCGGAGACTCTCCTCGAACGCCGCGCGCACCAGGGAGGGATTGGCACGGACGAGTTGATATTGGTCAGGATAGATCGAGAAGGCGCGGATGGCATTCGCCATTGTTATGATCGTGGTATCCGCTGCGGCGGACAACAGTATGCCCACGAGGAGTTTCGCCTCGTCCTGGGTAATCTCCCCGCGATCCGCGGCGAGAAACATCTGCATACCCAACCCCTCCGGATCGAGATTCTCGCGGCTGCAGCACTGCACGGCCCAGTCGACCACCGGCCCGGTGTCGCGCATGGCCTCCGCGAAGAGCTCGTTCATCGGGCCCATCGTCGCCCAAACCATATTGCCGAAGGCATACATGTGCTCGCGCCCCGGTACGGGTATGCCCAGCAGGTCGGGCAGCACCTTGTAGACAAACGGTCGGGTGATCTCCGCTACGGCGTCGACGACGGTGCCGCTCTTGTGCTTCAGCCCGGCGATCAGTGCCTGCGCATCGGCCCGAAAGGCCTCCGCCATTTTCGACAGAGCTTTAGGCGAAAGCGCGTTCGCAACGACCGCGCGAACTGCCGTGTGCTTTGGAGGATCGTCCGTGAGCAGTAACTCGGGGCGCACAGACTTCGGATCGTGCCACGGACGCGACGTCGAGGAGAATGTCTTCCAGTCACGCAGCCCCGCCGACACGTGCTCGTAGCGCGCGATCATGGTGATGTTCTCGCGCGATAGCTTCACGACGGGCGCGAGTTCCCGCAGGTTGTCGTCAAGAGCTCGCGCGTTGCGGACCGCCTCCGCGTTGAAGAGGTCGTCATTGCAAACGTAGGCTTCTTTCACCGCCGCCCCCGCTTCAGGTTTTCAGGATCCAACTCTCGCCATCGCGCACGATCCACCCCGAAGTGGGATCGCTGAAATGACTACCGATCACCAGGGTATCGCGACCCCCGAAGCGGTCGACAAATGCCTGGCGCGTCCGCGCACCCTGATCCTTGTCCATGTCGAAGTTGGCATGACGCTGCGGATAGCTGAGCTGAATGGGATGGTGCATCAGGTCACCGGTGATGACGGCTTCCTCGCCCCGGCTGCGGATCAGCACACTGACGTGTCCCGGTGTGTGCCCCGGTGTCGGAAACAGGGAAACCTCGTCGGTGATCTCGTGGTTGGGGCCGATGAAATCCACCAGCCCGGCCGCGACGACCGGTGTGATTGAATCGTCCATATGCGCGAAATCGTGGTATCCGCCCGTGTTGCGCATGTGGACCCAGTGATCGTACTCCTGCTTGCCGAACAGGTAGCGCGCCTGGGGAAAGGTCGGCACCCACTTGCCGTTCACCAGGTGCGTGTTCCAACCCACGTGATCGAAATGGAGGTGGGTGCACATCACCGTGGTCACACTCGACGGCGGGAAGCCGGCCGCCTTCATGTCATCGAGGAAGGTGGTCTCGAGGTTGCAGAAGACATCGTACTCGCGCTTGCGATCGGCACCGATGCAAGTGTCGATCATGACCGTTTTGTCGCGCGAGCGCAGCACGAAGCACTGGAAGGAGATGATCATCAACCCTTCCGGTGTCGCGAAATGCGGGCGCAGCCACGCATGACGCTTGAGGAAGTCCGCCGTCTCGTCCTTCAACAGCATCCAGATGTGGTCCTCGAACGCGTTGACCTCGACGAGGCGCGCGATCTCGACGTCGCCGACCTTCCAGTGTTTGATGTTCGCAACGGCCATGGTTTCGAAGCTCCTACGCCGACCGCGCCAGCGGCAAGTCGATGGGTTTGGGGGCGGCAATGCCGCGGATCAGGTCGGCGGCCTTTTCCGCGATCATGACAACGGCCGCATTGGTGTTGCCGCCGACCACGCTCGGAAAGACCGACGCATCAGCGACGCGAAGAGCGTCGATTCCGTGCACACGCAACTGCGGATCCACAACCGCGTTGCCGTCGGAGCCCATCCGGCAAGAGCCGCATGGGTGATGCACCGTCGAGGCAGCCCTGCGGATGTACTCAATGAGCGCCGTATCCTCCTGCACCGCCGGACCCGGCTGCACTTCCACCGCCCGATAGCGGCTGAAGGCGGCCGCTTGCGAGACGCGCCGACCGATCTTCAGGGCCCGCAACATCGTCGCGATGTCGTCGGGATGACTGAAAAGCTGGGGATCCACTACCGGTGCGGCGCTCGGATCGGGGCCCGCCAGCCGCACGGTTCCACGGCTCTTGGGATAGAGATTCAGGACATTGATCGCAAAGCCGTGGCCTAGCGGGAAAGGAAAGGTATTCGTGTTGCGGCGGGCCGCCTGGAATACGACCTGGACGTCGGGCCGCGTCAGTTGCGGCAAGGTCCGCACGAAACCCGTGGCTTCGAACACGTTGCTCGACAGCGGGCCGGTCCTGAAGAGCGCATATTCGAGGATGTTGGCCAGGTCGCGCGGCGCGGCCCGCCAGGAAATGCCGTAGGACTCGGAGTTATCCATCTCCATGAGCACGCCAACGGCCAGGTGGTCGTGGTAGTTGGCGCCAACGCCCGGTAAGTGGTGTTTGACTTCGACGCCGGCAGTCCTGAGGGCGCCCTCGGGGCCGATGCCGGACAACATCAGCAGTTGCGGCGAGAGGACCGCGCCACCACATACGATGACTTCCCTGCGAGCCGTCAAACTTCGTGTCCCGCCGGTCGTGATCAGGTCGACGCCCGCAGCGCGGCGGTTTTCAATACGGATCCGTGACACGCGAGTGTCGGTCATAAGCGTGAGGTTGGATCTCCCGCTCGCGGGCCTCAAATACGCCGTGGCGGTGGAGACCCTGCGACCCTTCGCGATAGTGCCCTGCCGCGGGCCGTAGCCTTCCGACTCCGGACCGTTGAAGTCATCGTTGCGCTTGTAGCCGAGCGAGTCCATGGCCGTGAGAAACGCCGGAGTCATGGGATTGGGCCGCTTGATGAAAATGACATTCATCGGGCCGCCCTGCCCGTGATACGGCGAGCCACGGTAGGCGTCATTGTTTTCGGATCGCAGGAAGTAAGGCAACACCTCACGATAGCTCCATCCGGGGTTGCCCGCCGCGGCCCAATCGTCGAAATCCGTGCGATGCCCTCGAAAGTAGACCATCCCGTTGATGGAACCGGAGCCGCCAACGACGTGCCCACGCGGGATGGGAATCGACCGGCCGTTCAGATGCGTCTGGGGCGCCGTCATGAAACGCCAGTTCAGTCGTGGAACGGAGATGGCGGCGCCGACGGTGGCCGGTATGTGAATGAATGGATGCCGGTCCATCGGCCCGGCTTCGATCAGAGCCACCCGTACCGCGGGATCCTCCGACAGGCGGCTGGCCAGCACGCACCCGGCAGTGCCTGCCCCGACGATCACATAATCAAACACATCCGCGTCGCGCTCGGTCATTCGCGTGGCCACCCCCTCTTGCATAGCTCAACATACTGGCCTACCCCT
>DAITMW010000004.1:20703-32928 GCA_036834945.1 Steroidobacteraceae bacterium
GCGCGCGGCGCCGCCGTACCGGTGAACGGGATGCTCGAGCCCCAGTTCGAGCCCGTGCTGCGTGCATTCCAGGAGAATTACCGCACCGAGGACGAAGTCGGCTCGGCGGTGAGCGTGGTCATCGACGGACGCACCGTGGTCGATCTCTGGGGTGGCTGGCGCGACGGGGCCAAACAACGCGAATGGCAGCGGGACACCCTCGTTTGCATGATGTCCGTGTCCAAGGGCATCACCGGGATGGCGTTCAACATTCTGGTTGACCGCGGGCTGGTCGACGTCAATGCGCCGGTCGCGCGCTACTGGGAGGAGTTCGCCCAGAACGGCAAGGAGTCGCTGCCGGTACGCTTCATCCTCGATCACCGCGCAGGCTTGCCGATCGTTGCCGACCCCATGTGGCCCGGTGCGATCTTCGACCATAAGGCGACCTGCGAGGCGCTGGCGAAGCAGGCCCCGTTGTGGGAGCCCGGCACGGTAGCGGCCTACCACATTCATACTCAGGGCTTCCTGCTGGGCGAGATCATTCGGCGAGTTACGGGCAAGACCGTTGGACAATTCATTCGCGACGAGATGGCCCGGCCGCTGCACGCGGACTTCTTTCTCGGCAGCATGTCCGAGCACGACCAGGCGCGCGTCGCCCAGGTCATGCCCAACATGGACGCCAGGCTGTTCGCCGCCAAGGAGGTCGAGCAAGATACCTTGCGCAGCAAGGCCTTCGTACAGAACCCGGCCGAGCCCTGGCCGGTGACCCTGAATTCGAAGATCTGGCGTGAATGCGAGATCGCCAGCGGCAGCGGACATGGCAATGCGCGCGGCGTCGCCAGAATTTATGGCGCATTCGCCCGCGGAGGCTCGGTCGACGGCGTGCGCCTGAGCTCTCCGGCATCCATCGAGGCCATGATCACGGAGCAACACAACATTACGGAGCTGATGCAGGACCGCCCCTATCACCAGGCGTTGGGCGTGCTGTTGAACACGCCGGCCGCGGTGTACATGGGACCCAACCCGCGATCTTTCGGACACCACGGCATCGGCGGCTCGATCGGGTTCGCGGACCCCGATGCACGCATCGGCTTCTCCTATGCCTGCAACAAGATGCACGCGGTCGGCACGAATGGACCGCGCGCGGCGCGTCTGATCGACGCGCTGTACCAGGCTCTGTGAGGCGGCCAGCTCTTTAGAGGAACCATCGTGGCGCGACTACCGGAGATTTCCGAGCAATCCGTTTTGATCACCGGCGCCGGGCGCGGGCTAGGGCTCGCTATGGCCGTCAGGCTAGCCCGCCTCGGCGCCGCTGTGGGACTCGTCGACATCGATGCGCAGAGCGTGAAGGCCGGCGCAGAGCAGATTCGCTCCAGCGGCGGCCGTGCGTATTCTTACGCTGCGGATGTGTCGAGCCAGACAGCGTTATTGGCAGCGGCCGACGAGTTCGCACGCGAGGCCGGCGGCGGCCTGGATGCCGTGGTCAACAACGCCATGCTCCTGCGCTACGAGCCGATCACCGCGGTGTCGGAAAAGATCGCCGACCAGATGCTCGGCATCGGCATCAAGGGTGCCGTCTGGGGGACCCAGGCACTGTTGCAGCACCGCAAGCCGGATCGCGGCGCGTCCATTGTCAATTTGACTTCGCCCGTGGCCGAGCGTGGTTATCCCAACACGGCCATTTACAGCTGTGTCAAAGGTGCGTTGGTGACTTTGACCAAGACCCTGTCGGCGGAGCTCGGCCCCCAGGGTGTGCGCGTGAACGCCATCGCCCCGGGATCGGTTCCAACACCGGGAGCAGTCGGGCTCAACGACAAGGCGGAATACGAGCGGCGCTCACGGACCATCCCTTTGCGACGGCTCGGACACGAGGACGACGTCGCGGACGCCATCGTGTTCCTGTTGAGTCCCGCTGCTGCGTTCATCAACGGCGAGATCCTGCACGTTGATGGAGGGATCGCGGCGGCCGGCTAGGCGCTCCTCGGACCAGGCCACTCAGGTCGCGCCGCCGGGTCCTCGATCGTCATATTGAGGCCCTCGGTCGCCCGCACGGGCAGCGCCGACCGAGCGAAATTCTCCAGGCAGAACACGTTGATGCCGAAGTGGTCCGGCATGGACCGCTTGCGGTGGAACACATAGATGCCGCAACGGCTGCAGAAGTAGTGTTTGGCGCGCCGGGTGTTCCATTGATACAGCGTCAACACCGACTCGCCCTCCACTACCGTGAGCGCAGCTTCGGGCACCTTCGCCATCACCGCATTGCGGATCGCGCACAGCGAGCAGTCGCAGGTCGTGAGCTCCGTAATCTCGGCCGCCACGCGGAACTTCACCGAGCCGCAATGACACGATCCTTTGAGCATCGTCAGAACTCCGCGGTACCTTCCAGGTAAAACACGCAGGCGCCTTCCAACTCGACACGATCGCCGTGCAGCCCGCAGCCGACTTCGCCGCCGCGGCGCGAGGCCTGGAAGGCCTGAAACGACGTCTTGCCGAGGCGCTGCGCCCAGTAGGGCACCAGCATGCAGTGGGCCGAGCCGGTCACCGGATCTTCCGGAATACCCTTGGCGGGCGCGAAATAGCGGCTTACGAAGTCGTACCTGCCCTCCCCGGGCGCCGTCACGATCACACCACTACGATCGAGCCTGGCGATGCCCGGCATGTCGGGATCGAGCGCTCGCACGCTCGCCTCACTCTCCGTGACGGCCATGTAGTTGAATGAGTTCGCATGCACCTCGAGCGGCGCGAGTCCCAGGGCTTCGGCCATGCCGGGCGGTGTTGATATCCGCTCGGACGGCCGCGCCGGGAAATCCATGACGTAACCGCCTGTTTTGCGGGTCACGGTCAGCGGCCCGCTGGCGGAATGAAACAGGACACTGGTGCGCCCCGGCTGCAGTCTCTCCATGACCACCGCGGCGCTCGCCAGCGTAGCGTGACCGCACAGGGGCACTTCGACGGCGGGCGTAAACCAACGCAGCCGGTAGTCGTCTCCTTCGGGAACCAGGAAGGCCGTCTCGGCGAGGTTGTTCTCGGCGGCGATCGCCTGCATCACCGCATCGGACGGAAAGCGCTCCATCGGCATCACGGCCGCGGGGTTGCCGGCGAACAGGCGGCTCGCGAAGGCGTCGACCTGGAAGATGGGAGTGCGCATGCGAAGATCCTTGGGGGGAATTTGACCTGGCTCACGTAGTATCACTGTTCAGGTACACGGGGTACCGGTGCAGTGATACGCGGACTGTGCAGGGAGTCTACCGGTACAGCAAATAGGAATTCAGGAGCGCGAAATACAACTTGCGCTGGGACCGGTCCGTCGGTCTGCTGAAGCGCTCGTCACGGTCACCGCGGATACTCGCGGCGAAGGTTGAAGGGAAACTGAAAGGTGAGATGGCATCCACGAGAACGATCCCCTCAACGGTCGGCAGATACGCGAAGATGATGTCGCCGCTCGTTACCGATACGGATGCGAGTGACTCATTCACCTCGAGCTCCCGCGAGGTCAACACGTCGCGGACGTCGAAACCCGCTCCGGGCCGGCATTGCAGGACGTGGTAGAAGCCAAACTGGGTCACCAGGCAGGCCTCGAGATAGCCGCGCAACAACGGATCGAGCGAGGCACTGTGCAGGGCAAGGTACGCGCGGGTAGGTTGAACCCCATTCTTCTCCTTCGGCGTCCAGCGATGAAACAACCACGAAAAGAACAGCTCGGCGTGCGGATCGTCGACGCTGAACGTCGTGTCGTCGCGCAGCCTGAACTCGCGCCACGCGCGTTGGATAGCATCCGCGCCGTAGGACTCACCAATGAGCCGTACGAGGGAGCTCGCGTAGCCGTCCACTGCTGCGCGAACACGACGCCAACGTCCTTGCTCTGGCGGTTGCACCATCATTGATGCGCGCTGAAACCTCGAAAGGAAAACTGATGTTACACTATTGTGACAAAGCCGTTACAGCCAAGCTCGGAATGAGCGATTTAAAGGCGCTCATACTACTTGCCCTGCTCGCTCTCGGCGCAGCCAGCGCGAATGCCGCCGAGCGATTTCCTTGTGCCGCCGATTCGCGGGATGGTCGTGCGGCATCCGTGAGAACGGTGGAAACGACACTGGCTGGCGTGCCCGCCATCCTCAGGGTGCCGCCGAGCATCCGGAAGCCACCCATTGTTCTGTGGCACGGCCTCGGGCCACCCGCGAGCGAGGCGGATCTCATGAAGGATCTGCCGCTGGACGATGTGCCTGCCGTCAAGGTTTACCTCGGGTTGCCACTGTTTGGTGCCCGCACGCCAGCCGCCGGTGAGGAGTCCCTGGCGCAGCGCCAGGCGCAGGACTACGGACTGAAGATTTTCGAACCGGTCGTCGTGGGAGCCGCGCGAGAGTTGCCGACGGTTCTGGATGAGCTGCACAAACTCGGCTGCCTGCGCCCGCACGACAAGGTTGGATTGTTTGGATTCTCGGCCGGGGGAGCCGCCGTGCTCGTCGCACTCATGGACCCCAGGACGCCGGTGTCCGCTGCGGTGACGATCAACGCACCTTCAGGGTTGCGATCGGCTGTCGGCGCCCTGGAGCGCGCGACAAAACACCCGTATGCCTGGTCGGATGCTTCGCGTCAGCTCGCCGCGCGAACTGACGCAGCTCAACACGGCACCGAAGTCGCCGGCTCCGCCAGTCAACCGCGGGCATTACTGCTTTTCCAAGGCGCGGATGACAACATGATCGCTCCCGCGGATACCCTGTCGCTCGCGGAATCATTGCGGCCTGTGTACCAACGCTCGGGGAATGAGCGACGCCTGCAGTTGACGATCGCCCCCGGTATCTCGCACAACTGGGCCGATCCGCGGACCCTCGCGCAGGCCCGCACCGCCGTGGGGGACTGGTTCAACCGCTATCTGTAATGCCACAATCCGTAGCACTACTGGAGGTAGCTCATGGACCATCAGATTACCGACCTCGGCGAGCTGGAGCGCGAAGTCCTGGAGCTGGTCTGGAAGCACAGTCCCGTGACCGCGGATACCGTCCAGAAAAAGCTCGGGCGGCCGCTGAAAGAATCCACCGTCCGCACGGTTCTGAAGCGGCTCGAGGAGAAAGGCTATATCAGCCATACGACCGAGAGTCGCACCTTCCTCTACAGTGCGACCGAGAGCCGCGCGAATGCGGCGGCCCGTGCAGTGAAAGGCATCGTCGACCGCTTCTGCAACGGGTCGGTCGAAGAGGTGCTCACCGGACTGGTGGACGCGGAGATTCTGGACCGGCGTGAGTTGCAACGCCTGGCCGAGAAAGTCGCCAAGGCCAAAAGCGGCTCACGATCATGATCTCCATCGTCGCGGAGGCCGTGCTCCGCTCGCTCGCGCTCGGCCTGCTCCTTTGGCTCGCGCTGATCCTGACCCGCTCGCGCAATCCTCATCTGCAAAAAATGCTCTGGTCCGCCGTGCTGGTGGCCTCACTTGCCATCCCCTTCGTCATGCGTGCGCACGTGGCGACGGTCATCCAAGCGCCGGACTACATCCTCACGCTACAAGCGGCCGGCCGTGAGTCGGGTCACTGGAACCCGGTATGGAATGGCGCCTCGGCATGCTACGCGTTGGTCGGCCTTGCCCTGCTCTTCCGATATGCGCGCAGCCTGGTCCGGATGTCGCGGATTCGCCGCGATGCAGCGGTGCTGCGCGCCAGTTGGGTTGGTGACCTCGACGTACGCGTCAGCCCGAAGGTTTCGAGTCCGGCAACGTTCGGATCAACCATTTTGCTGCCGCCGTCGTTCTCCGAGTGGAGCTCGCGGAAGCGGGCAGCCGTCATCGCTCACGAGCGCGCGCATGTTTTGCACTGGGATTGTCATATCCTCTGGCTGGCCCGGCTGCATACAGGCCTCTTCTGGGTCAATCCGCTGGCCTGGTGGCTGCAGCGGCACCTGGCGGCACTGGCGGAAACCACCAGCGATGAGGCGGCCCTGGTGGCCCTGGACGATCACGCCGGCTATGCCGAAATACTCCTCGAGTTTGCCGGGCAACGCGCGCGTGGCGGCGGCGCCCCGATCGCAATGGCACAAACAAACATCACATGCCGCATCGAACGAATTCTGTCGGGCATGTCACCTTCGGCGCTACCCGGCACCACCAGGCGCCTGCTGGTGTTGGCCGCAATGCTGCCCGCCGTCGCTGCAACGGCGGCGCCCTTCGGCCCGGCCGCCGCGCCCGTCCAGCTGGCGCCGCAAGCCATCAAAACCCCACCCGGGTTTGCGGGGCTGGAGAAGTACTATCCCAAGGATGCGATGCGCCGCGGCGTGCCGGGACTGGTACGCATACAGGTGATACTGGACGCACACGGCCGTGCCACGGACACGTTGATCCTGTCCGAAGACCCGCTGAACATGGGGTTCGGCGCTGCGGCGTCGACTCTGGCCCACGTGTTTGAATATGACAACCCCACCGGCCGGTCCGCCCAGCTGACTTTCAACGTGAAGTTCGAACTGCCTGACAGACCGTGAGAGTCAGGTCAACGCGCGGTATAGAAAGACTCCACCGAGGACGAGGAACAACGCGCTCGCCACGTAATGGATGGCCTTGAGCGGCAGGCGGTCCGAGAAAGCCTTACCGAGAAACACCACGGGCGCGTTTGCGAGCAGCATGCCAACGGTCGTGCCCGCGACGACTCCCAGCAGGTTCGAGTAGGCGGCGGCGAGAGCCACGGTGGCGACCTGTGTCTTGTCGCCGATCTCCGCGATAAAAAATGCGCACAGGGTTGCGATGAAAGCGCTGGAACGGCCCGCGCCACTCTTGCTCTCGTCGAGGGTATCGGGCTTCAGCGTCCACAACGCCATGCCGATCATGCTGCAGCCTACGACAGCATCCAGTCTCCCGGGTGTCAGGAATCGGCCCAGGTGAACACCGACGATACCCGCGATAGCGTGATTGGCGAGTGTGGCGCACAGGACACCGGCCAGAATCGGCCAGGGCCTCCGGTAGCGCGCGGCCAGCATCAACGACAGGAGCTGGGTGCGATCACCGACTTCCGCGATCGCGACACTCGAGAGAGAGACCAGGAAAGATTCCATCAAGACTCCAGGCCGAGCGGACGACGAGCAACGGCCGCCCCTCCGCCGCTCGTTGCCGGAGTCGCAGCCGTTGGTCTCGCCACGCTGACGTCGGCCGGATAGACCGGCCGCCGCTGCCCCGTACGCCATGGGCTTGCGCCCAAGTGTGTTGACGTACGGCCCGGTCTGAAGCCGGGCGGCTACTCCCCAAGGAGCCGGAGTCTTTTACAGGACCGCGTATCGCTTGGCAAACCGTGATCCCTGTAACGATTTGTAAGCCTGGAGTGCGATTAGGATGCCGGCGTCCGTCCAAGGGGACCGCTGTCGCAAAGTGACGACAGTGCTATTGAATCCAACACATACGGGAAGCTATGAAAGCCACAACCTCCTGGATCATCCGCATCGCCGCCGGCACCGCCGCGTCGCTGGCCGTACAGACGCTGGCATTCGCGGGTGATGTCGGTATCTCCGTCAATCTGAACACGCCTGGCGTCTATGGCCAGCTCACGATTGGGGGAGACGTCCCCGCCCCTGAGCTCATCATGGCGAGGCCCGTCATAGCAGTGCCATCACGCGAAGTCGTCGCGACTCCGCCACCGCCGATGTACTTACACGTGCCGCCGGGCTATGAGAGGCATTGGGCGAAGCATTGTCACGAGTACGGCGCATGCGGCAGGCCCGTGTACTTCGTTTCGGAGCGGTGGTACCACGACGTGTACACGCCTCGGCACGCGATGCATGAGCGCGAGCGAGAAGAGCACTTCCGGCATGAGATGCACGAGGCTCATGAGCGCGAGGTTCGCCGGGAAGAGCGTCGTGAGGACCGCCATGACCACGACCACGACCATGACCACGGTCATGATCATGATCACGACCACGATCACCACGACCATCACTGAGATCGCGTGATCGACAGGCGTGCCCCGCTACTCGCGGGGCACGCTTCGACTGTTCTAATGCAGACGCGACCGCGGCTTGTTGCCACCGAGGTCGATAATCAATTCGGACTTCGCGTCCCACATAGGACGCGGCGATACCGCAGGGGCCTTCCGGGCCGGCACCGCTTCCACGAGTTGCGGCTGCGTGGTCTCCCACTCGATCAAGTACTCGACGTCCTGCTTCGGCTTGCGCGAATTCATCTCACCCTTCCTGCCTCGGAATGAAGGCTGGTACGTGTCCGGTGGTGAGCAGAATTCCACGGCGCCCGCGGTGCGAGAAGCCGAATGAGTCGCAGCCCGCCGCGGATTTTCGCTACGGCGTTAACAGAACTCGTGCCACGCGAAGCGTGGCAGGACTTTCCGCGGCGCGGCGGGAACGCCACCCCAAGCGTGGCCGCGTGAGCCGTGGCAGGATAGCAGGGTGAGCGAGCTGACTTATCCCCTGCAGTCCCCACCCCCACCGGGCGAAACCCTCGAGATCGCTCCGGGCATCCACTGGCTGCGGATGCAGCTCCCGCTGGCGCTCGACCACATCAACCTGTGGCTGCTGGAAGACGGCGACGGTTGGACCGCCGTCGACACGGGAATGCAAACACCCGATATCGCGGCGGCCTGGCGCGCGATCATTGCCGGCCCGATGGGCGATCGACCGATCAAGCGGGTGATCTGCACGCACATGCATCCGGACCATATCGGAATGGCGGGGTGGCTCACGCGGCGATTCGGGTGCCGGCTGTGGATGACCCGCTTGGAATACGTGACGTGTCGCATGCTCGTTGCCGACAGCATGCGGGAGGCGCCGCCGGATGCCATTGAGTTCTACCGCGCCAGTGGTTGGGATGAGAACGCGTTGGAAGACTACAAGGCGCGGTTCGGCCGGTTTGGCAAGATGGTGTATCAACTGCCTGACAGCTTCCGGCGGGTGACGGACCGTGAGGCAATCACCATCGGCGATCGGGTGTGGCACGCCGTCGTGGGTCGCGGCCACTCTCCGGAGCATCTGAGCCTGTATTGTCCGCAGGAGCGACTGTTGATCTCCGGCGACCAGGTGCTGCCGAAGATCACATCCAACGTTTCGGTTTTTCCCACAGAGCCCGATGCCGATCCGCTCACAGACTGGCTCGAGTCGCTGGCTTCCATCAAGGAGCGAGTGGCTGACGACGTGCTCGTTCTACCTTCCCATAACCTTCCCTTCCGTGGGCTTTGGGCGCGGCTCGAGCAGCTCATCAGTGGACATGAGGCAGCGCTGACCCGCCTTACCGAGGCGCTGGTCGAGCCTAAGCGCGCCATCGATGTATTCAGCCTGTTGTTTCGAAGACGCGTCGGCTCAGAAATGCTCGCGATGGCCAGCGGTGAAAGCGTCGCCCATCTCAACTGCTTGATCCACCGCGGCCGGATCACACGCGAAGACGACGCGTCAGGCGTAAGGTGGTACCGCGTGACTGAAAAGCCGGCGACGGCGATAATTGCTTAAGGTATGGCGCACTCCCACCAGCACGGACACGAGCATAACCGCTCGCACGACGACGGGCACCGACACGGCCATCATCACCATGCCCGCGGCGGACATTCGCACACTCACCATCATCACGGTCAGGACGCGAGTGAGCGCCGACTGCTTCTGGCGCTGATGATTCTGGGTAGCTTCACGGTCATAGAGGCGGTGGGCGGCTACATCGCGAACTCGATCGCCCTGCTGGCGGAGGCGGCGCATATGTTCGCCGATTCCGGATCATTGATCCTGGCGATCGTTGCATTACGCGTCGGCCGAAGACCGGCGAATGCACGACGCACCTTCGGCCATCGCCGTTACCAGCCGCTCGCGGCATTCATCAATGGCCAGGCGTTGCTGTTGCTGACCGCGTGGGTCGTCTATGAGGCGATCATGCGACTCAGCAGCCAACCTGAGGTCAATGGCCGGCTGATGTTGATCATCGCGTTGATCGGCGGCGTAGCCAACCTGGCCGCATTCCTGACACTGTCGGGTGCCCGCTCGTTGAACGAGCGCGGCGCGCGGGTGCATGTGCTCAGCGACCTCGTCGGCTCCGGCATGGCCAGCATCGCGGCCGCGCTGGTTCTCGTCAAAGGTTGGACGCTGGCCGACCCGATCCTGTCGCTGTTGGTGTCCGCACTGATTTTCCGCTCGGCGTGGTCACTCACGCGCGAGGCAGCGGACGTTCTGCTGGAAGGCGCACCGGCAGGGTTCGACGTGAAGCGGATCGAGGACGAGCTCATGGGTCACGTTCCCGGCCTTACCGGTGTGCATCACGTGCACGTCTGGTCGATGACAGGTGAGCGCCCCATGGTGACCCTGCACGCCAACCTGGCGCCGGGTACCGAACGTCGTGAAATCATCACTGCCATCCACCTACGGCTAGGCGAGCGCCTGAACGTCGAGCACACGACCGTGCAAGTCGAGGACGAAGGCGACTGCAACACGCCGGACTGTGGGCCGATGGCCTGATTCAGCCCTGCAGATCCGGCAAAACGAAAGTCGCGCGTGCGGCCGTGCTCGCGAGACGCTCGGCGCTATACCAGCGCTTCAGCACGGACTTCATCATGAGATCCGGGTTCGCGGCGGCAAACTCCGTGAAATCCGCCCGTCCCCCACCCTGCAGCCGCTCCGCGATGAGTGCGAGAAAGGCGATGGTCGTCGTCTGATGGAACGCCTCCGGCTTGCCGATCTTCGCCGTCATGGCACGCAGCGCCGCCGAGTAGTGGAAGGCGGTCTCCGCGAAATCATGACGACGGAGCATCTCGAAGGCCATGCGGACATGCTCACTGTGGGGAAAGGTCCGTGGATCGACTTCGCCACGAATGAAGCGTGCCAGGTCGCTGAGATCGGTCATCACTCTTTCTCCCGGAGCCGGTGCGAATCCTCCGCGGTCAGATCGAGCCCGTAGACCTCCTTCAGCGCCTTCACTTTCTTCAAGGTCGCCGCCGAGAAAGGCGCCTTGCCTTCGAAGGCGTGCAACACGATCCCCTCCAGCAGGTCGCCCAAGGAGATCTCGAGGTCGGCCGCAAGCCCTTTCAGCACCTTCAGCAGGCGTGCCTCGAGGCGCACGCCGGTCTGCACACGGGTGATCTCTTTCATGGGCCGGATGGTACTATGGTACCTTGGTACCATCAAGCGGCTCCACCCTCCTTCAGGTCATACGCGCCAGTACGATCAGGGCCAGCCCGCCCAGGAAGCACGCGAACATGGCCGTGAGCAGCTTCGTCGTGCCGGCAGGCGCGGCGCGAAACTCCTTCCAGATGAAGACACCCCAGAAGGCGGCGACCATGGTCGCGCCCTGCCCCAGGCCGTAGGAGATCGCATACCCGGCGCGTCCCGAGGCGATCAGGCTCAGCGACATCCCTACTCCCCAGATGACGCCGCCGAGAACGCCGGTCAGGTGGGTGTCGAGCCCCACTTTGAAATAATCGCCGAACGCCACCGGCGTGCCGACGAAGGGCTTCTTCATCACCAGCGTGTTCCAGACGAAGTTGCTGAGAAAGATGCCGCAGGCGAACACGAAGACCGCGGCGTAAGGCCCCATCTTGCCGGGCTCGGCATGCGCCGGGTCCGCGTACATCGCGGCCGCGACAAAGCGATAGAACATCCCCATGAAGATGCCGCAGGCAATGGAGAGGATGAGCCCCTTGGTGCTCACTCCAACGGCGGGGCCAGCCAGCCGGCGATACGCGACCGCATCCAACACGATGGCCAGCGTGACCAGGATGACGCCGGCGGCGAGCAACGTGAAATTACCAACAGGATCGGCGACGTAGTTCACGACGACGCCGATGAGCAGCGCCAGTCCGATGCCTACCGGGAAAGCCACCGCCATGCCCGCTATCTCGATGGCGGCGACCAGCAGTATGTTGGCAAGGTTGAAAATCGCGCCACCCAGGAGGGCGGAGCCGATACTGTCGCCGGAGGCCTGCGCCAGGTCGGCGCCGAACGAGCGCCCTGCCCCTCCGGTGCTGCCCAGGGTCAGGCCCAGCAGCAAAGTCAGCAACAGCACGCCGATCGCATAGTCCCAGTAGAACAACTCGAAGCGCCAGTCCTTGCTCGCGAGCTTGCGGGTGTTGGCCCACGAGCCCCAGCAGAACATGGTCAGGACACACAAGACCACCGCCAGCGGATAGCTCTCGACGACGAACATGATCCCCCTCCTGTTTGTTATTCGTTACAGGCGGCGCTTCCCCCATTCTTCCTCGAACTCCGCGCGCCGCGGAAACGACTTCTGGGTCCCCACCCGGGTCGTCGACAACGCAGCGTACAGGCTGGCGCGGGCTATCGCATCCTTCTCGG